>JAOTYV010000045.1 GCA_029861675.1 Alphaproteobacteria bacterium
AGATCCCCGCCGGTGAGTGTCTCGGCGCGGCCCGCAGCGCCGCCAAAGCCTGCTGCACCCACTTTCGATCACCGGCAATTCGAACTGGCAATCTGGGAGTCGATCAAGCAGAGCCGGGAAGCAACAGATTTCGAGGGATTTCTGAAACAATATCCGAACAGCGCGTTCGCTCCCGGGGCGCGCTCGCGTATTGCCGAACTCAAGCGCGAAAATCGTCTTGCAATGCGGCCTCCACCGCCGAGTGCTAAACCCAAACCGCCTTCGGTCAGTCTCGGCGAGTTCTTCTCCGAAGCCGAAATTCGGGAAGCGGTGGTTGGCAACACCTTAAAATTTCCTGCGTTGAGAAACGGTAAACACCTACGAAAGGGTGATGATCTATTCATCTATTTCGCCCAGGACGGCACAGTTGCCGCCCGGGCCCGCACGATGCCTCGGACAGCTCAAAAGGTTTGGTATTTTAATAAATCGGCGATGCTGTGCAGAACGACCGGACGAAACAGTAAGAACCACTGTGTGATGATCGCAAAAAGAGACGACCCGGACAAATTGGAGCTTTCGAACCCGAAAGCCGGCGTCAAATACGAAGCGACAATTTTGAAAGGGCGCCAACTGCCTGAGCACGCATCGGCACCGACCGCGGCGGCGAAACCCAATGCCGAGACCACCGTGCGCTTGCGCGACCGAATCGAGGCACTAAAAGCAGAGGGGCCCCATGGCGACTGCTCCATGCAAATTCATGAATCGCGGGACCGCGATCAGGCAGCGTGGGCCGAGTGCGAGGATAGAACCGATACCATCGCCGCTCTCGAACGCCGCATGAAACAGGACCCGGCGGCGTTGGGCACACCGCATTCGACGGTTGCCGGGCTTGGCCAAATCCTCTCCAAGGCAGAAATTATGGAGACCGTCATTGGCAACACTGTGAATTTTCGCCACCCGGCTTTCGGCAGCAGTATTTTTATTTATTTTGGCGAGGACGGCTATGCTTTCGTCAAGGGCTACCATCCAACCAAAACGTTTCGCAAGGTATGGTTTTTCAATAAATTGGGGATGCTGTGCCGGTACAAAGTAAGGCCGCAGAAAATTTGTTTAAGGGTCGCAAGGAGTGATGATCCGTCTAAATTTGAGCTTTCAACGCCGCATGGCGTCAGCTTCGATGCGACAATGCTAAAGGGGCGTCAGTTGCCCGACTAAACATTATCCGATGAAAAACGGACTCCGCCTCGTACGGTGGCACTGCAAGCGGCCGTGGGCGGGCCGAGATAAATGCATAGATGGTTTCGATCGCCGCGGTGTGCGTCCGGAATGCGTTGCCCTAATCTAAATATACTGCCTTTATCCCCTCAAATTGACCGATACCCGCCATCCGCCATCGCGATACCGCCGGTGACGCAGCCGGCGAGGTCGGACGCCAGGAAGACCGCCGGGCCGACGATTTTCGTCGTAGACCTCAACTGTACGAGTCCTGGAACCGTTTCCATGTCATCGCAATTTTGACACCAAGAGGGGCGAACGATCGAAAGGGCATGCGCTCGAACGAAAGCTCGGTCCACGCCGACAGCGCGTCGGTGCTTCCGAGCATCTGACGCGCGAGCTGGCAACCGGCATACGAGGCGCGGGCGACCCCCGAGCCGTTGTAGCCCATCGCGTAAAACACCGAGCCCGATTGTCCGATATGCGGCAGGGTGTCCCGCGTAAACGCCACATAGCCGGACCAGCAATGATCGATCGCCGTGTCCTTCAGCGCGGGGAAGACATCGAGCATTTCCTTGTAGAGATGGGAGAAATCGTCGGGATTCGTGGTTCCCGCGCGACCTTTCAGCTTCCCGCCGAACAACAGACGCTTATTGTCCGGCGAAGGTTGGTAATAGTGATGGACCCGCAACGTATCGCCGTACACGCGCATCTTGGGCATCAGGTCCGTAAGAAGGTTCGGCGACAGTTCCGACGTCGCGATTATCGCCGAGGCCACCGGAACGATGCGGTCGTAGAGATCGCGCGTCGCCGGCGTGGTGTAGCCGTTTGTCGCCACGACCGCTTCGCGGCATGAGATCGAGCCTTTATCGGAATGCACGATCACGCCGCTATCGGTTTGTTCGAGTCCGACGACCCGCGTGTGAGAATGCAAATCGACACCCGCCGATTCCGCCCGCTCCAGCAGCCCGTCATGATAGAGCGCCGGGTGCACCGATGCGTCGCCGGGAAGCACGCTCCCTCCGTGATAAAGGTCCGAGCCGATTTCGTCGGTCAGGTCTTCCCGTGGCACCATGTACGCTTCGACTCCTGCGATTTTTCGCAGGTCCTCAATATCATGCGCCATGGATTCGTAATGCGCCGGTCGGGATGCTCCGCGGAAACGTCCCGCCTCGCGCAGATGGCATTCGATCCGCTCGTCTTTGATAAAGCTCTTGACGTAATCCAGTGCCGCGGTGCCTTCGAGCAAGAGAGCCCGAGCCCGCTCCGCACCGTACAATTCGATGAGCCGTTGGACCGTGAACCTTTGATTCCCGCTGCCGACCTGTCCGCCGTTACGGCTGCTCGCCCCATAACCGATCGTTTCCGCTTCGAGCAGCGCGACCTGCCGCCCGCCGCGCGCAAGCGTGAGCGCCGCCATCAAGCCGGTGAATCCCGAACCCACAACTACCGTGTCGGCGCTCGCCGGAAGATCCGTTTCCCGGCGCTCTTGCCGTGGCGCCCATTCCCACCACCACGGCGTAAAACTCGCTTGGGCAAATGCTTCCCTGGTCATTTACATCGTCCTTTTTTGTTCACGCGTGCCATCCGCCCACACCCTCAAATCGAGCGATACCCGCCATCCGCCATCAGAATTCCGCCGGTGACGTAGCCGGCGAGGTCGGAGGCCAGGAAGACCGCCGGGCCGACGATGTCTTCCGGCTTGCCGGCGCGCCCCAGCGGGGTGTGGTCGAGGAAGATCTGAATCAGGCCGGGGTTGTTGGCGCGCGCCTCGGCGTTGAGCGGGGTTTCGATCAGGCCTGGGCCGATGGCGTTGACCCGCACGCCGTCCTTGCCGAGTTCGGCGGCGAGCGCGCGGGTGAAGCCCAGCACGCCGTGCTTCGACGTGGTGTAGGCGAGCGAGTTCGGCGTGCGCACATGCATGAAGGACTGGATCGAGCCGATATTGACCACGCGGCCCTTGGTTTTCCGCAACTGGTCGAGGAAGGCGTGGGTCACGTTGAACATGCCGTCGAGGTTGATGCCGATGATGTCGTCCCAATCCTTGGTGACGGCGTCCCGATCGCCGGTGAAGGGCGTGCGGCGGTTGATCCCGGCGTTGTTCACCAGGATCGAGATCGTGCCGATTTCCTTGGCGATGCGCTGGGCGACGGTCACGCAGGCGTCGCGGTCGCGAACGTCGAGGGCGATGCAGTGGGCCGCATGGCCGGCCTCGGCAATTTCCTTTCGGACGATGTCGGCCGCGTCCGGGTCCAGGTCGAGGATGACGATCTCCGCGCCCTGTTCCGCATAGCCCATGGCGATGCCGCGTCCGATGCCGGAGGCGCCGCCGGTGACCACGGCCAGGTGTCCGTCGAGTAATCCGCTCATGCCGCTCTCCCTCAATGCAAGTGTGTTTCAGAGACTCTAGCGCCCCGGTGCGGGGTCTGGAAAGCGCGTGCGGCACCTCGAAGGACCGCGAGGCTATCCGGCCTTGCGCGCCACGATGAAGACGGCTGCGCCTTTGTCCGGCTGCCATCGATGGTCCAGAGCGAAACCGGCGGTCGTCAAACTGTCTTCCAGCTCCGTCCGGGTGAAGACTCTGACCGCGGGCATCAAGCCCAGAAATTTGCCAATCGGCGCGATCCATTTGAAAAACTTCATCGAGTCTCCCAGGCATGCGGTGCTCGTGACGAATATGCCGCCCGGTTTGAGCATTTCATGGACCTTGGCGATGGCCGCTTCCTTGTCGTCCAGCAAGTGCAGGACGCTCAAGCCCAATACCGCATCCAGCGACGCTTCCGGAACGACGATCTCTTCGATACTCGATTGTTCGAACGTCACATTCGTAACGGTGCCGGCGGCCGCCTTGCCTCGGGCGATCTCAATCATTCTCGACGAAATATCGATGGCGCGGATATGCTTCACATAGGGCGCATGGGCGATGGCCGTCGATCCTGTCCCGCAGCCAAACTCCAAAACCTCCATATCCGGGCGGAAATATTCGCGGGTGATCTGCAGTTTTTTCCGATAGGCATCCTCATCGGCAATCGGCCGCTTCGAATAGCGGTCTGCAAGCCTGTCCCAAAACTTGCTTGACGGGCGCATCGTCAATCTGGCCTTGCAACTGCGCCGGACGACCCGGTCACGAGTCTACCCGGTAGATCGCCCACACTTCGCACTTTTGCGCGTGGGAATCCTCCGGAAACTTTGCCCGAAGTGAATTGCGGATCTGCAGGGCGCGCGTCAGTTCGCCGATCAACCCGTTCGGCATGACGTATTCGCTAACACAGTCTTCTTCATCGGTTCCCCAATTGGTCACGAGGGAAACATCGCAATACCCATCGATGATATCGAAGCCCAGCAATCCGTCCTTTGGGACATATCCGTCGTCAAGTTCGATTTCGACGCCGATGAGATCGGCGTTTTCATAGCGCTCCAGTACGTTCCGCGCATAGGCGAGGCTGGTGATCAGGCCGAGTTTGAAATCCGCATTGACGCAGTTCTGCCAATCGTCCTTTGTTTTAGGCTCGAAAAGGTCAGGTCGCAGAATTCCATCGACCGACTCAAAGCTTGTCAGCGCCAACTTGCGCCACGCGATGTAGCTTTGCCATTTGTCGCCGGTTTCGGGACCAAAACTTTCAACGACCTTGTAGTACATGGTGACGCCTGCACATGTATTGCGGGGTTCGCACAGCGTTCGTTGCGAAGACCCACGTGACTGCTCATCCGGGCCGGCCGGTCGGGCCCGGCTCCGGTCGACGGATGCAGACCATAATCAATTTCCTGACGCCATGGTCGAAAAGTTCCGAGGCCTCGAATTTCCTTCGCCGCCCCATTCGCGGTAAAATGGCCGCGACACCAATACGCGGCTCCGTCCGGGGCCGCGCTTCTTTCGAAAGGATCGACATCGGATGAGCGCAGGAGAGCGGCTGCCGGGAACACCGGTTCCCATGCATAATTGGGCCGGGGCGGGCGGCCTCGAGATCGCCGGCGACAGTTGGGGCGAGCCGGGGCGGCAGCTCGTGGTGCTGCAGCATGGCGGCGGGCAGACCCGCCATGCCTGGAAGGGCGCGGGCGAGACGCTGGGCGAGGCGGGCTATCACGTGATCGCCTTCGATGCACGCGGCCATGGCGATTCCGCCTGGGCGGCGGCGGACGATTACGGGTCCGATTTCATGGTCGACGATCTGTGCTGCGTGATCGCGGCGGTCGGCGCGCAACGCCCGATCCTGGTGGGGGCGTCGATGGGCGGCGGAGTCAGCCTCCTTGCCGTCGGCGAGGGTAAGGTGGATGCCGCCGCGCTGGTGCTGGTCGATACCGCACCGCGCACCGAACCCGAAGGCCGGGCCGAGATCATGGCGTTCATGAACCAGAAGCCGGAAGGCTTCGACAGCCTGGAGGAAGTCGCCGAGGCGATCTCGAATTATCAGCCGCACCGCAAGCGGCCGCGCACGCTCGATGGCCTCGCCAAGAACATCCGGCGCGGCGCGGACGGTAAATATCACTGGCATTGGGATCCGGCACGGCGCCAGAAATGGCGCGACGAGACCGACTACCGGCAGCGGCTGCACGACTGCGCCGATCGCCTGACGCTGCCGACACTGTTGGTTCGCGGCGGCCTGTCGAATGTGCTGAGCGAAGAAGGGGCGCAGAGCTTCCTCAAACAGGTCCCGCATGCGGAATATGTCCAGGTGAACAACGCCGCCCATATGGTCGCCGGCGACCGTAACGACAACTTCGCCGGCGCGGCGATCGAATTCCTGAGCCGGGTCGCGCCACCGAAATAGGACGCGCTCGTCCACAGCCCGGAGATCATCCGCGTTCCGCCAACTGCGCCTTCATGTGTCGCGCCGCTTCGGCAAAACCGCCGTCGCCGCCGTCGAGGAAATGGACGTGCTCGGATTTTTCCAGGTTGAACACGAGACAGGTCATCAAGGCGGTATGGGCGGCGTGCAGGCCGTAGGCGATGCCGCCGTCGCGGCGCATGCGTCCGAGACAGTCGTCGAGCGCTTGCACCTGCTCGGCGCTGCAATCGAGCACGAGCCGGAGCATGTCGTCGAAGCGGCGGAAGTCGGTGTTGGCGATCAGCTCCGCCTTATAGGCCGGCGCGTCGTAGGAACCGGCCTTGCCGCCGGCACGGTGCAGCATCCATTGCAGGGCGCTTTGCGCGAGGATGGCGGCGAGCCGTCTTAAATACGCGAAGCGTCCCGGGCCGGCCGAGGCGCCGGCCTCGGTCCGGAGTCCGGCGGGCGGCCAGCGAAAGCGCAGTCCGGCATCGGTCGACGGTGAAAGATCGCCGAAATTTTGCTGCAATGCTTCGTTCACGCAGGCGATGACATTTCGGAAAACCGCTACCCGCGCGTCCGGGTCGGTTTCGGTCGACATCACCAATACCGAGACAATCTTGCCGTTTCGCGCGCCGATGGGCGCCCAGCGGCAAGTGAGACCCGCGAGATCGGGCATGTCGCCCGGGCCGGTCGCTGCCTCGCGATAGGGCGCGCCGGCAGCCTCGTCCTTGATCAATTTGTCGGCGAGTTCGATACCGCCGCCGCTGAACAGGGCCAGGTGATTGCCGGGGCTGAGGCGGAACTTGGCGACCAGGATATCGCGGTCCAGTTCCCGCAGATCAGCGATCGGCACGATGCCGATGCGCATCGCCAGTCCAAACCGCGTCTCGCAAAGAGTCTTGGTGCGGGTCAGGGCGTCGCGAACCCGATCCACCGTGTAGCCGGGCACGGCAAAGGCGGCGCCGTCGCCGCCGAAGACATAGGGAATGTCGGACACGGGATGAAACTGTTTGAGGGTGTTCAACACGGCGGTGATGCAGGCCGCGCCCATCATATTGACGTCCTTGTACCGGCCCTCGGCAATCGCCTTTGTCGATCCTTGAATATCGGCCAGCGCCACTTGCCAATCCGCCGGCAACGGCCGGTAGCGCGACGGGTCGGTGAAGCCCTCGAAATCGTCGAACGCGGCAAGCTCCTCGTAAAAAGCGCTGGTGTTGTCGCGTAAGTTAGAGTCCGGTTGAGGGGGCATTCGATTGCCATGCTGGTGCCGCCATTCGGCATCATGCGGGTATTTGCGTTCGATGGAATGGTTTTCGCTCCGGCGCTGTGCCTGCTTTGGATGTTTGCCGAATCAGGGGTCCCAGCGTTCGTTCGGCTCGCCACCCTTGCCATAGTTGGTGCAATTGCCGGTTCGCGCGCACACATCGTGGGAGAAATGCCGTAGTTGCTCCTTGCTGCAAGCGGTTAGCGCAAGCATGGAGGCCAGCATTGCGGTGAGGATGAGACCATGGGCGATGTGCCAGTATCGTATCATTCTTGGTCCGATTTTTGATATCTCAAAATGTCGCCGGGCTGGCAATCAAGATGGTCACAGATGGCTTGCAGCGTTGCAAAGCGGATGCCCTTGACCTTGCCGGATTTCAGCAGCGAGAGGTTTTGTTCGGTAATGCCGACCGCCGCGGCAAGGTCCTTGGATTTGACCTTCCGCGTCGCCAGCATGATGTCGAGCGTGACGATGATCGGCATTGGATCGGGTCTCGGCCCGCTAGACGATCTGTGCCTGGTCTTCCGCCAGCTCGCGGCCTTCGTCCATCGTCCAGCCGATGATCAGGAAGACGCAGCCGATGAAGGCGGTCGTGAAGTCGGAAGATCCCACGCTGATCGACAGCATCTTTTGTCCCGGCGGATTGCTGAACGTCAGCGCCATGCTCAACAGGGCATTCGCGAAGGGTTTCGCCACGGCAAACAAAATGATCGCGATGGCGAAACCACGAAGCGAACGGATACAGTCCGCAGTGAAGATTTGCCCTTGTTCATAGAGGCCAAACAAGGTGCGCAGGCGCCAGAACGCATAGATGGAAATGCTGCCCGGTATCAGGGATATGGCAAACCCCAGCATCAGGGACGCCGGCGGCATGGGGTCGGGCAGGGGGCGGATATGGGCCAGTTCCGGGTGAGTCGGCGCCCAGACACTGAAGGTTGCCCACATGGTGGCAAGCACGGGCGGGATAGCGAAGGCGATAATCGTGCAGCAGATCCGCATGACGCGGCTAATCCGTTGGATGCGAACGAGATTCGACATGGCAGGCCTCGTGACTCGCTGGCTCAGACCGTAATACAGGCTATTTATTCGGAAAATACAATAAAAAATGATTGTTTTACGATAATAAATCTGCCAAATGCCGACGGGCGCGCCGGGATCACGACGGCCCGAACCCGATTGTTCTCCGGGAGCGGGTTTGGCATGATCGGAATATCTGCAATCAACCCGTCGGAGATCGTCGATGCCCGCCTATCGTACCTTCCTGTTCGCCCCCGGAAACCACCCGCGCAAGGTCGAGAAGGTATTCGGCTGCGGTTCGGACAATGTGATTCTCGATCTCGAGGATGCGGTGGCGAATGCCGAGAAGGTGGCGACGCGGGCGACGGTGGTCGAGGCGTTGAAGCAACCGCGCCGGGGCGGCGGTTATGTCCGGGTCAATTCGTACAACACCGAATATTGTTACGGCGATGCGGCGGCCATCGTCGGGCCGTGGCTCGACGGCATCATTTTTCCGATGTGCGAGAGCGCCGATCAAATGCGGTCCTTCGACTGGCTGGTCGGCAGCCTGGAGCGCGAGCGCGGCCTGCCGGTCGGCGGCATCGACATCATTCCGATCATCGAGACGGGGAAGGGCATTGCCGCGGCGCGGGAGATCGCCTGCGCCGGCACGCGGGTCCGCCGCATGGCGTTCGGCGCGGGCGACTACACGCTGGACATGAACATGGAGTGGACGATCGAGGAGGCGGAACTGGAGCCCGCGCGGGCGGAAATGGTGATAGCGTCGCGCGTTGGCGACATCGAGCCGCCGCTCGACACGGTCTGGATTCATATCAAGGATTTGGAAAATCTCGAGGCATCGACGCGCCATGTGAAACAGATCGGCTTCCAGGGCAAAATGTGCATCTATCCGCCGCAGGTCGAAGTGGTCAACCGGGTTTTCACGCCGAGTGACGCGGAAATCGATTTCGCCGAGCGCGTCATCGCGGCTTTTGCGGAAGCCGAGCGGCAGGGATCGTCCTCGATACAAATGGACGGCTATTTCATCGACTATCCGATCGTCTACAAGGCCCAGCGCACGCTCGAAACGCTGCGCCAGATCCGCGAGGCCGCGTGACGGGGCCGTCGACCATCCGGTAAACGAAAAGATCTGTCCGAAGCACGAACACGTGGTTCCGGCGCAGACGCCTGTCCGGCGGCATGGCACGGGCCCGACATGGTGGCGCTGACGGAGCTGTATGGAATCCCCGGATTTTCCGGGATTTGTGAAGAAAATCTAAACCTTTGCTGGCGATGCTAATCCGGCCCCTTAGGGCGGGCGATCCGACAACCGTGCCGTTGGTTCGGATTTATCAGAACCTTCATCCGGAAATGCGATTCGATGAGCACGCAGGCCAACTCGGTGGGAGCGGAAAATCGGCGCGAAGGGGAAAGCCTTTCGCTGTCGCCGAGCCTGCTGCTTGCGTCCGTGGCGGTCGTGATGGCGGTTTGGATTCTGTACAGCTACCGGTTCTATTATCAAGACGACGCCTTCATCAGTCTTCGCTACGTACACAACCTGCTTACGCATGGCGAACTGGCCTGGAATCCCGGTGAGCGCGTCGAGGGCTTTACCAATTTTCTCTTCGTGATGCTCACCGCCGCCCTGCAAAGCCTCGGGCTTGAACCGATGATGTCGACCCGGGTTGCCGGCTTTTCGGCCCTGGCGTTTATCGCCGCAGCTTTTTTGCCGGCGATGCGCCGTTTTGTACCGCTCGACGCGGCGTTGGTCGGCTGGGCGTTCGCGATATCCAGCATGCCTTTCCTGGTCTGGGTCTGGGGCGGGTTGGAAGGCCCGCTCTTCGGGGCGCTGGTCTTCGCCCTGCATGCGTGCGTGCTGATGGCGCTGAAGCAACCGCGCGCCTGGCAATGGCTGCCGCTGGCGGGCGTGGTGGCGGCGCTGGCGGTGATGACGCGCCAGGACGGCGCGATCTTTGTGGTGATCTCGGGCCTCGTCATCCTGCTGGGGTCGGGTTCCTTTCGCGAGGGTTTCTTCCGGGCCTTTCGCTTCGCCGCGTGTGGCGCGCCGTTCATCATCGGATTTTTGGCATTCCGCTATGCGTATTACGGCGAATTCCTGCCGAACACCTATTACGTGAAGGCGTCGGCCAACCTGCTCGAAGGCCTCAAATATGTTGCGCTCTATGCGCTGCAACCGCCCCTCCTGCCAATCCTGGCGCTGGTTGCCGGCGTGTTCGGCTGGCGGGGCCGGTACCGCCGGGAGGTGGCGTATCTGGGCGCGAGCGCGGGGCTGTATGCGCTCTATGTCGCATCGGTCGGCGGCGATCACATGGCGCAATACCGTTTGTTGGCGCCATTGGCGGCCTTGTTTGCCATGCTGGTCAGTTTTGGCGCCTCCGAAGTGTTGCCGCGCATCGCGCGGCCGCTCATCCCGGCCGCCACGCTGTCCACCCTGATCGTTCTGCAATCCTTTGTGGTAACCGGCAAGCGGTGGGATCAAGCGGCGGTCATGGGCACCATCGTCGGCCAGTATATCGCCGAGGCCTGGCCACCCGGTGCGCTGATCGCGCTCAATACCGCCGGCTCCACGGCTTTTTATAATCCGGATAAGCGGTTCATCGACATGCTGGGGCTGAACGACGCGGTGATCGCGCGCCGGGACATCCCGGCGATTAGATTGCGCCGTCAGCATTGGCCGGGTCACAATAAGGGGGACGGCGCGTATGTGCTGTCGCGCCGGCCGGACTACATCATCCTCGCCGCGGCGGACGGCCGCGATGTCAGCGATCCGTGGTTCCTCTCGGATATCGAACTGGTGGAAAACCCGAAGTTTCTTCAGTGCTACGCGCAGAACAAGGTGTTCATTCCCTACAGTTATCCCGAAGTCGATACGGTGATGCCGTATGACCGGACGGGGCCATTGACCGGTCCGCAAAAGAGAATTCTTCTTCCCTTCGTTTATTACAAACGGAAGGACAGGCCCGAGTGCGGGCGCGGCGGCGCAAAATAACTTGCGCGATCGCCGGCTGTGTTTGACGATCCTGCACGATTGGAAGCTTGGCGATCTGGGAAAACGGAGGGATCGGAATGGCATTTTCGGTCGAACCGCTCGGCGATCATATCGCGGGAGAGGTGAAGGGCATCGATCTACGCGCGCCGGTCGATGCGGTAACGCGCGCGGCGTTGAATGACGCCTTGGCCGAACACGTTGTTTTGGTGTTCCGCGAGCAGGAGTTGAAGCCGATCCAATTCGTCGGGGCCGCGGGCCTCTTCGGCCCGACCATGCGCCAGCACTATTCGCAATTCGAAAGTCCCGATCATCCGCATCTGGCGTATGTGTCGAGCGAGGACGGCGGCGTGGGCGCGGACGGTAAACGCATCCCGCGCGCGACCATGTGGCATACCGACCACACCAATCATGAACGCCCGCCCAAGGCGACCATGCTCTATGCGGTCGAACTGCCAAGCCAGGGCGGCGGCACCAGCTTCGCCAACATGCGGGCCGGTTTGGCGGCCTTGCCGGAAGACCTTCAAGACCGGCTATCGAAACTGAGGACGGTCAACAATCTGGCGGTCGAGGTGACGAAAGGCGGCAACGCGCGGGCGCGGCCGGAAGATGCTGAAAAATACTCCAACAACGTGATGCATCCGATGGTGCGAACCCATCCGGACAACGGCACCAAGGCGCTCTATTTCCACATCAGCAAGACCGAGCGGATCGAGGGCATGGAGCCGGAGGAAAGCATCGAATTCCTCGCCGACCTGCTGGCGCAGGCGATCAAGCCGCAATTCGTCTACCGGCATGAATGGCGGCTCGGCGACATGGTTGTGTTCGACAACCGCGCCGCGATGCACCGCGCCCATGCCGACTACGACATGTCCGAACGCCGCCTGCTTTATCGCGTCATCGTCGAGGGCGACCGCCCGGTTTAGGCTATTGGTTACGGTTCCAGCCCGCTCCCCCACCCGGCCACCCAATGCCAGTATCCTGTAGGTGGCCGGGTGGGGGAGCGGGCTGGCGCCGACTTCATGAAAGTGAATGTTACGCGACCGGTCCGGTGTAGTGGCAGGCCTCGCCGTTGGCGTCGCGGCTGACGGTGACGCAGGACAGCGCCGGCAACGCGCCCTTCAGCCGCTGCCACAGCCAGATGCTGATATTCTCCAGGCTCGGCAATTCAAGACCCGGGATATCGTTCAGGCAGTTGTGATCGAGCGTTTCGCGGACCGCCGCGATCGCGGCGCTCACCTGGTCGAAATCCTGCACCCAGCCGAATTTCGGGTCCGGGATGCCGGTCAGCGCCAGCTCGACCTTGAAGGAATGGCCGTGCATGCGGCGGTAGGGGTGATCCTCCGGCATGTTCGGGAAGAAATGCGCGGCGCTGAATCCGAAGCTTTTTACGATGGTCACGACATTTGTCATCAACGGATTCCGAGCATTTTGTGGGTTTGGAGGCTGAGCCGCCATTGCGGGTGGTCGAGGCAATAGTCGCACGCCGCCGCCATGTTGTTCTCGATATCGGGTCCGTCCATCGGCTGCAACGAGAAATGTGCGAAATCGAGGTCGAGCATCGCCAAGGGATCGATGCCCGGTTGCGGATACACCACCTTCAATTCATGGCCGGATTGCTGGACAAAATCGGCGCCCGCCTTCGGGCTGACGCAGATCCAGTCGATGCCGCCGGGAACGGGCAGGGTGCCGTTCGTCTCGATGGCGATCTCGAAGCCTTGGCCATGCAGCGCATCGATCAGCGGCGGGTCCAGTTGCAGCAGCGGCTCGCCACCGGTGCAGACCACATAAGGCAAGCCGGTTGCGGCTGCCGGCCAGTAGGATGCAACCGCTTCGGCCAATGCGCCGGCGGTCTCGAACCGGCCGCCGCCAAGTCCGTCGGTGCCGACGAATTCGGTATCGCAAAAGCGACAGACCGCGGTGGCCCGGTCCGCCTCGCGCCCGCTCCACAGATTGCAGCCGGAAAAGCGGCAGAAGACCGATGCGCGGCCGGCCCGTGCGCCTTCGCCCTGCAGCGTGTAGAAGATCTCTTTTACCGAATAGGTCACCGGATCGGCCGCCACCACCTTGCAAAAAGAAGCGCCGAAGTAAGCCTCTTTGTGCGCCGCGTCAAGAAGACGTCATGCCCGGTTCCGGCACCGCGAAATCGTCCGGCCGCAAGAAGATGGTGGTGCGCTTGGCGAAGCGGGGCACGGTTTCGTCAAAGGCGTCGCGCCGATGCAGCAGCCGCGCATTGTCCCACATCACCACGTCGCCGTTGCGCCAGGTATGCGTATAGATATGCGCCGGTTGCAGGATATGCGCGAACAGGGCGTCCAGGAGGTCTTGCGTTTTGGATTCCGGTTGTCCTTCGATCTCGAAGGTCTTGAACGGATCGAGATACAGCGACCGCTGCCCGGTCACCGGATTTTGCAGCACGATGTCGTGGGTGGCCGGCGGCGTGCGATCGTTGATTTCCCGGATCTTCTTTTTGTCCTTGATGTCGCGCTGGAAGCTGACATTCGGTTGCAGGCCGTATTTGCACGTAGCCTGCTTGCCATCGACCTGGGCGCGCAAATCGTCGGGCATGCTGTCATAGGCGAGCGCGGTGTTGCACCAGGACGTCCTGCCGTCGTTTTCGGGGACTTCGGCTGCCTGAAAGATCGATCCGCTGGCCGGCCGTTGACGGTAAATCTGGTCGTGATGCCATTTCAACTCATAGGTGCCGAGTCCGCCGAGCGGCGTCCCGTCCGGCCGCTTGAGGCCGGTGACGTAAATCACCTCGGGGTGCAGCGGCGAATGCATGTCGCCGCGGACGATATGGTCGAGCTCACCATAGCCGCGGCTGTAATCGACCAGTTCGCGCTCGGTCAGGTTCTGGCGGCGAAACAGCAGCAGCGGATCGCGCTGCCAAAGGTGATAGATCGCATCGAAGGTCTCGCGATCGAGCGTGGCGAGGTCGATGTCGAGCACTTCCAGGCCGAAATTGTCCTGTAAGGGCCGGGTGCGTAGCTCCATCGGGGCGTTCTCCGTGTGTCGATGCGTCTCCTAAGGGAAAGCAATAGTATCGTTTTTCAGTTGGTGCGGCCAATATGAGGGTTCCCAATGAGGGGGCGGCGACCATGCGGGGCGGTTTGAATGCGACGCAAGCGGGTATGGGGCGGGTTGATGTTCGCGGTCGTCGCGTTGGGCGCGGTTGGCGGGATGCTGCTGTGGAATGGCGATGACGGGTACACCGGCCGTTATGGCGAAATTCGTCGGCTCATACTCGATAACCTGCAACTCGGGAGGCATTTTACCCGGGCGACGAATACCGTCACGATCAAGGCCGTGCGCCCACATGTCGCTACTGGCGATGTCGCGGTGCTCGCCCGCATGCTGGGCGATGAGAAAGGGACGGTCGCCGTCGCCGCGGCGCATTTGCTGGAATTGCTCGGAACGCCGGGAGAGGCGGCGTTACGCGCCGCCGCGCGAAACCCGGATTTCCGTATCTCCGGTCACGCACAAGACGCGCTGCGCCATATCAAGCAATGCCGTGATCCCTCGATCGGGAATCTGGATCGCAGTGTCTGTCCGGCGGCCGAATAGAACGGTCAGGCTCAATCGCCGCCCTGCATCGTGGAGTCTTGTCTTCGTAGTCGAAGCGCCTGCCGTCACCCTCCCAACCAAATATGTCGGTCGGGAGGGTGTTCAGCAGTCGTTTTAGGAACGCGGTCATATCGAAACGGTAATGCCGTCGACCGCGTCGAATTGGCCGGTTATTGGCCTTGCGGCTGACCGCCAGCCATCGGCTGATGATGCTGCGGCTCCGGCTGCGGTGCGGCCATCGGGGCCTCATGAGGGGTCTCTTGCGGCGCTTCGTCCGCCCCATGACCCGAATTCATCCGCATGTCGATGACATATAGAACGACGCCGGCCACGAACAGGGCGCCTCGAATGGCCCATCCGACGGTCTCGCCCCAGGTATCGATCCAGGACAACAAACGAAATTCATATCCGACAAAATTCAGCGCAGCGCTTCCAATTCCGAAGAGCAGCAGCAGTAAAGCTATCTGTTTCATGGCGAGGTCCTCTTCGTTAAGTATGTTTTATTGAAAGGAAATTCGACGATTCTTCGCCGTTGGGCGGGACTAAATCACATGAAGAGTTAACAGAAAGTTAACGCCATTTTTATGGATTAATTCCTAAATCACTCGGGATAATTTTGCCTTATTCCTTGGGCGTGTTCGGTCGATCCTGTCTGCGGATTTCCGCCTGCCATGGCAGGCGGCGGAGTTACCTATGCAGTTGTTTTGGCCATTCGATGGCGTTCGCGGCGCTTGGCGCTGTCCAATTACGCAGCGGGCCCGGCCCGGTCGCATCGACAAAGGGACGGCACGGCGTCCGAATTCGATGGGGCCGTATTTTAAGTGCGGGTCAATCAGGCTATCGTGGAAGGGAAGCCGGCCGGATGGCCGTGTCCTCAAGGAATATATGCGCAGGGGCGGCAGGATAAATTCTTAGGGAGGGAACCCCATGACGGTGGATGCACTACAGACGGAAATCGCACCGGAAATCGCACCGGAGACGATCACGATTACGCCGCTGGCGCTCGATATCGGCGCCGAGATCGGCGGTGCGGATTTGGGCCAACCTTTGTCGGCGCAGCAGCGGAATGAAATCTGGGCGGCCTTCGTCAAATGGAAGGTGATCTTCTTCCGCGATCAAAAGTTGGACAAGGCCAGTTTCGTGGCCATGTCGCGGCAATTCGGTGCCCTCAACCGCGGCCACAACATCCATGATGTGGATCCGGAATTCCCGGAGATCTATGGCGTCGTGAAAGGCCGGCAGAAGACGCGGATTTCGGGCGAGCCGAAGTTCGACCCGTGGACCGGCTGGCATACAGATTTGACGCCCGCGATCAATCCGCCGACCGCAACCATTCTCTGGGGAAATGTCGTACCGCCTTATGGCGGCGATACGCAGTGGGCCAACCTGGCCGCCGCCTATGACGCCCTGTCGCCGACCCTGCGCGCGTTCGTCGATGGGCTGCGGGGGGTGCACACCTATATGAGCTACGACGGGGTAACGCTGAGCAAGGAGTTTGCCGAGCGCATCGCGGCAAACCAGAAAGTCAGCGAGCACCCGATCGTCCGCGTGCATCCGGAAAACGGCCGCCGCGCGCTGTGGGTAAGCCCGAAATTCCTGCGCGAAATCGTCGGGCTGACGCCGACGGAGAGTGCGGCGCTGCTCGCGATGCTGAAGTCCCACGCCACCCGGCCGGAGTTCACGCTTCGCTTCAAGTGGAGGCCCGGATCGGTCGCCATGTGGGATAACCGGTCTACCGCGCATCTGGCCCCCCGGGATATTCAGCACAGCGATTTCGACCGTCAGCTCATTCGCACGACGACGCTCGGCGACATTCCCATTGGCGTCGACGGACGGAAATCGAAACCGCTGGAAGGCACGCCGCTACTGGCGGCATAAGACGGCGCCGAGGCGTCGTTACTGAGGGAGAGGGCCCGATGGGGGAGTTTTTCAATCCGGTGAAGGCCATCTTCGGGCCGGGCAGTTTCGATCGGCTGCCGGAACTGATCGCCGGCCGGCCATACGCGGTCGTGACCTATGGCGAGCCCTATTTCGCGGGGCTGGTGGACCGGTTGGAACAGGCGGCGGGCAAGGCCGCCATCGTGATCGACAATGTCATGGCCAATCCGGATTTTCCGGAGGTCGAAGCCGGATGCGCCGCGTTGGCGGCAATGGACCGATTGCCGGAAGTCTATGTCGGACTTGGCGGCGGCTCGGCCATGGATACCGCAAAGGCGCTCGCCGTATCCGGCGGTGATTGGGGGCTGTTGAAGGAGCATCTGGAATGCGGCGGCGCGCGGTCGGATGAATTGCGGGCCCCGTGCATTATCGCCGTGCCGACGACGTCGGGAACCGGCAGCGAAGTCAGCATCGGGGCGGTCATCTGGGACAAGGCGAATGACGGCAAATGGGGCGTTCGCACGCCGAGCGCCTATGCCGAGTATGCGGTCGTCGATCCGGAACTCACCGTGAGCCTGCCGCGGGATCAGACGATCAGCACGGCGCTCGACGCGATGAGCCACGCGCTCGAGAGCCTTTGGACCGTGAAACGCAATGTGGTGACTCAGCCGATTGCCGTGCAGGCGGCCCGCGACGTATTGCGCACTCTGCCGGCCTTGAGCGAGGATCTCGGCAATATCGAACTCCGCACCCGTATTGCGAACGCGGCCATGCTGGCGGGCATCGCGCTGTCGCAGACACGCACCTCGATCGCCCATCAGATGTCATATCCGCTGACCATGCATCACGGCGTGCCGCACGGCATCGCCTGCGGCTTTTCGCTGCCGATGGTGATGGGATGGGCGATCGGCCATGACGCGACGTGCGACGCGGGGCTGGCCGGTGTCTTCGGCGATGACCTGACCGCCGGTGTAAAAACCTTCGAAAAGTTCATGGACGATCTCGGCGTCGCCCGCGACCCGACTGCCTATGGACCGTCGCAGGCCGATTGGAATGGCTGGCTGGCAGATGCGGTCGAGGGGGAGAAGGGGAAGAACTTCCTGGGCGAAGTGCCGGTTTAGGTGTCAAATCCCGATCTAGAGGAGGACCGACAATGTCCGAAACACTCTCACCCGAAACGCCGGTCGTGGATGCGGACGCCCTGCGGGAAGAAGTGAAGAACAAGTACCGGGAGGTCGCGGTCGATCCCCACGGGACATACCATTTCCACACGGGCCGGCCGCTTGCGCGGCATTTGGGGTACGACGCGGCCGATGTCGATCCCCTGCCGGATGCGGCGGTCGAATCCTTCGCGGGCGTCGGCAACCCGTTCTCGATCCATGACGTCGCGGCCGGCGAACGCATCGTCGATGTGGGCGCGGGCGGCGGCTTCGATTGCTTCGTGGCGGCGGGCAAGACCGGGCCAAGCGGACGGGTCGTCGGTATCGACATGACGGAGGAAATGCTGGCGAAATCCCGCGCGACGGCCAAATCGATGGCGCTCGATCATGTCGAGTTCCGCGAGGGGCTGATCGAGGAGATGCCGGTCGAGGACGGCTGGGCCGATGTGGTGATCAGCAACGGGGTCATCAATCTCTGTTCCGACAAGAAGCAGGTCTTCTCGGAAATCATGCGGGTGCTGCGCCCCGGCGGGCGGCTGCAATTCGCCGACATCGCCAACGGCAAGCCGGTGCCGGAGGCCGCAATCCGCAACATTGACCTCTGGACCGCCTGAATTGCCGGTGGCCTGCCGTGCGCAGGCTGGCGGAAGATGCTGGAGGAAGTCGGCTTCACCGGGATCGAGATCGGCCCGCCGGCGGATACATTCGCCGGTGCCGGCGGCGAGGCGAATGCCCGCGCTTTCGAAGTGTTTGGCTACGCCTTCCTGGCCATAAAGCCGGCGTGACCGCGATTTAGATTACGCCGTCGCCTTCCAGCCGCGTCAGCTCGTCTGCGCCGAGGCCGAGCAGCTTGCCGTAAACTTCCGCATTGTGTTCGCCCAGCGCGGGGCCGAGCGTGTCGATGCCGCCGGGCGTGCCGTTGAGTCTGGGCACCACGTTTGGCACGGCGATCTCGCCCGCGCGGCTGTCGTTCACGCGGGCGATGTTGCCGCGCGCCGCGTAATGCGGGTCCTCGAATATCTCGTCGATCGCGGCGACGATGCCGCAGGGCACTTCGGCTTCGGTGCAGAGCGCGACGACTTCCTGCTGGCTGTGCCGCTTGGTCCAGTCGGTGACCATGCCATCGACGCCCGGCCGGTCGGCGTCGCGCTGCTTGATCGTGCCGTATTTTCCGTCGCCGGCGACATCCCCGTGACCCATCAATTCGGCGAGGCGGGCGAAGATCTTATCGTTGGTGCACGCGATGGCGACCCAGCGGCCGTCCTTGGTCTCGTAATGGCTGTGCGGGCAGACATTGACGGTCGGCGCGCCCATGCGCTGGCGGATGAAGCCGACCTTGTCATAGGCCGGGGCGAGTTCGTCGAGAATGCGGAAGATCGGCTCGTACAGGCCGATATCGATTTCCTGGCCCTCGCCGCTGGCGTCGCGGGCGCGCAGCGCCATCATCACGCCGAGCGCGCCATAGAGCCCCGACATGTAGTCGGCCAGCGTCGCCGAGCCGGGCGTCGCCGGCGGCCGGTCCGGCTCACCCGCGAGGAAAGAAATACCGCCGAAGGCATTGCCGATGCGTCCAAAACCCGGTTTGCCGCTATAGGGGCCGGTCTGGCCGTAGCCGGATACCCGCAGCATGACGAGTTGCGGATTGACGGCCCGGAGCACGTCCCAGCCGAGACCCCAGCCTTCCAGCGTGCCGGGCTGAAAATTCTCGGTCAGCACGTCCGCCTGCGCCACCAGCTTCTTCAACATCTCGACGCCTTCCGGCGATTTCAGGTTCAGCGTCACCGACTTCTTGTTGCGCGCCTCGCTGAGCCAGACCAGCGTGTCGCCGCAGTCGGTGACCGTGCCGAGCCTCCGGCACGGGTCGCCCACTTTCGGCATTTCCACCTTGATCACTTCGGCGCCGAATTCGGCCATGATCGTGGCGCAATAGGGGGCGGCGATATAGGTCGCGATATCGATCACGCGGATGCCGGCGAGCGGCCTCTGGCTGGCGGCCTGATTCTGACTTTCCGGCACCGTCGGGCTCCTTTGATTGTCTGTGAATGACTGTTTTCTTGTCGGGGCGGAAGCGGCACTATAGGCCGCGCCGGGTACCGGAAAAAGCCATACATGTCCGGACAACTTTGTAATACCTTGGTCGCGAACGCCGCCGCCATCGAGATCGATATTTGTGGGAGCAGGATCCATGAACACCGTCGTCAAACCGACCGCCTTTTCGCCCGCTACAGAAGCCGCCGCCGACGCCTTCATTTCCGAAAAACTCGCCGTCTTCGCCGGCGGGTTCGATCTGGCGCGCGTACCCGAAGAAGTCGTTGAACGGGCGAAGCTGCACATCCTCGATTGTCTCGGCATCGGTCTGGCGTCGACCACCTATGAATTCGGCCATCGCATGGCGAACGCGATGCACGGCCTGGGCGGCGCGGGCGACCTGCCGGTAATCGGCCTGCCGTTGCGGCTGCCGCTGCGGGATTCGGTTCATCTCAATGGCACGCTGATCCATGGCCTGGATTTCGACGATACCCACAGCGGCGGCGTTATCCATGCCTCGGCGAGCGCCGTGCCGACGGTTCTCGGGGCCGGATTGGCGAACGGCGTCACGGGCGCCGAGGCGCTGGCCGCCTATCTGATCGCGGTCGAGGCAAGCTCGCGGATCGGCATGGCGGTGGACGGCAATCTGCACCGGGCGGGCCATCATCCGACCGGTCTGGTCGGCGCCTTTGGGTGCACACTGGCGGCCGGACGGCTCGCCGACCTCAGCGTGCAGCAGATCGCGCAGGCACAGGGTATCACCCTCAGCATGGCCGGCGGCAGTCTTGAATTCCTCGCCGACGGCGCCTGGACCAAACGCCAGCATCCCGGCTGGGCCGGGGTGTGCGGCATCACGGCGGCCGCGATGGCCAAGCAGGGTTTTGCAGGGCCGAAACAGGCCTATGAAGGCCGCTACGGCCTCTTCAACCTGCATCTCGGCACTCATATCGGCGCCGACGCGCCGTTCGATCTCGCCACCTGTACCAACGGGTTGGGCGAGGAATGGGAATTGATGAATGTTGCGTTCAAGCCGTATCCGGCGTGCCATTTCAACCACGCCTTCGCCGACGCCGCATTGGCGCTCAAGGCCGAGCATGGGTTGACGCCGGATGACATCGACTCCGCCGTCGGCCTGATCGGCGACGGTCAGGTGCAGGTCGTGTGCGTGCCGGAGGAGGCCAAGCGCCGCCCGGCCAACGCCTACGAAGCCCAGTTCAGCATCCACTACATCATCGCCGCCTCGCTGGTGCGCGGCCGCTTCACGCTCGACGAACTGGATCCGGATGCGTTCACCGATCCGGAAATCCTCGCGCTGTGCGACCGTGTGAGCTACGCGGTCGACGAGGACTCGAATTTCCCGCGGTACTATTCCGGCGAGGTCGTGATCCGAACCGGGGATGGCCGGGAATTGCGCCACCGCGAGCCGTACAATCGCGGCTCCGACGCCAATCCCCTGTCGGCGGAGGATATCCTCGGCAAATACTGGTCGAACGCCACCCGCGCGGTCAGTACGGCGCGCGCCGAGCGCGTACTCGATGCGGTGATGGCGCTCGATACCGCATTGGACCTGGAGGAATTGGGTGACGCGCTTTGTTTGGATTGAGCCGCCGATAATCTGTAATTTGTTTCGTCTTAAGTACTGGAGGACCGCACCATGTTGATGTCGGCGGAAGCGTTTCGGGACTCGCTGCGGGAATATTCACCGCGGGTCTATGTCGATGGTGACGAAGTGCCGTCGGTCGCCGACGATCCGCGGCTGGCGCCGGGGGTCGCCGCGATCGGCGTTACCTATGATTTCGCGCTGGAAAACGACTATCGGCAGATCATGATCGGCGCGCAGCACACCAGCGGCAAGGACGTGAACCGGATGCTGCATATCAACCGCAGTACGCAGGATTTGCTGAATAAGCTCGAAGCGGTGCGGCTGGTTTGCCGCGAGAGCGGGTGCGCCCAGCGCTATCTGACGCACGATGCGCTGAACGCGATCTATCAGACGACCCACCGCATGGACGTGGCCAACGGCACCGATGTCCATCAGCGTTTCGTCAATTACATGCACACCGTGCAGGAGCGCGACCTGACCTGCGGCGTGGCGATGACCGACGGCAAGGGCGACCGTTCGCTGCGCCCGCACCGCCAGTCGAACCCGGACTCCTATGTCCGTATCAAGCAGCGCCGCAAGGACGGCATCGTCATCAGCGGCGTCAAGGCGATTGTCACCGCCGCGCCCTATGTGCATGAATACCTCGTCATGCCGTGCCGCAACATGATCGCGGAGGACGCCGACTACGCAGTCTGTTGCGCCGTGCCGGTCGATGCCGACGGCATCATCGTGATTTCCCGTGCGGCCGGGC
>JAOTYV010000282.1 GCA_029861675.1 Alphaproteobacteria bacterium
AGTATCGTCGCTAATGACAAATCGATCCGTGTTCATGCAAACTCCCCTCAAAAGGAAGCTTGAATCACATTTCAGAGTCTGTGTGAATCCATTAAATGTCCACAGACCCTAGTTATCGACTTCAACCAAGCGTCGCCAACCAATCCGAAATGGCGGCGCCGATCTCGTCGGGGCTGTCTTCCTGAATGAAGTGGCTGCCCGTGACAGTTACCTCGGTCTGGTTCGGCCAGGTTCGGCAGAATTCACGTTGCCGCCCGGTGAGGATCGATCCCGGCTCCGCATTGACGAATAGTTTCGGCAGGTCGCTTGCCGCCAGCCATGCCGCATACTCTTCGACGACCGCGACCACATCGGCCGGTTCTCCGTCGATGGGAATTTGCCGGGGCCAGGTCAGCGTCGGCCGCCGGTCTTCGCCCGGTGTGGCGAACGGCGCGCGATAAACCGCCATCTCCGCCTCGCTCAGCGGCCGCATGACCGAACTCGGCAGGACGCGCTCCACGAAGACGTTCTTTTCCAGGATCATCGGTTCACCTGCGTCCGTGCGAAAATTCTGGAAGACCCGGCGCGCGTTTTCGGGCCAATCGTCCCACGTCAACGGCCGGACGATGGACTCCATGTAGACGATTCCCTTCACCCGGTCGGCATTCCGGCGGGTCCAGTCGAATCCCAGGGCCGAGCCCCAATCGTGCAGCACGAGCACGACACGGGATCCGAGCGCGAGCCGATCCCACAGCGCGAACAGATAATCGCGTTGTTCGCCGTAAGTGTATCGGTCGGGCCCGGAGTCCTCGAGCTTGTCGGACCCGCCCATGCCGATCAGGTCGCAGGCGACGAGACGCCCGAGGCCTTCGCAATGGGGCATGATGTTCCGCCATAGGTACGACGACGTGGGATTGCCGTGCTGGAAGACAATCGTGTCGCCGCCCTCGCCGCCGGTGTCGAGATAGGTCATGCGCTTGCCGTTGACCGTCGCGAATTTCGTGTCGCCGTAGGGTTTGGCGGAAAGGGGCATCGTTAGCCTCGTATCTCGTCGAGCACCGGCATTAGATAGGTTTTGAACTGTTCCGGATTTTCGCTCATCGGAAAATGTCCAAGCCCCTTCATGATCCGCAGCTTCGCGCCGGGAATCGCCTCGGCGGTAATTCGGCTCATCTCGGGCGAGCAGGAGAAATCGTATTCGCCGGTCAGCATGTAAACGGGGCATCGGGCGGTGTCGATTTCATCGATGTGTTCCATGATGTCCCCTTCGACCGTGTAAAAATGCAGGTCGCCCTCGAACACGCCCGGTCCGCCCTGCATGTAATGCCACAAGGTTTCCCAGCGCTGGTCGGACGGCGTGGTCGGCGCAATCAGACCCGACACCATGCCCGCGCACACATGCGCCCCATGAACATCCGGCCGGTACAGCCAGGTCGTATCGTAATAGGGATTGGCCATCCCCGCCGATTGCAGGCCGATGACGCAGCGCACGGCGTCGGGGTGTTGGCGCGCCAGATGGAGCACGATGGGGCCGCCGATCGAGCAACCCATCACCACCGGCTTGTCCAGTTCCAGGGCGTTCGAGACGGCGAGGATCAGCGCGAGATACTTCTGCGTGGTCAGCACGTAGTCCTCGATCTCCCAGCCGGCGGGCGGCGAGGATTTCCCGTGCCACGGCATGTCGAAGGCGATGACACGGAAGTCGCGGGTGACATCGGCGTCGTTCAACAGGGCGCGGTACTGCCGGCCATCGGACCCGGCCGTGTGCAGACACAGCAGCGGGATGCCCTTGCCCGCCTCCTCCCAGTACACGCGGTGCGTCTGGCCCCACACGTCCAGCGCCATGTACCGCCCGGCGATAGGCTCGATTATTGCGCCGCTCATGCCGCGTCTCGCTTCGCCCGCGGCAATTCGAGCAGCCGTTTGACGTACAGGATATTCGCGAAGAATTTTCGCAAATTCCCCTCAATGGTGATGTGGCCACACGCGCGCATGGCGATCAGGTCATGGAATGTCGGCGCGGGCACGGCGGCCCAAAACGCGTCCCAGGCCGATTTGGGCCCGCGGATGGCGAAATCCCAGGACCGTATCCTGCCATCGTCCGCGTCGACCGACGCCACCGCGCCGCCCCGGACCCGAATGAAATAGTTTTCGTTGCCGAGGCCGAGCAGCATCACAAGGTCGCACTTCCTGCCCCAGCGCCGGGCCAGCGGATCGGCATTGGCGAGATCGCGAAGGTATTCCATCCGGCATTCCCGAGTTGACGAGACCGGACGAGAGCTTATGCGGCCTCGCCGCGTGTTTCCAGACCGATCGCGCCGGCCTCCTAAATTTCCTCGCCCGGACGATTCGAACTATTACCGCGTGAATAGGAAGCGGGCGACAGCGCCAGCGACACCTGTTCCACAGGCTCGAAATCGATCAGGTCGATCGACACGATTTCGTCCGGCTCGCCGCTGCAACAATGAATATAGAGCGTAAGATCGCGCGAAATTCCCCCATGGACCGCGCCCGGCGCATTGAACCGGTACATGCCCGGCCCGGCAATGACGCGTCCCGCCGCGTCGTAATACCCGCCCTCCAGAATGTAGACCTCTTCCCCCAGTTCCGAGGCTTTGCCGATAATCTTCCACGCCTTACCCGGCGGGGCCCTGTAGCGGGATATCACGGTAAGGCCGTGACTGTGTTCCCGCAGCACCCTGCGCCAGCGCCCGTACTCGCGCCCGTCCGCCCCAATGATGTTGTAGCCGGCCGGCTCCCAACCGCCTTCGATCGGGGCCAATTCGAAACTTTTCCAGTCAACGTTCCGCATATTTCATACTCCCTGCTGGCGCTACGATGCGGGCACTCTACGCAGCGTCCGCCGGGAATGTTACGGTGAGACCCGAAGCATTGGCCGTCGGCACCGCATACAGTGGTCGCGCCTTACCGAGGAGTTGGACAATGGCCAGCAACGCCAAATTCGCCGAGGTCGCGGCCCTCGCGGGCGACCCCGGCCGCGCCGGAATGCTGCATGCGCTGATGGACGGCCGGGCGTTGACGGCGACCGAACTCGCCCGCGTCGCCGGCATCACACCGCAAACGGCGAGCGACCACCTGGCCCGCATGGTCGGGGCGGGTCTACTAAGCGTGGTAAAACAGGGGCGGCATCGGTACCACCGTCTCGCCTCGCCGGCGGTCGCGCGGATGATGGAAAGCATCATGCAAGTGGCCGCGGTGCTTGAGCCCAAGCGGCCGCCGCTCGCCACCGGGCCGCGGGATGCGGCGCTGCGATCGGCGCGGACCTGTTACGACCACCTTGCCGGCCGCTTGGGCGTCGCGCTCGCGGACGCCTTGGTGACAAAAGGTCACGTCGAGCTGACCGACGATGCCGGTCTGGTCACCGACAGCGGACTCGCGCTGCTGGGCCGGATGGAGATCGATGTCGATGCGCTGTTGACCCGTCACGGCAAACGGCCGGCGCGGATCCTGTGCCGGCCCTGCCTCGACTGGAGCGAAAGACGGTCGCATCTGGCGGGCGCCGTCGGCACCGCGATCTGCAAACACAGTTTTGCCAAGGGCTGGATTCGCCGCAAAGACGGCACGCGCGCGGTCACGGTCACGCCGAAGGGACAACGCATATTCCGCGAAGAATTCGGCATGCGCCTGGAATAGCGGCGCGGCGACTTCCTCGACTCAATTTTTCCCCTGCCCTTTACTCTGTCGCCGTTCCTGGTGTTCATGATATCAGGCACGGTCGGGTTGCCGGCCCGAACCGCCCCGGAACGAAATTGAAATGGGAGAAGAAAAGGTGGCCAAGAAACTGCCTCAATCGATGCAAGCAATCGTCATCACCGAACCGGGTGGACCCGAGGTTCTCGAGCTTGCAAAGGTCGACGTCCCCGCGCCGCGGCCGAATGAAATCCTCATCAAAGTTACAGCGGCGGGCATCAACGGACCGGACATGATGCAGCGGAAAGGCCTGTATCCGCCGCCGAAGGGGGCGACCGAACTGCTCGGCCTTGAAGTAGCGGGCGAGGTCATCGCGGTCGGCAAGGACGCCAAGGGATGGTCGGTGGGCGACCCGGTGTGCGCCTTGACCAACGGCGGCGGTTACGCGGAGTACGTGCCAGCCGATGCCACCCACTGCCTGCCCATCCCAAAGGGATTGAGTCCGGTTGAGGCGGCGACCTTCCCGGAGGCCTATTGCACGATCTGGAGCAATATCTTCCTGCCACCCACATCGCTGCAGGCGGGCGAGACATTCCTTGTGCATGGCGGCGCGGGCGGATTGGGAACCGCGTCGATCCAGTTGGGCAAGGCGTTCGGCGCCAAGGTGTTTGCGACCGACAGCCCCGCCGACCGGTGCGCAATTTGTTCGGAACTCGGCGCCGACCGCGTGATCGACTACAACGAGGAAGAATTCGTCGACATCGTCCGCGGCGAGGCCGGCGGCGCGGACGTCATTCTGGACATCGTCGGCGGGCCGTATATCGAACGCAACATCAAGGCGGCACGCCATGACGGCCGCATCGTGCAATTGGCGTTTGCGCTGGGCTCGAAGGTAGAGATCAACCTGATGTCGGTCATGCTCAAACGGTTGATCTATACCGGATCGACGCTGCGCAGCCGGCCGGAAGAGTTCAAGACGAGAGTGATCGGCGACCTGCGCGAAAAAGTCTGGCCGCTGATCGAAAACGGTACGATCAAGCCCGTGGTGCGCCAATCGATCCCGCTGGCCGACGCCTCGGAAGGACACCGGATGATGGAGACCGCCGGGCACACGGGCAAGATCGTGCTGGAGATCGGCTGACCGGCGACGCTTCGCTCGCCTGTGCCGGCGGCACTAGGCGGTCTCCTCTCTATCGGCGGACTCTACCTTAATTTGGGGGAATTCTCGGGGGACCACGTCAATTCCCAGGCAACGCTCCACACGCCTTCTCGTAGCCGCAAGTGCAAATCAGCTTGAGTATCCAACAGCCCAAGTTTCCGTATACCCGTTCAAATTTGAACGAGAATATCCGGTACGTTGCCAGCACCTCACGGGCCAACGGCATTGACCCTTGGGAGTGAACAGGCCGTAAAATCGAACCGAATTCCCGAAGCGTGACGCATTCGAACCGTGTCTGCTTACCACCAGCCAAGCAAGGAGGAGACAACCATGCCGATCTACGAGAAGGGCGACGTCCGAATCCGGTACGAGGAGGTCGGGAGCGGCTTTCCGCTGCTGGTTACCCCGGGCGGCGGCCTCGATTCGCGTGTCGACAAATGGCCGACCGCGGTTATCAACGCGATGGATGTCTTCAAGGACGACTTCCGCTGCATCACGATGGATCAGCGCAACGCCAATGGCGGCGAGAGTACGGGGCCGTTGGCCGTCGACGATCCGTGGGGCGGCTTCGCCGAAGATCAGCTCGGGCTGATGGATCACCTGGGCATTCGCGAATTCGCCTTCATGGGATACTGTATCGGCGGCTGCTTCGCCGGCAAGCTTATTGAACGCGCCCCGGAGCGTGTCGTCGCCGCGGTATTCTGCCAGTCCGTTGGGCACTACCCGGAAGACCCGGATGTCATGTACCGGTCCGGCCGGGACATTTGGGCCCCGGAATTGCTCGCCCAACGGCCCGACCTGAAACAAGACGCGATCGATCAGTACCTGCACAACCTGTACCGGGTGAACCCCGACTTTCTCTACAGCGTGTCGCGCGACGTAATCCGCAATTGTCAGACCCCGATTCTCGTGCTCCCGGACGACATTCCGGCACACCCGCACCAGACATCGGTCGACATTGCCTCGCTGGCGCCGAACGCCGAGATCACGGTCTTTCCGTGGACGTCTCCACCCGAGCTGAAGGAACGCACGATCAACCGTGTGCGCGGATTCCTCCAGACGCACTGCGTCGCGCGGTTAGGGTAAGAAATCTCCGGCTGACTGTTCGCCTCGCTGCGCGAGGATGGCGCCGTTTGCCGGGCGTTCGCCGCCGGGACCATGGTTGCCCTTGCCTGTTCAGGAACGCTACGGTGTGCCCATAGCAATTACCGAGAAATCGCATGGCAATCGTCGACGCGCAGG
>JAOTYV010000046.1 GCA_029861675.1 Alphaproteobacteria bacterium
ACTTCGCCAAAATCAAGGAGTTCAGGGGCATCGCAACCCGATATGACAAGACAGATACAAGCTATGCCGCTAACTTAAATCTCGTCGCGGCTATCATCGCCGCAAGGTAATTGTCCACAGACCCTAGACCATTTCTCGTTTAATTTGACTCAAGTGAAATGGCCTGTCTCTTTGTTTTCAAGCAAATACATCGTCACGAACCCTTTCGGTTCGCTCGGGATTTGCGCTAACCCGTCCGGTGGATCAAATGATAGCCGAAGGCCGTGGTGACAACGTCGCTAACGGCGCCGACTTCCATGCCGAACGTGGCCTGATCGAACTCCGGCACCATCATGCCCGGGCCGAACCAGCCGAGATCGCCCCCTTCGCGGCCCGACGGACAGTCGGAATTCTCGCGCGCCAGGTCGGCAAATTCGCCGCCGTCCTGCAATTTGGTTTGGAGCTGTTTGATTTGCTCCAGCGCCTCATCCTGCGACCGCGTCGCGGTCGAGCGTTCGGAACCGGCGTACATGAGAAGAATATGGGATGCGCGAACCTGATCAGCCATCGTTTAGGGGACCCTGTTTTGTTTCGGAAATGCGGCCGCCAGCCGCTGCGTGGCGCAAGCTATACCCGCAAATCGGCCCCATGGCGACGACATTCTGAGATTTGAATGACTTCCAGTCTCGTGGACAACTATGCGTCAGCGCATTATGAAACCGCATGACGACAATGCGCATCGGACTCATTCACTCGGTCATTCCCGCGATTGTCGCGGTCGAATCCGCGCTTCGTGAACATTGGCCGGAAGCGCAAGCCGCCAGCGTTTATGATCAATCCCTTTATATCGACCTCGCCGAAGATCGGTCGCTGACGCCGGCGCATTTCGACCGGATCGCCCAATTGCTGCGCTACAGCGCGGGGTGCGGCGCCGACGCCATCCTGGTGACCGGATCGCTGTTCGGGCCCGCCGTCGTCGCCGCGCGCGATGAATTCGACATACCGGTGCTGACCTCCTTCGACGCGCTGATCGACCAGGCTCTCACTCTCGGCGATCGGTTTACATTGCTGGCGACCGACCCGGGCACCAACCGAATGCTCGGTGCCGAATTGACCCGGCGCGCCGAAGCGGCTGGGCAGGACCTAAGTTTCGAGTCGCATCACACCTCCGGCGCTATCGAGCGGCTGCAACAGGGCGATCAGGCGGGCCACGACCGGCTCGTCGTCGAACAAGCGGAACAATCCGCGCCCAGCGACGCCATCCTGCTCGGGCAATTTTCCATGGGCCCGACCCGGCCCCTGGTGCAGGCCCGTGTGGAGTGCCCGGTACTGGACGCGGCGGAAGCGGCGGTGCATAAATTGAAGGCCCATTTCACCGGCGCCTAGCTCGACGAGCCCGATCCTTCCAAAATATACCGGTCGAAGTCGCGGCGCCTGCCAGGCTGGCACAGACGGTTGGAATGGCCGCGAGAAATTCCGGAGACGCTGGCTAGATTTGTGGGACTTTGGGACTGTGGGATTGTGGGACTGTGGCAATGACGCCAAACGATAGTTGGGAATTGTCCGAAGAGCTGCGCCTGCTGCAGGAAACGGTCCGCCGTTTCATGGAGAACGATGTCCGTCCGGCCGAGGATGCGGTCGAGCATGATGCCTTCGAACTGCCGCAAAACTTGCTTGAACCGCTACAGAAAAAGGCGCGCGAACTCGGCATCTGGTGCATGCGCACGCCCGAGGAATTCGGCGGCGCCGGCTTGAACCTGCTGGGCCAGGTCGTGGTCGCCGAGGAAGCGGCGCAATGCCGCATGGGGGCCTATGTGCCGGCCTGCGGCGCGATCGGCGCCGATCCACCCAACGTCATTTTCAAGGGCACGCCGGAACAGATCGAGAAATTTGGCATCCCCGCCGTCGCGACCGGCGAAAAACCCTTCGTCGCGATCACCGAAGCCGCCGGCGGCTCCGATCCCCGACGGTCGATCCAGACGCGCGCCGTCCGCAAGGGCGACCGCTATATCCTGAACGGCACGAAAATGTACATCACCGGCGCCGGGCAAGCGCGCTGGGGCGTACTGTTCGCACGGACGGAGATGGAAGACGGGCGCGACGGCATCACCTGCTTCATCATCGAGACCGACCGGCCCGGCCTCACCGTGCGGCCTATTCCGGTGATCCGCTCCTACTACCCCTATGAAATCGTGCTGGACGATTATGAGATCCCGGTCGAGCACCGCATCGGCGAAGAAGGTCAGGGTTTCGCGCTGGCCGAACACTGGCTGGTCAACGGACGGCTGCCCTATTCGGCAAACGTCATCGGCATCGCACAGGCGGCGTTGCGCATGGCGATCGATTGGGCCAACCAGCGCGAAACCTTCCGCAGCAAGCTCGCCGACAAGCAGGCGGTGCAATGGATGATCGCCGATTCCGAGGTGGAGCTGCGCGCGGCGCGCCTATTGACCTACCAGGCGGCGGCGCGCGGCGACAGCGGCCAGGACATCAAGGTCGATGCCTCGATGACCAAGCTGTACGCCACCGAAACGGCGGGCCGCGTGGTCGACCGCTGCGTACAGATTTTCGGCAGCCTCGGCGTCTCCAACGAGCTGCCGCTCGAACGATGGTACCGGGAGCTCCGCATCAAGCGGATCGGCGAAGGGCCGTCCGAAGTTCATCGCATGGTGATCGCACGGCATCTGCTGCGCCATCAGTCAGGAAGGAATTAAGCTGTATGTCCGACAGACCCTACCCGCTTGACGGCGTTACCGTCCTCGACATGGGCCATATCTACAACGGCCCCTATGCGGGTTTCATGCTGGCCATGGCCGGCGCCCATGTCATCAAGATCGAACCCCGGACCGGCGAACACTTGCGCCACCGGGGCGGCCACAAGGCGCATTCCGTGCCGTTCGCCCTGCTCAATTCCAACAAACATTGCGTGACGCTCAACCTGAAGGCGCCGCGCGGGCGCGAATTGTTCCTGGAGATGGTCAAGAAAGCGGACGTGGTGCTGGAGAACTTCGCCCCCGATGCGATGGAGAACATGCAGCTCGGCTGGGATGTGCTGCGCGCGACCAACCCTCGGCTGATCTATGGCTGCTCCAGCGGCTATGGCCGGAGCGGTCCGCGCCGGGACGACCTTGCGATGGATCTCACCGTTCAGGCGTCGTCCGGCGTGATGAGCGTAACCGGCTTCCCGGACAGCCCGCCGCTCAAGGCGGGGGCGGCGGTATGCGATTTCTCCGGCGGCGTGCATCTCTACGCGGCGATCATGACCGCCCTGTTCGAGCGCGAGCGGACCGGCGAAGGACGGATGGTCGAAGTGTCGATGCAGGAAGCCATCTACGCCTCGCTCTGTTCCAACCTCGGCATGTATTACAGCATGGGCGGCAAGACACCACCGCGTACCGGCAATCAGCACGGCGGGCTCTCCATTTCACCCTACAACGTGTACCCGACGAACGACGGCTATGCCGCCATCAACTGCACCAACGACAACCATTTCTACAATCTTTTAAGGGTCATGGGGCGGTCGGAGCTCAAGGACGATCCGCGCTACGCCACCAACAGCGCCCGCGCGGAAATCCTGGAAGAGGTGAATACGCTGGTCGAAAGCTGGACCCGCACCCTCACGAAGGACGAACTGCTCGACATTTCACGAAAGAACGATTTTCCCTGCGCGCCGGTGCGCGATTTGGACGAGGTCGTGCACGACGAGCACCTGCACGAACGCGGCATGCTGCAATGGATCGACCACCCGGTCGTCGGCCGCATCGCCGTGCAGAACAGCCCGTTACGGTTCCACGACAGCCCGCTGATGCCGATCGAGCCGAGTGCCGATCTCGGCGCGCATAATGACGAGATCTTCGGCGGCTGGCTCGGCTATTCGCAGACGGATGTCGACGACTTCAGAACGCAGGAGATCATCTGACGCCATGGCACGCAGCGCAGAACGGACCCATGAAAGCGCAACGGCACCTACGATGACCGCACTGCCGCCCGGCCCGATCACCGGGCCGTCCGCATGGCGCGGCGCGGAGATGCGCCGCACGCAGGATTGGATCTATACCCTCTCGGCGGTTGAGATCGCGGAGATAGAAACCGCCCTCGCCGGCGTGCGGGCTCGGGAAATCGAGACGCTGCGGCGCGAGGATTTCCCGCTGCCCGGCCTCGGCCCGAAACTTCTGGCGATGCGTGCCGAAATCCTGAACGGCCGGGGCTTCGTTCTGATGCGCGGCCTTCCGGTCGACCGCATGGAGCCGGCTGCCGCCGCGACGGCGTATTGGGGCATTGGCCTTCACCTCGGCAAGGCGGTCTCGCAAAACAGCAAGGGGCACCTGCTCGGCCATGTCCGCGATCTGGGCTATGACGTGGACGACCCTAATGTGCGCGTCTATCAGACCAGCAGGCGTCAAAATTTTCACACGGATTCCTGCGACATCGTCGGTTTGCTCTGTCTGCACAAGGCGAAGCGCGGCGGGCTCAGCAGCCTGGTCAGTTCGGTCACCGTCTACAACGAAATGCTGGCGGCGGACCCGGCGCTGACACGCGAAATGTTCAAAACCTTCAACGTCGACCGCCGCGGCGAAGTGCCGGCCGGGATGAAGCCCTATTTCACGACGCCCGTCTTCAACTGGAACGGCGGCTTCCTGACCACGTACTATGTGCGGCGTTACATCGAATCGGCACAGCGCTTCGACGATGTGCCCCAGCTCAGCGCGCAACAGACCGCCGCGCTGGACCTGTTCGATCGCATGGCGGAAGACGACGAAAATCGACTGGACATGGATTTCGAGCCGGGCGACATGCAGTTCCTGCACAACCATCAAATCCTGCACGACCGGACCGACTACGAAGACTGGTCCGAGCCGGACAGAAAGCGTCATCTCTTGCGACTATGGCTGTGTCCGCCCGACGGACGCCCTTTGCCGCCCTGCTATGCGCAACGTTGGGGCAGCATCGAGATCGGCGACCGCGGCGGCATCGTGACACCGGATGCCACTCCGCACGCCCCGTTAACACCGATCTAAACCCCGGCCCCAACGGCACAGGCCAGCGCCGATTTGTACGACACCGGCCAATTGCGTATTTTCCCCGGAACACAAAGCGCCAATAGAACCACGCTCGCACAGGGGAGAAGCAACAATGGGCTATGACACACTGACATATGAAGTCCGAGACACGGTCGCGGTGGTCACCATGAACCGGCCGGAAAAACGCAACGCGCTCGACATCCCGATGCGCGAGGAACTTTCGCAAGTCGTGATGACGATGCGAAACGACGAGTCGCTGACGGCGGCGGTCCTCACCGGCGCGGGCGGCGCCTTTTGCGCCGGCGGCGATTTGAGCGGCATTTCGGAAAAATCCGACCCCTATAAGAGCCGGCGGCGCATTCAGAATATCTATGTCTGGTTGCACGAACTGGTGAGCCTCGAGCTGCCCTTGATCGCCGCGGTCGACGGGCCGGCCTACGGCGCCGGCTTCAATCTTGCCTTGACGGCGGATTTCATCCTCGCCTCGCCGCGCGCCCGGCTCTGCCAGGTGTTCGGCCGGATCGGCCTGGTGCCGGACGTCGGCGGTTTCTTCCTGCTGCCGCGCATCGTCGGATTGCAAAAGGCCAAGGAGTTGGTGTTTTCCGCCCGTTCAATCGATGCGGAAGAAGCGAAGGAGCTGGGCATCGTCTATTCGATCCACGAGACCGAGACCCTAATGAATGCGGCGATGGACCTCGCCGCGCGCTTCAAGGACGCGTCGCGGCAGGCAATCGGCCTGTCGAAGAACATCCTGAACCAATCGCTCAACCTGGATTTTCGCGCGCTTGGCGAGATGGAATGTTTTGCGCAATCGGTGGCGCATAATTCCGAATACCATCACGAGGCGGTGCAGCGGTTCCTCGACAAAAAACCCTTGAAATTCAATTGGGACGCCGCGGCCTCCGGCGACGATTAGAGCAAATTCCGAGCGAACCGAAACGGTTCGCGACGACGCATTTGCGTAAAATCAAAGAGATAGACCATTTCACCTGAGTCAATTTAAACAAGAAATGGTCTAGGAAAATTTTGGACCCATCGCCGTCTCCACCATGGTCATATTCGCCGCTTCTCTTCTCCGGCTCATGGCGCTATAACCGGCGCCATGAGCGAGCCGTTCCACATGACACTCACACGCCGCGCGGCAATGCGTCCGCTGCCGGGACTCTGGTCGCGGCCGTTCGGCGCGGCCGGCGTTATTCGGAGTGATGGAAACCGACCTTAGCGAGCACCGATTATATCGGCGATGGCCAAAGGGCGGATTTCGGATCCGCCCTTTTTGATTTTGGAACGAAATTTTCTGATACGGATTGAGACGATGCGGAGAAACGGCGCGAGCCGCGCGCTGAAAAGCGGAGAGACCTTGGCCCTTTGGCGCATCGAGCTGCGTGAAATGGCGCAACTTGCCACGCCAATCGTGCTGACCCAGTTCGCCTGGGTATCCATGCTGATTACCGACACGGCGATGATCGGCCGGCTCGGCGCCGATGCGCTTGCCGGTGCGTCGTTGAGCCTGATGGTCTTTTTCCTCGCCTATGTCGCCTATATCGGTGTGGTTACCGCGACCGCGGCGTTGGCCGCGCAAGCCTATGGCGCCCGCAAGCCCCGTACCCTGCGCCGCGTGATACGCCAGGGTCTCTGGGTCGCGATCGCCCTCACCGCCCCGACGCTCATCCTTTTCGACTATACGGTCGAGCTGCTGGCGGCGCTCGGCCAGCCGCCGGAAAGCCTGGGCTATGCGGACGCGTATATGAGCACGCTGAAATGGTGCCTGCCGTCGGTAATCGGGTTCGCCGTGCTACGGAATTTCGTCTCGGCGCTAAACCGCCCGGCGGTGGCGCTTTGGGTCATGATGGCCGGCGTGCCCATAAACGCCTTCCTGGACTACGCGCTGATCTTCGGGAATTTCGGTTTTCCCCGGCTGGAACTGGTTGGCGCCGGCATCGCCACGTCGGCAGTCAATGCGGCGCTGTTTCTGGTGCTCCTGGCGATCGCCGCCATTCACAAACCATTCGCCCGCTATGCAATTCTTCGCCGGTTCTGGCGGTCGGACTGGTATCAGTTTCGCCGCATCTTCCAGATCGGACTGCCGATCGCCGGCACGATGCTGCTCGAGGCGGGATTCTTTATCAGCGCCGTCTTCGTGGCCGGCCATTTCGGCACCGTTGTCGTCGCCGCGCATATGATCGCGATCCAACTGCCGCATGTCACCTTCATGGTGCCCATGGGAATGGCCCAGGCCGCAACGGTGCGGGTGGGACAGGCAGCCGGCCGGGGCGACGCAGCCGCCGCCTACAGGGCCGGCTGGATGGCGATCGCCTTGACCCTCGCCTTCATGTGCGTGATGACCGTGGTGGTGCTCGCCATCCCATCGGCCTTCGCCTCGATCTTCCTCGATCACGCGCGCGCCGACAGCGCCGCCGTTTTAGCGCTGGCGACCTCATTCCTGCTCTACGCCGCCTTTTTTCAGGCGGTGGACGGTATTCAGGCGGTGGCGGCCGGCGCGTTGCGCGGATTGAACGATACCGCCATCCCGATGGTCTTTGCCGCCATGTGTTATTGGGGCGTCGGCGGGCTGAGCGGCCTCTGGTTCGCCTTTGCCGGGGATATGGAAGGCGCGGGTCTCTGGCTCGGCTTTATTTTCGGGCTTGGCAGCGCGGCATTGCTGCTGGCGATGCGGTTCCGAACCATGACCCGGCGGCGCTACCTGCCGGTTCTATCCTCCGGCCAGAAGTGACACCGCATGGAACGACGGCCAAGCCTTACCGGTTGTAGGGAAAGCACCGCTCGCGGTCGAGCGTCAGGCCGAAATGCGCGCCCAGGTCGCGGATCGCCGCCTCGTGGTCGGGATAGGGATCGCGGTTGGCCACACCGACAATGACGATGCGGAAATCGGGATTGTCCTTGCCGCCGGGCGGCAACATCGCCGTGGCCAGACCGCCGCCTTCCGCGTCCCGCAGCGTCAGGAAAAGCGCCATCTCACGCTGAATATGGGCCTTGAGGCCGATATTCTGTTCGATGAAGATCGGTGACGTCGGCGTATAGGTGCCGGCGGCTTTCTCCTGCTCGATCAGGAAGTGTTTTTTGACCGCATGATCCATCAATTGAGATTCCTGTTCGGCCTCCGCCTCGGTCTCGATACGGAACCAGGTCTTCTTATCGGCGGCGTCGCAAATAAACTTCATGCTGAAAAACCTACTTAATTCCACCCATGCAGCCGGTCAAGTATCGAAGGCCTTCAACGGCGCATTGAGCACCGTATCCGGACCGACGATACCGCCGGGCCACGCTACAACAGCCGGGTCGCCGTGGCGCGCAAAATACGCCTCGGGCAACGGCCGGCAGCCCTTGTTCAGCAGCCAAATCCGCAGCAGATGGCGGCGGCCCGATTGCTCCGCATGATCTTCGAAGGCCCGCCGCGAATGCATGATCACATGGTTGTTCAGGAACTGCATGTCGCCGCGTTCGAAGGCGATGTCCAGCCGCAATTCCGCGGCGAGGTCCTGCACCAGGGTCAGCGCCTCGCGTTGTTGCGGGGTCATCGGCGGCACGCCATCGTGCCGGTCGGCCGACCCCATATAGGTCGGCTCGATATTCGTGCTGAGATATCCTTCGTTAAAATTGAAAACGGGGATTTTGTACCACGGCGGCATGCCCGGCGGCACCTCGCCGCGCCGGTCCCGGTAATAGGGTTCGAGCAGCGCGCCCAGGAGGTCCGGGCGCCGTTCGACGACCGCGTTATATACCGCGACCGAGCTGCTGAGGCTGCTTTCCCCGCCCGATTTGGATGGATGCAGGCACATCAGCCCGACGATGTCGCAGCAATCGACATGGAACGGAATCGTATCGTGCGAATACGGCCCGCGCTGGTTCGGATTGGCGACCGTTTGGCCGATATCGCAAATATGGCCGAGTACATGGCCCTTGGCATTTTGCGAGGCCACCGACTCGCCGAGATACATCGACAGCCCCCAGAAGGCGATGGCGCATTGCGCCGCATCGAACCGGTCCACCGGGAAACCCCGTATCTGCACGAAACCGCGGCCGTCCAGGATCTCCCGCCGCAAATCGGAAAGATCCCCGCCCAATGACGGCAGGGGAAACCCATTCCGCGAAATATCCATGATCGGCACTGCTGCATCTTCCACCGAAACAATCGCCGCGGCGAGTTCGTCCACATGCGTCGGCGTTAAATGGAAAAGATAGGCTGCACCGGCGCGCATTTCCTCGGCCGTCCAGCACGCGGGATCGAGGACCGGCTCGCGCGGCACCGCCGGCGCCCGCCTTCCCGGTTCACGAATACTATTCAGATCGACCATCTTCTTCGGCCTCGCACAGCCCAATAAAGCGCCCACACGCACGACCAAATTGTAACGCTACCATCGTTATTATAGATAGGGGTTACGAATGCGATAGAACCGCGGTCGAGCCGCAATGCATCAATCCGCCTCGGGGAGCCTCTCCGCATGAAGGCAGCCGCCTTCGACTACACCCGCCCGCGCGACTTGCCGGGACTGCTGCGCCAACTTTCCGGAAGCACCGACGCCAAGATCATCGCCGGCGGTCAATCCTTGGTGCCGATGATGGCGATGCGGCTGGTGCGGCCGGCATTGTTGGTCGACATCAATGACGTACAGGATTTGCAGAACATCACGCTGGAAGACGATTGTGTCGCAATCGGCGCCTGCACCCGGCAGGCCGATGCCGAGGCCTCGGAAGTCATCCGGCAGCACCTGCCGTTGCTCGCCAAGGCCTTGCCTTTCGTCGGGCATGACCAGACGCGCAACCGCGGCACCGTCGGCGGCAGCCTGGCGCATGCGGATCCGTCGGCGGAAATCGTTCTTGTCGCGGTCACGCTGCAGGCCGAGTTGACCCTGGCGCGCGCCGATGGCGAACGCAGCGCAGCCACCGACGACTTCCTCGACGGGCCGATGACGACCACATTGGAAGAAGACGAATGCCTGACCGCCATCCGCTTCCCGCGCTGGACCGAAGCCGGGCGGGTCGGCGTCGGTTTCCACGAGGTTAGCCCGCGGGCCGGCGATTTCGCGGTGGTCGCGGCGGCGGCTCAGCTCCTGCTCGACGATGACGGTGTCTGCCGCCGCGCCGCGGTCGCCGTCGCCAACACGACGCCCATGCCGCTGCGGCTTGCGGCGGTCGAAAACGCTTTGGTTGGCGCCGCCATCGACCAAAATACGGCGCGCGACGCCGCCGCGCTGGCCGGCGCCCTGATCGACCCGCCATCCGACCTGCATGCCAGCGCGGCCGGCCGACGGCATATGGCGCGAACGCTCATCGAGCGGGCGATCCTGGATGCCGCCGGGCCGGCCGTTGCGGGAGGCCAAACGCATGGCTGAACGAAACATCCGGCTTCGCGTCAACGGAGCGACCAGCGAAGGGATTGCCGAACCCCGGGTCACGCTGCTGGATTTCCTGCGCGATACGCTGCGCCTCACCGGGACGCATATGGGGTGCGAACACGGTATCTGCGGCGCATGCACGGTCATGTTCGACGGCGCGCCGGTGCGATCCTGCCTGATTTTCGCGGTGCAGGCGGAGGGACACGACATCACCACCGTGGAAGGTCTCGCCGATGAGGCCGGCGAGCTGAGCGTCCTGCAGGATTGTTTTTGGGAGACCCATGCCCTGCAATGCGGCTATTGCACACCCGGCATGCTGATCGCCGCGCAAGCGCTGCTCCACCGCAACAACGACCCGGACGATGACGAGATACGCGACGCGATCAGCGGCAATCTGTGCCGCTGCACCGGTTACGGCCAGATCGTCGAAGCCATTCGCCTCGCAGCCGACCGGCTCAATCAGCGCACCAATCCGGGCGACCGGCCATGAGCGGGCCCGACCAACCCTACCGCTATGTGAGCCGTCACCGCCGGACCAAGGAAGACCGCCGTTTCATTGCCGGTCAGGGCCGCTATGTCGCCGACATCAACCTTCCGGACATGAAGCATGTGGCGCTGGTGGCGAGCCCGCACGCGAGCGCCCGCATTCTGTCGATCGACGCAGACACGGCGCTTGCCCTCGACGGCGTGCATGCCGTGCTGACCGGCGCGCAATTGCAGGCCGCGACCGAGTCGATACAGCACGGCGTCCCGGCGCCCAATATTCGCTGGTATCCGCTGGCCCATGAAGCGGTGTGCTATGCCGGCGAGTGGGTTGCGGCGGTGGTCGCGGACAGCCGGCACATCGCCGAGGACGCCGCCGAACTGGTCGCGGTTCGTTACGAGGAACGGCCCGCGGTGGTCGATCCGGAAGAAGCGTTCGAGGCCGCCGATCGCCTGGTCCACCCGGACCATGGCAGCAATATCCTGTTCCATCGCAAATTTGTCTGGGGCGCGGTCGAGGATGATTTTGCGGCCGCCGACAATAGCCTTTCCTTCCGCGTCAAGTGGGGGCGCAATTCCACAGTCCCGATCGAGACCTTTGGCGTGGTCGCTCAATGGCAACCGGGCGACGGCCTGTTGGATATCTGGGCCTCGATACAGATGCCGAAATATTCCGACCAGATCGCCGAGTCGCTGCGCCTGGCGGGCAACCAGGTACGCGTCCACCAGGATGTTGACGTGGGCGGCAGCTACGGCGTCAAGCGCGGCCTGAAACATGCGATTCTGGCCGGCTATCTCGCGCGCGAACTAGGCTTCCCCGTCCGGCTGATTGAAGACCGGCTCGACAACATGTCCGGCGGAGATGCCCACGGCCCGGATCGAATATTCGACATGGAGGTCGCCTTCAACGGCGACGGCACGATCACGTCCATGAAAATTCGGGCGCTGGACGATTGCGGCGCCTATCCCGGCCGCGCGCCACTGCAACTGGGCAAGCCGGTCGGCTCGATCGTCGGCCCCTACCGCATCGGCAGCGTCGCCTATGAAGCGATTTCCGTGTGCACCAACAAGACCGCGCAGGTGGCGGTGCGCGGCTTCGGGCAAGCGCCGACCAACTTCGCGATCGAGACGGCGGTCGACAAGGTCGCGCGCTTCCTCGATCTCGACCGGATCGAGCTGCGCCGCCGCAACTTCATACGCGCCGACGAATTCCCCTATACCATCCCGAGCGGCACCGCCTATGACAGCGGCGACTATCATACGGTGCAGCAGAAGGTTGCCGACCTGATCGACTATGAAGGCCTGATCGTCCGGCGGGACGCCATCCGCGACCGCGGCGGCCTTGCCGGTATCGGCATCTCGGCCTGCCTGGAGCCCGGCGGCGGCAACGCGGCGTTCGAACCGCTGTTCAACCCGAGCAACGACACCACCACCTGGATGGAATCCTGCACCGTCAAAGTGGACCGGCTCGGCGACGTTACCGTTTTGATCTGCACGTCCACTGCCGGACAGGGGCATCAGACATTGGCCGCCACCGTTGTCGGCGAAGTGCTGCACATCGACCCCGCGGAAATCCGCGTCGTGCATTCCGACTCCCTATCGAGCCTGCCGGGCAACAGCCCGGTGGCAAGCCGCATGGCGATCATGCTGGGCGGCGCGGCGCACCGGGCGGCCGAAACAGTGCGCGACCGGCTCATCACAATCGCGGCGCATTCTCTTAATCGGCCCGAAGCCACACTGGTTTATGCGGATAAATCGGTTCATGCCGCGGACGACCCGTCGACCGGCCTCGATTGGCAGGCGTTGGTTCGCATCTGCCACCGTCAATACCATCTCATGCCGCCCGGCATGGAGCCGGGGTTACAGGCCAGTCACACGCTGCAGGTCCCGAATGGCGGGGTGATGCCGACCGAGGACGGACGGGTGCAGATGTATCCCTGTTTTTCCTTCGAGGCGCACATTCCGCTGCTCGAGATCGACCGTGGCACGGGCAAGGTGCGGATCCACGACTATGCCATTGCGCATGACTGCGGCACCGTCATCAGCCCGAGCATCGTCAAGGGCATGCTGCTGGGCGGCATTGCCCACGGCATCGGCGCGGCGCTGTATGAGAAATTCGAATACGACGCGACCGGTCAGCACCTGACCGGAACCTTCATGGACTACCTGCTGCCGTCGGCGCATGAAATCCCCGAAATCAAGATGGCCGAACACTGCACGCCGTCGCCGCTCACCACCCTCGGCCAGAAAGGCGCCGGAGAGGCCGGCTATATGGGTTCCGCCGCCGCGATCGCCAGCGCCGTGAACGACGCGCTGTTGCCGATCGGGCTCGAGGTGAGCGCCCTTCCCGTCAAGCTCGGTATACTGAGCGACCTGCTGAAAGATCACACATGATTATCGATATTCATGCCCATTACGCCCCGCAGGCCATGTTCGACGCGCTTCAGTCGTCAATGGGGGCGTTTCCGTCCGTCGAATTGCTGCAGCAGGACGGCAAATACCAACTGGCGTTTGCCGGCCGGTCCCCGACACGGCCGGTCATGCCCAAGCTGCGCGACGCCGAGGAGCGCCTGGCCTGGATGGCGGAACGCGGTATCGACCATCAGATATGCGGCGGCTGGCTCGACATGTTCGGCTACGAAATCGCGGGCGCGGAAGGCGCCGCCTGGAGCCGCATGATCAACGAGCACCTTCTGCGCGCGACCGAAAATCAGCCCGGACTGACGCCGCTGGCCAGCGTTCCCATGCAAGACGGTAAACTGGCGGCCGAAGTGCTGCGCGAAGCGCTGGACATGGGCATGCCGGGCACCATGATCGCCGCGCAGCCGAAAGGCGAAGGCGGCAATCTCGACGATCCCGATCTCGATCCGTTCTGGGAAACGGCGTCGGAGCGCGGCGCGGTCATTATCATTCATCCGGTCTTCGACACGCTGGACAAGCGGGTGCTCGATTACGACATGGTGAATGCGGTCGCCCGGCTCAACGACATGACCACCGCCTGCGCCCGCCTGCTGTTTTCCGGCCATTTCGTTAAATACAGCGGCGCCAAAGTCGTTCTGAGCACGGGCGGCGGCGGGCTGCCCTTCGTCATCGGACGCCTGGTGCGAAACTTTGACGCCCATCCCGGCCAGTATGCCGACCCGGAAGAAGGGCTGCGCCAGTGTTATTTCGACAGCATCGTGTTCCAGACCGACGCTTTGCGCTTCATGTGCGATAAATTCGGCGCCGGACGGATCATGCTGGGTTCGGATTATCCATTCCCGATTGGCGACCCGGCGCCGACCCGCGTGATCCAGGATGCCGACATTCCCGAAGCCGACAAAAATTTAATTCTCGGTGCGACGGCGGCCCGATTATTCGGCCTCGGCTGAGCCGGTCCGGATACGATAACCACCGGAAACAGCAACCTAAAACATATTAGAATCAAAACAAATACAACCTATTTTTAACCATTTATTCAGCGCTTTAACCAACACTAGAGATTAGTCGCGGACGAGGCGCACATAGGGTGGCGTTGCAGTATTCCGGCCGCGGTCTTGGGGACTTGCCGATGACTGTTCGCGTGCTTTTGGTGGTGCCGGATGAAAGACAACGCACCGAAATTCGAAAGATTATCCTAGCGTCGGATCTATCAACCGCCATCGTCGAGGTCGACAGCCGGCAGGCCGCCTTGGAGGCATTCCACAGCGGCACCTTCGACTGCATTCTGCTATTCCATCGCCTGCCGGACGGAGACGGCGAATCCGTCTTGTTGGATATGGTCTCCAATCACAATTCGACGGCAGCGGTCATCATTGTCATCCCCGAATACGAGCGCGACCTGATTCTCCGCGTATTGGGCAACGGCGCCGCCGAATGCATCACCGAAGATCAGTTGGATGGCGACAGTCTGGATTTCGCCTTCAGGCATGCGATCGCCCGCCAGACATACATGACGAAACTGCGCGATCTCGGCCATTACGACGGTCTGACCCGGCTGCCAAACCGTACTTTGTTCGAAAAGGAAATTTGCAGCGCAATCGCGCAATCGAACCGTACCGGCCGGCTGCTCGTGCTCGCGCTGATAAATCTCGACAATTTCAAGCATCTCAACGAACGCTACGGCCACACGATCGGCGATGAAATCTTGCGCGCCGCGGGCAAACGCCTAACGGATTTGATGCGGGAGACTGATTTCGTCGCCCGGATCGGCGGCGACGAATTCGCGATAATCGCGCCCCATGTGACATCGGCGGCGGGTGCGGAAAATATCGGAGCGAAACTGACCCATGTCTTCGAAGAGAGTTTCGACAATCACGGAAGCCCATTACAGGTCTCCGCGAGCATCGGCCTGGCGATCTTTCCCGCCGACGGCCGGCAGCCCATGATGTTGATGAATTGCGCAGACCAGGCTCTTTATCAGGCCAAAGCCGCCGGGCGCGGAATGTACCGACTGTTCAACAAGGCCAGCGCCTCGACAATTCATGCGCTGGATCCGACCAACCGGCCACCGACGGCCCGTCTCTAGAGCAAATCCCGAGAGAACCGAACCGGTTCGCGACGCCGTATTTGCGTGAAGACATAGAGATAGACCATTTCACTTGAGTCTATTTGAACAAGAAATGGTGTAACGGGCCGGCTCACGTATTCTTCGGTTTCTCGACTTCCCCCACGGGCGGCAGCGCCGGTTTTTCGAGTGCGCTGGGCTCTGACACTGCTGCAGGATCTTTTGGCTCGCTCGCTGCCGCCGGAGCGGCGACCGGCATTGCCTCTTTCGCCGGCGGCCGGACCGATCCCGCCTCCGGGATAGCGGGCACCAGCACCGGCGTGGCGACGGTCGCCGTCGTAACCGGCTTATCGGACGGCGGAACAATCGCCCCAACTGTCTGGTCGGGCGACGGACGCCGGACATAACGTTTCGGAAGCGGTGGTGGCGCGTTCAATTGCTCACTGACAGCCTCGGCCAGGGCCAACAACTTTTTCCGTTCAATCCGTCCCGCCAAACTGTATGCGAAAGAACCGTTCTGCCAGTAGAAAATCGAGACGTCGTCGTTTTGGACATATGTAAACGCGGCTTGCCGCGCATCGCCGTTCTTTCCGATAAACAAAGTGACCGGCGCGTCCATTTCCTCATGCTCGTACAGCAACTGCGCGGCAGGGCCATTGGCCGACGGCAAAATCCGCTCCATCGCAAGACTAAATCCGAGCCGGTTCAAATCCGGCGCACGGACAGGAACGCCTGTCAGCCGCTGCGATAACCAGGAAACCACGGTGGATTCATTGGTATCGGCGACCAGATGACGCGTCGAATTCCGGCCGGCGAACAATGTGTGCGCCCCGACCGCTTGCCGCGTGAAGGCAAGGAACGGATCGTCGGACCGCGTGTAATTGTCGTGCGCCAGCCAACCGACGCCCAACACGCCGACGAGCAGGAGTAACCCGGCCGCCATGCGTTTCATTTCAAGCAGGAGACCTTGCCGCCGCATCGCCTGCGCGAATTGTTCACTCAGACGATCGATTTCCGCATCCGGGTACAACTCCGTGCCCCCGAAGAGGACGTGCAGACCGAAATTCTGGGATTCATATTCATGCAGCCGGGCCACGTCATCGGGGTGCGCCGCAAGATACGCTTCAACCTTCGCCTGACGCGCCGGATCGATCTGCCCGTCCACGTAGGCATGCAGATCGCCCTCGGATACGGGCCGTCCCACAGAATTTTCGATGTTGTTCATTTGACCATCCGCAGCTTTTGTTGCGTATCGCTCGCCATCAATTCGCGCAGAGTTTCACGGCCGCGCGAAAGGCGAGACATAACCGTGCCCACCGGAACACCAAGCGCCGTCGCCGCATCCCGGTAGCTCATTCCCTCCATGCCGACGAGCAGGACGACTTGGCGAAACTCTTCCGGCAGCAGGCGCAGCGCGCGCTCCAAGTCTCGCAATCGAAGGCCGTGTTCCTGACAGGCCGGCGTACTGAGCTGTGCTTCCGCGGTTTCGATCGGCACCACGATTCCCGCGTTCTTGCGGCTGCCGGCGCGGTCTACATAGAGGTTGTGCAGGATCGTAAACAGATAAGCCCGCACATTCCGAACTCGGTTCCAGGCGACCGTCCGCGCCAGGGCACGGGCAAGGCACTCCTGAACAAGATCGTCCGCATCCTCACGATTGCCGACAAGGGCTATGGCGTAGCGCCGCAGAGACAGAATGTAGTGAGAGAGCGCAGGGCCGGATTCGGGCACAGTTGTTTCCTCCAGGTTCGGCGTGAGCGTTTTGAAAATTCGAAGATGACGCAGCATCCACTGCGTCACCGCTCCTGCCGAGACCTCGAACAAACGGCCCCATTGGGACAAACCCCGATCCGCGACATCGTCGTAAAACGGGTCTGCCCAAAAATTGTCGACGAATTCCGAATTGGACTCCGTCGCCGTGCCCCCTCCCGACCGTGCGTCGACGCAACCGCGTCGGCCGGCATGCCGGGTCCTCGCGGTGCTGATTTTTGTCACGTTCATGTCGAACGATCCTGCGACGCATGATCCATGCCTATACAGACTTAATTAATCCGGTTTTATTCCCTGAAGGCTGTCGAATTCAGACTGAATTGCGGCAATTCAATGGAATTAGTTTGCCGAACTCCGGCACAAGCGCGGAATTCCGGGATTGCGAAATCATTCGCCAAAACGGCCGGGAATAATCCCGTTCGTGGACCGTCTATGTCATCAGGAACGTCACTCACACGGACACGCAACGCGCCGCGAACAAGGCGTGCGGCGCACAATAAAGAGATCGAGGTATCTAGCGATGACATTATCCCGAAGCGAACTTCGCAAATCCGGATACCGCTCGGCGGCATGGGTCTTGATACTCGGTGCCGGCCTCGCAGCACTCTGGATTCCAGCTCCCAACGCGTCGCCAAATCAGGCTGAAGCAACCCGCTCAAGAACCTTCGATTTGCGTGCGCCCAATAACCGAGACCATTTGTTTGCGCGGTCCGGTCCGCACCAGGCGATGTGGGCGAACCAGGCCGAACGGTATTATTCGTCGCACCGCATCGTCGGCAGCCATGTGCTGACGCTCGGCGGCGACAACATCGGCCAAGTCGACGACCTGGTCGTCGACGATAACGGTCAGGTTAAGAAAGTCCTCGTCGCGATACGCGATACGCCGGAAATGGATGGCGGCCCGGTATTGGTCGCCCCGCACCGTGCCGAAGTCGTTTCCGTCGAAGGCGCCCAAGTCAAAGTCATTCGAATCGATCTTACGAAGGAAGAGCTGCAGCGAGCCCAACTCGCCAGCCTCAAAACCCGTGTCAGGGCTCCGGAAAGGCGGGGAACCGGATCACCCTATCCGCATGGCAAGCAGAATACCCACTGCTCGGATCTTTAAGCCGCGCACTGCTTGACGTGCACCCTCCCCGAACCCACTCAAACCTAAGGAGTCTCTAATGATTCGTCGAATTCTTCCGGTCCTCATCCTCTCCGCCTTTATCGCCGGTCCGATTGCCAGCCCCGCCACGGCCGCTGACGACAAGACCGCCACCAAGTGCGAGAAGATCAAGGACATGAAGCTGAAGGCGCAGTGCCTGCGTCAGTCGACCAAACCGCGGAAGTAGCCCACCCGGAGAACATTCCGGCCAAATCTTCCCTGTTGGTTGAGCCCTCCGCATTACGCGGGGGGCTCTGCTCATTCGGCGCCAAATTGCCAACAATCTTCACGCTACGGGCCTCGGTTGCACAATAATGCCGAATATCGGCCAACTCGGCGTACTCCAAGCGTCTAAGACCCCTCCTTCATTGTATTTGAACGCCCGTCCTCCAAGGGTTTAGATGGAAATATTCGGTGCTGTCGGGAAAGCGCGCCGAACACTTCAAGGCGAAAACTGCCGTGCTCTGCTCACCGTGACCGCGGCGGCGGAGGTCGGATACCACCCTCTCGCAAAAAGCCTCGCCAATCCTTTGTGCGGTTTTCAGCGAGGGGGTTTTCGCTGTTCGCATGGAAATTCGCCAAGAGATATTGACCTTACAGTCACTGGAATCCCTATGTAGTGGAATGAGGCGATGACGGCGGCTTAGCGCGCGCCGGCAACCAGCAAAATTGGCAGCTCGCATGACCGAACGATTTACCAGACGTGATTTCATCGCGGCCGGCATTGCCGCCGGAACGGCGTTCGTCGCCGGTCCGGCGGTCGCGGCGACCCGCGATTCCGTGGAATTCACTTTGAACGCCGCGCCGGCGAAGACAAAAATCGTCGGCGGCGACTATCCCGATACGATGGCATGGACCTATAACGGCGTGGTGCCGGGGCCGCTCATTCGCAAGCGGCAGGGCGACCGGCTGCGCGTTCGCGTGCACAACCGTCTTGCGGAACCGACGACCGTGCATTTCCACGGCGTTCGCATGCCCAATGCGATGGACGGCGTGCCGTTTGTCACGCAGGACCCGATCGCACCGAAGAACAGTTTCCTCTATGACTTCACACTGCCGGATGCCGGTACTTTTTGGTACCACCCGCATTCAAACAGCAGCGAGCAGGTGGCACGCGGCCTCGCAGGCCCGCTCGTGGTCGAGGAACGGAACCCGATTGCGGTGGACCGCGACCTTGTTTGGGTCCTGGACGATTGGCTGCTCGACAAATCCGCCGCGATTGCCGGCGGCTTCGGAAACCCGCACGATTTGAGTCACAATGGCAGAATCGGCAATACGGTGACGATCAATGGCCGCCTGCCCGGACACATATCCGTGCGCGGCGGCGAACGCATCCGGCTGCGACTGGTCAATGTCGCCAATGCGCGATTCTTTGCGCTGCGGTTCGACGGGCATGCGCCGAAGATCATCGCACTCGATGGTCAGCCCGTACCCCCCCATGCAGCAGATGACGGCACCGTAGTTCTAGCCCCGGCACAGCGCGCCGACCTTATCCTCGACATGACCCAGCCGCCCGGATCACGCTTTACCGTATCGGATCGATACTATCGCCGGCAGCCCTATCGACTGGTCGACATCGCGTATGGATCGGAAAAGCCCCTTCGCAGTGGACCGCCCGACACGCCGATTGCGCTGCCGGCGAATCCCCTGCCCGAACCGAAGCTCAGGGAAGCTGCCCGGCATGAAGTCGTCCTGGAGGGCGGCGCCATGGGAGGGATGATGGGCGGACGAATGGGCGGGATGATGGGCGGGATGATGGGCGGCGGGCCGATGGGAATGCGCGCGCTTGCCGGACGTGGCCTGTTCTGGGCGCTCAACGGCGTCGCCATGCCCGAGGATATGCGCCGGATCGAACCGCTCCTCACCTTTCAGCACGGCAGGAGCCAAATCTTGACCCTGCGCAACGAAACCGCTTGGGACCACCCGATGCACCTGCATGGTCATTCCTTCCGCGTCCTGAGCCGCAACGGCAAACCGGAGAAAAACCAGCCCTGGCTCGACACGGTGCTGCTGCATCCCCGCGACCGGGTCGACGTCGCCTTCGTCGCCGACAATCCCGGCGATTGGATGTTCCACTGCCACATTCTGGAGCATCAAAAAGCCGGCATGATGGCGACCGTCCGGGTTGCGTGAGCGTTAGCGCGCGCGCCATCGCACGGTGTAGGAGAGATCGTATCCCCGGCCCGACGGCGATCCTTCGAAGTAGACGGAATACACGCTGGTTTTCGGTATCCGGTAGGTGACCTCGCCGCGGCCGCTCAGCTCAATAGCCTTTACAAAGTGCGGCTTGTCGCCGATCGGCCCGAAGGTTTCGAGAATACCAATCCGCAATGACCCCGCGCGAACAGCAGCATCGTAGCGAGTAAAAAACGTCTGCCCCTCGAAAAAAACCATGTGCTTCAGGCCCACCCCTCCGCCGGAATTGGTCCCGGTCCCATAACCGGAAAAGGTCAGGGTCTTTTTCTCGTAGCCGAGCGTGGTGATCAGACCGGCCGCATAGGCCGCGCCAAAAACGGCGAGCGCCGCCACGACGAACAACGCCACCGGCCCGGCGACCCTGCCCCGCGCAAGAGTGATTTCCATAGCCCGTCCCTATCTCCGAACTGAATTCCGGGATGAGGGCCCACTTTGCCCAAATTTTCCTGCGACTTTGTTAACCGCCGCATATTCGGCGCGATTGGACTTCGGGAGGACGCAACGCTTATACCGGATCCCAGGTGAACACCTGCCGCGACCGCTCAAGTTCGTAGAAACTCGGCTTGAGCGCGGGAATGCCGTGTTCGTGAAGGGTTTGGCAGCTCCAGCCGCCGTCACGGTGAACCGACCGCATCGGCCGTGTCTGGCTCATCAACATGATTTCGTTGGCCCGGCAGTAGAATACTTGTGCGGTAATGTCCTCGGCATGATCGGACATGAGATAGACGCAGAGCGGCGCGATCTTTTCCGGCAACATCGCTTTCTGACGCTCCACATGGGCGGCCTTGGTCGGGTCGTTGGTCGGAATCGTCTCCGTCATCCGGGTGAAGGCGGACGGTGAAATAATATTGGACCGCACCCGGTAGCGCGCCATGTCGAGGGCGATCGACTTGGAAAGCCCGACGATGCCCATCTTCGCCGCCGCGTAGTTCGCCTGCCCGATATTGCCGATCAACCCCGAATTGGACGTGAAGTGCACGAACGAACCGGAGGACTGTTTGCGAAAATGTTCGGCTGCCGAGCGAGAGACGTTGAAGTAGCCGGTGAGATGTACACCGAGCACCGAATCCCAATCATCACGGGTCATCTTATGGAAGATACGGTCCCGCAGGATGCCGGCGACGTTGATCACGCCGTCGATCCGGCCAAAGGTATCGACCGCCTGTTGCACCATCGCCTGCGCATCGTCCCATTCGGCGATGCTGCCACCATTTGCAACCGCTTCGCCGCCATTCGCGCCGATTTCGTCGGCGATCTGCTGCGCGCGCCCGCCATCCGCGCCCTCGCCGTCCACCGACCCGCCAAGATCATTGATCACCACCTTTGCGCCTTCGGCGGCCGCCAGTTTCGCAATCTCGGCGCCGATGCCGCCGCCGCCCCCGGTAACCAGGATAACCTTGTCCTTCACATATTGTTCCGTCATGGAATCTCTCTCTCTCCGTTTTTCGGCAGCGGTGACCAATGCAGCGCTTCAACTGTCGCCAATTTATCGGAAAGTTTACGCGCTGGGGAGTGCCACCCGGAAGCTAATGGCCGGATGTGGGCACCTAATCGGCACCAAATATTCCCGCGACAAATCGGCAAATGCAGACGGGTGATAGTCAACGGTGCGAAAACATATCCGACGACAATCTCCCCTTGACCGATCGCACAGCGCGCCAACTTATACCGAAC
>JAOTYV010000283.1 GCA_029861675.1 Alphaproteobacteria bacterium
CAGGTCTTCCGGCCCTTCCATCACCGTGACGGTATCGCTATGGAAACGCACATGGGGGAAGTGGAACCAGCGGGTCCGCAACGCCTCGGCGTCTTCGGCGTTGAAGGCTTCCATAAAGCCGTCCATCGCCGCACGGGCGGCGTCAATATCGTCATGCGAGTCTGCGGTCATCGATCCTAGCCGGGCATGGTTCGTGTTCAGGTTATCGGCAGAACGGGATACGCGATTGTCGACTTGATTATGTCGTTGCGTTTGCGCAAGCGCGACATCGCGCCCTGGAAAACCGATGGCCACAAGCCGGATGGGCAGCGCCTCACGCGCTGTCCATCCGGTTATCCTTGCGTTTAGGTCTTTTTCTTCTTTTTCTTTTTGGCGAAGCGTTTGAACCAGCCCGAAAATTCCGAACAATCGGTTTTTTCCAACGCCGTCGAGCCGAGCGGATTGGATTTCGATGCCGCCTTCGCCTGCTGGACGAATTTGTCCACCCACGGATTTGCGTCCGCAGGGGTTTCCGCTTTCACCCAATCGGTCGTCGCGTCGCCCAGCAGATCGGCCAGCACCTTTTGCTGGGATCCGGTCATGATGTAGATGCCGGGCTTGGACGGGTCCTTGGTGTGGTAGAGATCGAGAACGCGTTTGTCGTTGCACCAATTGATCTTCTTCTGGAAGGGAATGACTTCATCCACGATCAGGTTTTGCAGTGCGGTCTGGGTCGGCTTGTTGAGCTTGTTCCACCATTTTTCGCTGGCGCCGATCCAATAATAATCGCCGACCATGCCGTTGATCCCGGCGATGGTGAAATACGGCGCCTGGTCCTTGACGGAAATGAAGCCGCCGAGGCTGGTGATCAGCCCGTCCACCACCTTCGTCTGCAGCGCCGGCGGCACGTCGCCGAACGCCATGGTGACCGGGTTCGCGCCCCATTTCTTGAGCGCGACGTTCTCGGCCGGACCGGTACTGCGGATCTTCTTGCCCTTGAAGTCGGCGGGTTTCAGCAGACGCTCGCCGGCGCCCAAGCCGATATACATGCTGATATGCGCGGTGCCGAAAATTTTCACGCCATGCACATTCGACATGCGCGTCTTCAGGAACTTGAACGTGTCCAGCTTATCGAGCGAATTCATCGCGCCCGGCGTGTTCAGCAACATCGGGCCGTTCACGATGCTCATATACGGATCGATCTGGGCCGATTTGCCGAATTGGCCCCAGGTCATCTCCAGGTTGCCGTCGCGCATCGCTTCGACCGCCTCGGGAACGTTGTACAGCCCGCCCGCGGTGAAAATGCGAAGCTTGCTGCCGGGAATGACCTTGGCGAGGCGTTCCTTGAAAAATTCCTGAGCGATCGCCGCCGGATGAGGTGGCGGGCTAACATCCGATGCAATTCGAATTGTAACGGCCTGGAGCTTCTGCGCGTCGGCCGGCGGCGCCATGGTCAGGCCAACGGCACAGACCGAGATTGCTGCAAGACCGAGCGAAAATTTCGATAGATTTTGCGAATAAGTCATGTCGGCGAGTCTCCCTTTTCGACAGTGCGGAATAAGAAAGCTCAACCACCCAATGACGTTATTGGAGTTTTTTTGAATTCTGGGTGCGCTAAATCGTAACACCAAATGTGCAAACGGCAAATTGGCCGGCGGCCGGCACGGCATGGGGATTGCGGTTGGGATTGCCTGGCCTGACGCCGCGCCAGGACCGCCGCTACGCCCGCTTGCGCCGTTTCGGCTTTGCGAAATAGGGCTTGAGAAACGCGCCGGTGTGGCTTTCGGCCGTGGCGCCGATGGCATCGGGCGTGCCGGTCGCGACCAGCCGGCCGCCCTTGTCGCCGCCATCCGGGCCGAGATCGATGATGTGGTCGGCGGTCTTGATGACCTCCAGATTGTGCTCGATGACGATCACCGTGTTGCCTTGCTCGACCAGCGCTTGCAGGACCTCGAGCAGCTTGCGCACATCTTCGAAATGCAGGCCGGTGGTCGGTTCGTCCAGGATGTAGAGCGTCCGCCCGGTCGCCCGCCGGGAAAGCTCCTTGGCCAGCTTGACCCGTTGAGCCTCGCCGCCGGATAGGGTGGTGGCCTGCTGCCCGACCTGGATATAGCTGAGCCCGACCCGTTTCAGCGTTTCCATCTTGTCGCGGATCGACGGCACGGCCTTGAAGAAATCCGCGGCCTCTTCGACGGTCATCGCCAATACGTCGGCGATGGATTTGTCCTTGAAGGTGATTTCCAGCGTCTCGCGGTTGTACCGCTTGCCCTTGCAGACGTCGCATTGCACGTAGACATCCGGCAGGAAGTGCATCTCGATCTTGATGACGCCGTCGCCCTGACAGGCTTCGCACCGGCCGCCCTTGACATTGAAGGAAAACCTTCCGGGCGCGTAACCGCGGGCCTTGGCCTCGGGCAGGCCGGTGAACCATTCGCGGATCGGCGTGAAGGCGCCGGTATAGGTGGCGGGGTTGGAGCGCGGCGTGCGGCCAATCGGCGATTGATTGATGTCGATCACCTTATCGAGGAATTCGAGCCCGGTGATCGAGTCATGTGCGCCGGGATGGGCGCGGCTGCCGTTCAGATGCCGCGCCAGGGCGCGATAGAGCGTCTCGACCACGAAGGTGGACTTGCCGCTGCCCGAGACGCCGGTCACACAGGTAAAAGTGCCAAGCGGGATCGAGACGTCGATATCCTGCAAATTGTTGGCCCGGGCGCCCGTGACCGTCAGGCGTTGACCCGGGTGGCCCGAGCGCCGGGCGTCGGGCATCGGTATCTGGCGAAAGCCCGTGAGGTACTGCGCCGTCAGGCTTTCGGTGCTGCGCATGACGTCGTCCGGCACACCGTGCGCGACCAGCTTGCCGCCATGGATCCCGGCGCCGGGTCCCAAATCCACCAGATAGTCCGCGATCCGCATTGCGTCCTCGTCATGCTCGACGACGATGACCGTGTTGCCCAGATCGCGCAGGCGTTTCAGGGTTTCCAGGAGCCGGTTGTTGTCGCGCGGGTGCAGCCCGATCGACGGTTCGTCCAGCACGTACAGTACGCCCATCAAACCCGATCCGATTTGCGAGGCGAGACGGATCCGCTGGCTCTCGCCGCCGGACAGCGTGCCCGAGGCGCGGTCGAGCGTCAGATACTCCAACCCGACATCCATCAGGAAGCCGAGCCGTTCGTTGATCTCCTTGAGGATGCGCTCCGCAATTTCCAATTGCTTGTCGTTCAGCGACTCGTCCAGGCCGAGGAACCAGTCGCGCGCTTGGGCGATCGACATGCGCGAGACCTCGCCGATCTGCAGCGTTGCGATCTTGATGGCGCGGGCTTCGGGTTTGAGCCGGAAGCCGTCGCAGACATCGCAGGGATGGATGCTCTGATAGCGTTCGAGTTCGTCACGGACCCAGCTCGAATCGGTCTCGCGCCAGCGCCGCAGCATGTTCGGCACGACGCCCTCGAACGGCTTGCTTGTCTCGTACTTGCGGAGCCCGTCGTCGTATTCCATTTTCACCGGCGTCTTGCCGGTTCCCGACAGGATTGCATCCCGTACTTCCTCGGGCAGCTCGCCGAAGGGCGTATGCATGGTGACGCCGAAATGACGGGCGAGGCTTTCCAGGGTTTGGCGGTAATAGGGCGACGTGGAACTGGCCCATGGTCGAATGGCACCATCGGATAGGGACTTGGAGGAGTCAGGAACCACCAGTTCGATGTCGAAATACATCGTCGTGCCGAGACCGTCGCAGGCCGGGCAGGCGCCAAACGGATTGTTGAAGGAAAACAGCCGCGGTTCGATTTCGTCGATCGTGAAGCCGGAAACCGGGCAGGCGAAGCGGGCCGAGAAGATGGTCCGTTCGCCGCTATCCGCATCCTCGGAAATCGCCAATCCGTCTGCCAGCTCCAGCGCGGTTTCCAGTGAATCGGCGAGCCGGGTCGCGATGCCGTCGCGCACGACAAGCCGGTCGACCACGACTTCGATGTCATGCTTGCGGTTCTTGTCCAGCGCCGGGACCGCGTCGAGTTCGTACAACTCGCCGTCGATCTTTACCCGCTGGAAGCCGCGTTTCCGCAGGTCGACGAATTCCTTGCGGTATTCGCCTTTTCGGCCGCGCACGATCGGCGCCAGCAGATATAGCCGCGTGTCATTGGGCATCGCCGCGATACGGTCGACCATCTGGCTGACGGTCTGGCTTTCGATCGGCAGGCCGGTGGTGGGCGAATAGGGAATGCCGACGCGCGCGAACATCAGCCGCATGTAGTCGTAGATCTCGGTCACCGTGCCGACGGTCGAGCGCGGGTTGCGGCTGGTGGTCTTTTGTTCGATCGAGATGGCAGGCGAGAGCCCTTCGATCAGATCGACGTCGGGCTTCTCCATCAGCTCCAGGAATTGCCGCGCATAGGCGGAGAGGCTCTCCACATAGCGGCGCTGCCCCTCGGCGTAGATCGTGTCGAAGGCGAGGGAGGACTTACCGGAGCCGGACAGCCCGGTGATGACGATTAGTTGGTCGCGCGGCAGATCCAGGTCGATGTTCTGGAGATTGTGCTCGCGGGCGCCGCGTATGCTGATGTATCCGGGCATCCTGGGAGAGATAACCCGGCAGGACGGTGGGTCAATCGAAAAATCCGCCCAAATGGAATTTTGAACCGTGTAACGGTGACTCTCCTGACATCTCCGTCAAGAGCGCCCTGATTTACCCCATCGCCGCGATCTGTTCGGCCATGTCCAGCACATTCCGTGCCTGCTTAAGGTGCGGCATGTCGAGCATCTTGCCGTCGAGTCCAATGGTGCCGACGCCCGGGTTCGCTTCGAAGACCTCGACCACGCGCCTTGCGTAGGCGACTTCCTCCGCCGACGGGGTGAAGGCCTTGTTGATGACCGGCGGCTGCGCCGGATGAATGGCGATCTTGCCGATGAATCCGGCCCGGCGGTCGCGCAGGCAATCGGCCTCGAGCCCTTCGGTGTCGCGGAAATTGACCCAAAGCACGCCGACCGGCTGCACATCGATCGCGCGGCAGGCGGCGAGGCAAAGCGATTTCGCCATCAGATAGGGGTCGTCATAGTCGCCGGTGGTCGGGTGCATGTTGTCGCTGGCGCCGAGCGCGGCGGACAAGTCTTCCGCGCCCCAGGTCATCGCGATCAGGCGGTCGGAAACGCCTTCGAGGTAGGTGTGAAAGGTCAACAGCGACGCCGCCGTTTCGGTCGCGACGCACAGGATCTTGGTCGATCCTTCCTCGATCCCTTCGCGGGCCTCGAGCGCCGACAGATAATTACACAGCGTGTTGACCCCCTCGGCGGAGTAGACCTTGGGAAGACAGATGCCGTCGGGCGCACCCGGCATGATCGCCGCCAGATCGGGCAGGCACAGCTCGGTGTCGAGCGGGTTGATGCGGACCCAGATCTGCTGGCGCGAGCGGTCGCTGTGGGTTTTCAGATAATCGTGCACCATGGTGCGCGCGATGTCCTGCCGGTCGTTCGACACGGCGTCTTCGAGATCGAGGATCAGTGCGTCGGCCTCATTTTCGCGCGCCTTTTCCAGTTTGCGTTCGCTGTCGCCGGGGACGAACAGCCAGGAACGAATAATCATGCGGGCTTCTTTCTCATGAATGCGGTGCGGACACAGTAGGCGACTTCCTCGTTCCGCTGGTTGTAGCCGAAATGCTCAAACACGACGAGGCCGGCGGTCGGGCGCGACTTCGATTCGCGCTTTTCCTTGACCTTCGACACGCTGCGGATGGTGTCGCCGTGGAAGACCGGATTGGCGAACCGGACATCGGTCATGCCGAGGTTGCCGATCGTCGTACCGAGCGTGGTGTCGCCCACGGTAACACCGATCACGAGGCCCAGCGTGAACAGGCTGTTGACGATGCGCTGGCCGTATTCGGTTTCCTTGGCGAATTCCTCGTCGAGGTGAAGCGGCTGAGGGTTATGTGTCAACGCGCAGAACATGACGTTGTCCATCTCGGTGACGGTGCGGGTGAGTTCGTGCTTGAACTCCATCCCCGGCTCAAAT
>JAOTYV010000284.1 GCA_029861675.1 Alphaproteobacteria bacterium
CGCCAGGGAAACCGGATCATTGAGCCCGCCGAAGCATATCCTCAACGCGCCCACCGAGTTGATGTCCGAACTTGGGTACGGCGCCGGCTATCAATACGATCACGATGCGGATGACGGGTTCTCCGGTCAGAATTACTTTCCCGATGGCATGGAACGGCAGGCGCTTTATCGACCCCTGGATCGCGGGTTCGAGCGCGAGATCGTCAAGCGGCTGTCGTATTGGGCGCGATTGCGGGCGGGTCGGATGCGCGCCGTCGGCGAATCCGGAGACGACGGACCGTGAAGTTCCCGCATATTCGGGCGTCCGGCGATCACTACGAAATAGGCGTCGCCATTGGCCGCCAGGGACGTGATGCGTTCCACGAAATCGTTCGTCACCTCGACCGTTACCGGGCGCTGACGACCTTTCTCGGCTCCGACCGTCTTCGCGATGCCGAGGCGCGGTCGCGCGCGGCCTATCCCGGCTTCATGCGCGAGATGGACGGGATTGCGGCGGGCGCCGAGGCCGATTTTTGGGACGTCTTTCTGTGGAATTGCCGCGGCGACATGCCGGGCGATCTTGGGTATACCGGGGCGCAGGGATGCACCGATGTCTTGCTGCCGGGGAATGCCGCCGATGGCGTGCCGGCAATCATCGGCCACAACGAGGACGATGCGCCCGGATTGGACGGTCATTGTTTTCTGGTCACCGTCGAGCCTGACGACGGGTTGGCGTTTACGAGCTTTTGCTCGCCCGGACATTTGCCGACCCACAATTTCGCGGTCAATGCGGCCGGCTTGGTGCAGACCATCAATCACATCCGGCCGAGGGATCAGAAAGCGGGAATCGTCCGCCATCTGACCACGCGCGCCGTCATGAACTGCCGGAATTTCGACGAGGCGCGTGCGGTTCTGGAGCGATCGGACCGGGCAAGCGGATTTCATCACAATATTGGCCAACCCGGCGGGATGACCCTGTGGTCGGTCGAGGCGCCGGCCAGTGGATGTGGGGTGACGATCGTGGAAACGCCGATGGCGCATGCAAATCATCTGGTTTCCGCGCAATTCTCCGATATCGATCAACAGGTGGCGCCGTCCTCGCGGGACCGGCAGACGCGCGCCGATGCGCTGCTGGCCCATGTCGCGGAGTCCCGCGATGCGCTGGCGATCCTTGGAGATACGGAGGGTGATGTCTGGCCGATCTGTCGCAGGGACAAGGCCGGCGGCGATACCGGCTACACATTGGCGTCCGTGGTGTTCGAGATTTGGCCGGATCGTGTGGAATGGCGCGTCTACGACGATCCCCGCCGGCTGCCGGTGTGGGAAGCGCGCCAGACGGCCGGATCGACCGGCGGCACCTGACGGCAGCGCAGCATTGGCATAGTATCGGGGCAAGATGTAATATGCGCCCGCCGGGTGAATTGGCGCGTGGGTGTAGACGCATGTCCTATTCGCTCTTCCGGACAGAAAAGAAGAATAGACAGTACCACGTAGGGGGCCTCCAAGATGTCGGGCAAGCGACGCGGAAGCGTATTTTTCGGAATTTTGATTTTGCTGGCGTTGCCGAAGTCGGCATTGGCCGCGACCTTAAGCGGCGCCAATACATCCTGGATTTTGACGTCGACGGCTCTAGTCCTCTTCATGACATTGCCGGGGCTGGCCCTGTTTTATGGCGGCCTCGTGCGGGCACAGAACGTCTTGTCGGTGCTCATGCATTGCTTTGCAATCGCCTGCCTCGCCTCGGTGCTCTGGGTGGTGGGAGTGTACAGCCTCGCTTTTGCCGATGGCGGCGCCGCAAACCAATGGGTTGGCGGGCTTGGCAAAATGTTTCTGTCCGGTGTCGGAGTCGATGCGTTGACCGGCAATATTCCGGAAAGCGTCTTCTTCATGTTCCAGATGACCTTTGCGATTATCACGCCTGCGTTGATTGTCGGCGCCTATCCCGAGCGGATGCGGTTCGCGGCGGTGCTGCTCATCAGCGGTCTTTGGCTCATCATCGTCTATGCGCCGGTGTGTCACTGGGTTTGGGGCGGTGGCTGGCTGGGAGAGATGGGCGTGATGGATTTCGCCGGTGGGCTGGTGGTGCATGCCACGGCCGGCGTCTCCGCGATCGTCATCGTCAAATGTCTGGGCAGCCGGCGCGGTTTCCCGAACGAACTTCGGCCGCCACATAGTCCGGGAATGGTCATGACCGGCGCCGCGATGTTGTGGGTGGGCTGGTTTGGCTTCAACGCCGGTAGTGCGCTCGCCGCCAATGGCGGCGCGGGCATGGCGATGCTGGTCACGCATCTATCCGCCGCCGCCGCGTCGCTTACCTGGATGGCGATCGAGTGGGTGAAATTCGGCAAGCCCAGCCTGGTCGGTATCGTGACCGGCATGGTCGCGGGGTTGGCGACGATTACGCCCGCGTCCGGTTTCGTGGGCCCGGCGGGCGGTCTCGTTTATGGTGTTCTGGCAGGCGGGGTTTGCTATGCTGCGGTCCAGTTCATCAAGCACCGCCTCGCGATCGACGATTCGCTCGACGTTTTCGCGGTCCACGGCGTCGGCGGCATACTCGGTATCCTGCTGGTCGCCTTTTTCGCGCTGCCGTCGATGGGCGGCCTCGGTCTCGCCGAGGGCATGACCGCCGTCAAGCAATTCGGCGTACAAGCATTGGGTGTCGGTGCGACTGTCGTTTGGACGGCCGTCTGGACCGTTATTATCGTCAAGCTTGTCGAAACGCTGGTCGGATTGCGCGTCTCGGTCGAGGCGGAAACCGAGGGCCTGGACCTGTCCGAGCACGGCGAACGCGGCTACCACATCTGATTTCATCGCTGAACAGCGACAGAACAAGGAAACCATGCCATGAAACTCGTGATGGCGATCATCAAGCCCTTCAAGCTCGAAGACGTGCGGGCAGCGCTGGGCGCAATCGGGGTCGAGGGTTTGACCGTTTCCGAGGTGCGCGGCTACGGGCGTCAGAAGGGGCAAACGGAAATCTATCGCGGCGCCGAATACGCGGTAAGTTTCGTTCCGAAGGTCAAACTCGAGATCGCCGTGGACGACGGTCTGGCGGACCGGGTGGTCGAGGCAATCCGCGATACGGCGAATACCGGCAAAATCGGCGACGGCAAGATCTTCGTCTATGATCTGGGCGCCGTGGTGCGTATTCGGACCGGGGAAACCGGGTCGGGAGCCCTTTGACCGGCGGGTTCGGCGCGCCTCAGAACGGGGAAGTTAGGTGAAACTTGTGCTGGCCATCGCCGCCGGCGGCGCGATCGGCGCCGTCGCTCGGCATTTCGTCAATCTCCAGGTCGCGTCGCTGTTGGGAACCGCGTTTCCGTGGGGCATCCTGACGATCAATGTTGTCGGCTCGTTCCTGATGGGCGTCCTCGTCGAGGCCGGCGCCCTTGCCTGGCAGCCGGGGCCCGCGCTCCGGGCCATGCTGACGGTGGGCATGCTGGGGGCATTCACTACTTTCTCGACATTTTCGCTCGATGTGGCGGTACTCCATGGCCGCGGCCAGCTTGGTCTTGCGGCGGTCTACATTATCGCCTCGGTGGTGCTTGCGGTCGGTGGGCTGTTTGCCGGTATGGCCCTGACCCGCGCGGTCCTGCAATGAGAGGCGTCGAAATCCGCAATGTCGGCGACGGCGAGGACGATTTGCGCCTCGACCGCTGGTTCCGCCTGCATTTTCCGGATGTGACGCACGGTCGGCTGCAACGGCTGTTGCGGACGGGGCAGGTGCGGGTCGACGGCAAGCGGGCGAAGGCCAATCTGCGGCTCAAGGCGGGCCAGGCGGTTCGCGTGCCGCCCTTGAGCGATGCGCCGCCGGCGCGCGCAAAGCCCGCCCGCGCAACGCCCTCCGGCGACGAGGAATTTGTTCGGTCCCTGGTGCTGCACAGCGATGGCGATGTCATCGCGCTCAACAAGCCGCCCGGTCTGGCCGTTCAGGGCGGGACCGGGACCCATCGGCATCTCGACGGCATGCTGGACGCGCTCCGCTTCGAGCTGGACGAGCGGCCCCGGCTGGTCCACCGACTGGACAAGGATACCAGCGGTGCGCTGTTGCTCGGCCGCACGCGGCTCGCGACGGCGGCGCTGGCCAAGGCGTTCAAGGGACGAGCCGCGAAGAAGATCTACTGGGCGATTACGGTGGGCGTGCCCGATCTCCGCGCCGGCCGGATCGACCTGCCGATTGCCAAGCTGCCGGGGAAGGGCGGCGAGCGGATGGTGGCGGACCCTAAAAACGGCCAGTCCGCGACGACCCGGTATCTGGTGGTTGAGACCGTTGGCCGGCGTCTCGCCTGGGTCGCGCTGCTGCCGGCGACCGGCCGCACCCATCAACTTCGGGTTCACTGCGCCAGCATCGGTTGTCCGATCTTGGGCGATGGCAAGTATGGCGGCTCGGAGGCCTTCGTGAGTGGTTACCCGGTATCGCGCAAATTGCATCTCCATGCGCGGGAAATCACGCTGCCGCATCCGTCGGGAAAAGGTGATTTGTCCGTTCGCGCGCCGCTTCCGTATCATATGCAGGAAACATGGTCGCTTTTCGGGTTCGATTCAGCGGCGGGTGATGCGCTATTGGACGATGAGACGTCAGAATATTCGATCCTCTGAAGACCCATGCCGGAATACAGGCTTGATGCCTGGGTCGCCGGTGTAGACTGACGTTTGGAATTCACGGTATGGATGTAAATATGGCGTTGTCCGCCCCAAATCGTCTGGTGCTGTTCGACTGCGACGGCACATTGGTCGACAGTCAGCACAACATTGTCGCGGCGATGACCACGGCGTTTCGATCGAACGGCCTGGAAGACCCGGATGCGGGCGCGGTGCGCCGTATTGTCGGACTCCATTTGGAAGATGCGGTCGCACGGTTGATGCCGGAGCTCGCGCCGGCGGCGGTCGAAGCGGTCTGCAAGGACTACGTTTCCTTTGCCAACAATCTTCGTGATCTTGGTGATCATCAGGAACCGTTGTTTCCCGGCGTCCGGGAAATCCTGGAAATATTGGAATCGTGGGACGTCATTCTCGGGGTTGCCACAGGGCGTTCGCGCCGGGGCCTGACCCGCACGTTGGAGCAACATGGATTGAGCGAACGCTTTTTCGTGACAAAGACTTCGGATGACGGACCGGGCAAACCCGATCCGCGTATCATGCTGGACGCAATTGCGGAGGCGGGCGCGGCGCCGGAATCGACGGTAATGATCGGCGATACGGTGTTTGACATATCGATGGCGCGGGCGGCCAATGCTTTTGCGATCGGTGTGGACTGGGGATATCAGGACGTCGCCGAGTTGAACGGCGCGGGCGCCCATCATGTCATATCCCATTTCGACGCAGTGCCTGCCGTCCTAAAATCGTTATGGAGTATCCGCTGATGCGACTCGGAAAAATTGTATTGATCGGCCTATCGGCGATTGTCTTGATCCTCGTCGCCGGCGTCGTGATTTTGCTCAACCTGGATTTCAATGAATACAAGGAACAGATTGCTGCGGAAGCAAAAAAGGCGACCGGTCGGGAACTCAAAATCGGCGGTGACCTGAAACTCAACCTGTTCACCCTGAGTCCAGGACTCGCGGTTAACGATGTGCGCTTCGCCAATGCGCCTTGGGGTTCGCGCCCGGATATGGCGCGGTTCGACCGGTTCGAAGTGAAGGTCGCGGTGCCGCCTCTCCTCGGCGGCAAGCTGGAAGTGAAGCGACTGGTGCTGACGGGTGCGGACATATTGATTGAGCGCAATAAGGCGGGACGCGGCAACTATGAATTTACCGTTGCGCCGGCGCCGGGCAAGAAAACCCCGGCCGCGAAGCAACCGGCCCAAAAACAGAAAAAAGCATCCGATGAGTCCGCGACCGGCGCGTTACCGTCGGTCGGGGTCAATGAGGTATTGATCGACAAGGCCCGGCTGACCTACCGCGACGCGGCATCGGGACAGAAGCTCGTTCTCGGCGTGAAGCGCATGCGACTTCGCGGCGGCACGGACGACCCTCTTGAAATGGAAATTGAC
>JAOTYV010000285.1 GCA_029861675.1 Alphaproteobacteria bacterium
ACCGCAAGAGCAGCAGGATCTGAATCTGCACCGTGGCATCCAGCGCGGTCGTCGGTTCGTCGGCCAGCAGGACACGCGGCCGGCACGACAGCGCGAGCGCGATCATCGCCCGTTGCCGCAGCCCGCCGGACAGCTCGTGCGGATAACTGGCGAGCCGCCGCTTCGCCGAGGGAACCTGCACCATCTCCAGCAGTTCCAACGCGCGCGCCATCGCCGTCCTTCTATCGACGCCCTCATGGCGGAGGATGGTCTCGGCGATCTGCTGGCCGATGGTAAAGACCGGGTCGAGCGCGGTCATCGGTTCCTGAAATATCATCGCGACCTTGGTGCCGCGCATCTCGGTCAGATCTTTTTTCGGCATGGTCAGAACGTCCGCGCCGTCGATGCGGATCGAGCCTTCGAGCACGGTCCGGTTTTCGGGCAGCAACCGTTGCAGGGCGCGCAGCGTCACGCTCTTGCCCGAACCGGATTCGCCGAGGATGCACAGCACCTCCCCCGGGTGCAGCGAGAAATCGACGCCGTTGACCGCGTAGACCGTGGTTTCTGGGGTGACGAAGCGCACCCGGAGGTCTCGCACCTCGACAATCGGCGCGGCGGGCGCGGCATCGGGCGCGCTTCCGCTCAAAGACGCCGCCGGCATCGCATCGCTCATGGCGTCTCTCCGGACTGCGACTGTGCCCGGCTGTGGCCCGAACCGGCTTCCTCCATGTGGCAGGCCACCGCATGATCGACCGCGTCGGCCCCGCTCTTGGTGTACAGCGGCGGTTCCGTGGTCGCGCACACTTCCTCCGCGAAGGGACAGCGTGTGTGGAAACGGCATCCGGATGGGGGATTGATCGGGTTCGGCGGATCGCCGGTGATCGGCGCCTCGTCGATCCGTTGTTCGGGATCCATCGACGGCCGCGATTGCAGCAGCGCCTGGGTATAGGGGTGCCGGGGATTGCCGTAGATTTCGTCGACCGCGCCAAGCTCGACCACCTTGCCGAGATACATCACCAGGACCCGGTCGCTCATGTATTGCACCACGTTCAGGTCGTGCGAAATGAAGATATAGGTGAGATCGAATTCGGCCTTTAGATCAACCAGAAGGTTCAGGACCTGCGCCTCGACCGATTTGTCCAGCGCCGACACCGCCTCGTCGAGAATAATGACACGCGGCTGCAGGGCGAGCGCCCGCGCCACGTTGATCCGCTGCCGTTGCCCGCCCGATAGTTCGTGCGGATAGCGCTTGCCGAATTGATCCGGCTGCAGGCCCACGCTCTCGAGCAGGCCGAGCGCCCGGTCGCGCGCTTCCTGTCGCGGCACGCCATGTACGGTGGGGCCGAAGGCAATCGTGTCCTGGATCGGCAGCCGGGGATTCAGCGACGCATAGGAATCCTGAAACACCATCTGCACCTGGCGGCGCAGCTCATTTACCGTCAGCCCTTCCTTGCCGCCCACCGCCTGTCCGTCCAGCACGATTTCACCCGCGTCCGGTTCGATGAGATGCATCAGCAGCCGCGCGGTCGTCGATTTACCGCAGCCGGATTCGCCGACAATGCCGAGGGTTTCGCCGGAATGGAGCGAAAACGACACCCCGTCGACCGCCTTCACCATGAGGCCGGCATGCTGGAAAATGCCCATCTTGACGGGAAAGAACTTCTTCAGATCGCGCACGTCGATCAGCGTTTGCCCGCGGGCGGGATCGATGCCATTCGGTGCCGCGGCCGGGGAGTTTGTCATCGAACCGCGCCCCTCACAGCCTGACGTCCATGGCGCTGCGCAACCCGTCGCTCATCAGGTTGAAACACAGCGAGGTGACGAAAATCATCACGCCCGGCAAGGCGCAGACGACCGGATTGACATAGATCGACTGGCGCAGCGTGCTCAGCATGAGCCCCCAATCCGCCGCGGGCGGGCTGACGCCGAGGCCGAGGAAGCTCAATCCCGACGCAATGATGATACCGACGCTGACGAGGCTCGTTGCATAGATAAAGACGGGTCCAAGCACGTTGCTCAGGACGTGGACGCGGATGATCGTCCACGAGCTTGCACCGCTGGCGCGCGCTGCCTCGACGAAATCGAAACTGCGGACCTGCGTCGTCACGCTTTCGGCGATGCGTGTAAGCGGTGGAATAAAGACAAGGGTCAACGCCATCATGCCGTTGCCGATGCCGGCGCCGAGCGCACCGGAAATGGCGATCGCCAGCATGATCGACGGAAACGCGTAGAACACGTCCATCAAGCGCATGATGAGCATGTTCGTGCGTCCGCCCACGAAACCGGCGATGACGCCCATCGTACCGCCGATAAGCAGAGCGACAACAACCGGCACGATTCCCATCAAAAGCGATATGCGGCCGCCATAGATCAGCCGCGACAGCATGTCCCGGCCCAGCTCATCCGCGCCGAGCGGGTATCCGGCCGTGCCGATCGCGGTCAGCCGCTTCAGCATGTTGGCCTTGTACGGGTCCGCCGGCGCCAGGAGCGGCGCGAAGATCGCCATTAGGACGATCAGCAGGATGATCACGGCGCAGGTGACGGTGACCGGATCGCGACGCAGCCGCAGGAATACATTCTGCCAATAGCTTCGCACCTCGAGCGCGCCGGTCGGAATTTCACCGCCTGCGGCTGATTTCGCGGCGCGGTCCGCGGTTTCATCGATCGTGTCCATTCCCGCGCCCCTCAATCCCGTTTGATTCTCGGGTCGACGGATGTCTGCATCACATCGACGACGAGGTTGACTGCGACAAAGAACATGGCGAGCACCAGGATCGTTCCCTGCAGGACCGGCAAATCCCGGCGGAAGATCGCTTCGTTGAGCAGAAATCCGGTGCCGGGCCAGGCGAAGATCGTCTCGATCAGGATCGAGCCGCCCATCAGGTGCCCGATCTGCAGACCGGTCACCGCCATGACGGTCGGCGCCGCGTTCTTCACCACATGGCGCAACACTTGCCGTTCCATAAGGCCCTTCGAACGCAGGGTTTGCACGAATTCCTGGTTAAGTATCTCGGCCACGGAGGCGCGCATGCTGCGAGCGATGATCCCCATCGAAATGACCGAGACGCCGATCATCGGCAGGATCATATGCCGCATATGTGCCCAGTCGACCGTCCACGCCGCCGATTCCCCGGGCCCCATGCCGAGCGACGGCAGCCAGTTCAACTCCACGGAAAATATTATGACCAGGACAATGGCGAGCCAGTAATTCGGTACGCTGACCCCGGTAATGGCCAGCGCCGAGACCGCCTTGTCGGCCAGCCGCCCATGCTGGTAACCGGCTATGGTGCCCAGCACGACGGCGATGGTGAAGCCAAAAATCGAGGCGAAGACAGCAAGTATCAACGTGTTGACGACGGCCCTTTTCAAATCGTCGGTCACCGGCTGCCCGGTACCGATCGACGTTCCGAGGTCGCCCGTGACCGCCCGCCCGAGCCAGATTGCGTATTGCACGGGCAAGGGTTTGTCGAAGCCGTACAATTCCTTGATTTCCTGAACATCCGCCGCCGTCGCGTCGTCCGGCAGCACGGCGTCGAGCGGATCGCCCGGTCCGAGATAGACCAGGGAAAATACGATGACCGTAACCCCCAGCGCGATCGGGAATGTGTAGAGAATTCTTCGTATGATGTATTGAAACATGAACGGTCAAACCGAACGTCGGGAATCACTCAACACAGAGCGATTCCCGCGTCCGCTGGTTATCCTTTACGGCTTCGGTCTAGTTCACTTTGTGGACCGGCGTCAGATCCAAATACCAGGACTGTGCCGGCACCATGCCGCGAACTTTCGGGCCGAGCGCCCGTGGATTGAGATCCTTGACGATCCAGATCCAAACCGCATCGTCGACCAGCTTGGTATGGAGCTCCGCGGACAGCTTGTCTTGTTCCTTGATGTCGAAAGTGGTGACGATCTTGTCGATCATCTTGTCGACCCAGGGATCCTTGTAGTGGCCCCAGTTCCGGCCTTTCGGCGCGATACTGGTAGAATGAAAGAAGCGCACGAAGGCGTTGAAGGGCTGCGCCGTGCTGTAGCTGTTGTTGATCGCATGGAAGCCCTTCTGATCGGCCGCGGTCGCTCCCGCTCGGGAAATCGTCCGCATGGCGGCCCATTCGACGACCTCGAGCTGCAGGTCGATGCCCACTTCTTTCATGTTCTGCTGGATGAACTCGTTCATCGGCAGCGGCTGCATCTGACCGGATCCGCCGGTCGAAATGACCAGTCTGGTCTTGACCGGGTTGTTCGGACCATAACCGGCTTCCTTCAACAGCCGCCGGGCCTCTTTCGGGTCATAGCGAATATTGAATTTCGGCGAGCCGCGCCAGGGATGGCCTTTCTCCAATTGACCGGTCGACGGTTCCGCCAACCCCCCAAGCAGTTTCACCAGCCCGGCACGGTCGACCGCGAGATTGGCGGCCTTACGGACGCGTTTGTCCAGCCAGGGCGACCCCGGCAAATAGCTAAGCGTATAGGGCCAGATATGCGGATACGTATTGGTGACGACCTGCATGCCGGATTTGCGCAATCGCGGAACCGCGTCGGGTGACGGCGCCTCGATCCAATCGACCTGCCCCGACAATAACGCCGCGGTGCGTGCCGTGGCTTCCGGAATCGGCCGCAAGACAAGCTTCGACTTGGCACGCCGCTTCTTGTCCCAGTATCCCTTGAACGGCGCCATCTCAGCACGTTCGCGGGGCACCAGTTTGGTGAGGCGGAACGGCCCGGTGCCGGACGGCTTAAAGGCGAATTTTTTCCAATCCTTGCCGACATTCTCCCACTGCGCCGGGCTCGATATCAGGAACCACGTGAGCTGATAAATCAACATGGCGTCCGGCGTCGGCGTGGTGACCTCCACCGTATAATCGTCGACCTTGCGGTAGCCCTTCACGCTGGGGATGCGGGCGCGAATCTGTGCGGCGCCTTTCGGATCGAACTGCGGCGATTTCTTGTCGAGGATCTTGCCGAAGTTAAAGATCACCGAATTCGCATTGAAATCGGACCCATCGTGAAATTTCACACCCTTGCGGAGTTTGAAAGTCCATTTGGTCTTGTCCTTGGGATCGACCTTCCACTCCGTTGCCAGCGCGGGAACGATCGTGGCCGACACGTCGGATCGTGAGAGATCCCAGTTCACCAAACCGTCATACATGGTGAACCCGGTGAAGCGCAGCCCTTCGCCACCCTGGCTCGGCGCCCCGGTGGTAACCGGAATATCGGCGGCAGTCATGCCGATCCGTATAACGGATTCGGCGTTTGCACTTGCGATAAAGCCCATTGCCGCCAAGCCCGCGGCGGCAAGAGAAATCGCGATAGGCCCTGCTCTTTTAAACATGGTGCTCTCCCATCATTGTTGGTTTACTGGAGTTGGTTGGTTCCAAGCATTCGTTGCAGGCCGGGATTTGGCGGTGACGTTTTGTCGCGGGAAAATTTCGGAGACCACAGCGACAAGTGTGCGCGTATCCGCATCGACATCGAACGCGTCGGACCGCAGATTGAGAGTCTCGACATCGCACGGCAATCCCCGCCTGTGGAAGGAATCGAGCGTCGGCCGACCCGGCGCTCTCAGCAGATTTTAGAGTATGCGAAACACGAACTATTTGAGCGGCCTCCTGTCCCGCAACAAGCGGTCCCGACGAATACGCGGAAAAAAAGACGAGTTCGAACGTAAAATACGCGACACAGATGACGAGGTTCTGACGCTAGAAGACATCAAATGTGTCTCAGATTCAAATTCGAGCCTAATTGCTCTCGCCGCAGCCGCCCCGTGGTCACCGGCTTCGTAGGGAGATTTTCGTAAGGATCGCCACTGTCGCGCATGGTTCGAGCGGCCGGTGACCTACCCAACAATTTATGCAATGGTTACGGTTGCGGCGCCTCTCGTATAGCTGAACAAATCATTGCGAGGCACTATGGCCGATCCCAATACGCTAACGGCGATTGCAGCGGCTGCGGCAATTCGGAATGGGCAACTTACCAGCGAGCGGCTGGTC
>JAOTYV010000286.1 GCA_029861675.1 Alphaproteobacteria bacterium
GATGCAGGTTGTACCAGCCGACATTTGCGCCGATGTCGAGCACGGTCCGCTTCCCCGCGGCAAGGCGGGTCAGAAGATCGAATGCCTCCGGTTCATAGGACCCTTCCATGAAAGCGATATTCGGGGCGGTGCGCACATCCTCCGGCTCCCAGATGAAACGGACGCCCGACCGGGTGGAGACGATCAGCTCTCCATTCGCGATTTCGATCCGCTCGAGCATGGTGCCCGCGAGCATCGGCTGAAGCCGGCGCAGCGCCGTGGTTTCATGCGACAGGCTTGACCAGAAGGAGCCGCGGTCGAGATCGCCGGCGGCATATCGCCGGCGATATTCCGTTAAATCGGCGGCCACCTGCGGCGTTTCCGGCGGGTCTATTGCGGCGGGCGGAACGGGAAAATTGAACCGTTCGCTTTCGATGACGATCGGACGATGCCGAACCTGACTGTGGATACCCAAAATGTATTCGCCAAGGAAGCCGAGCACGAAGAGGATGCACCCTGAGAAAAAGAACAGCGCAATGGTCAAAAGCGGAATACCCGGCGGGGCCAGCTCCCGATAATAAATCGCACTCACGACAAGAAAGACGATCGCCGCGACGAGGCTGACCGCCGCCGTCACGCTGCCGGCGATCAGCACAAGCCGCATCGGCACATTGCTGAAGGAGATAATGCCGCCCAACCCCTGATCGAATAGGCGCATGAGCGAGTTGGACGATATGCCCTTCTCGCGCCGCCGCCAGCGATAGGGAACGCCGATCGACTTGAAGCCGCAATAGGCGATCATCGCACGTACAAACGGAAAATGGTCGTTGAATTGAGCGACCTGATCCGCGACCTTGCGGTCGATTAATTGAAATTCACCCGCATTTTCGGGAATTTCGAAAGGCGCGAAGACGTTCAAGAGCCGATAGAAAAGCCGCCGGATGATCCGCAGCGACACGCCTTCTTCACGCTGCTCCCGCACGCCATAAACGACGTCGTAGCCTTCTTCCCATCGTTTGACGAATTCAGGAATGACTTCCGGGGGGTCTTGCAGATCGGCGGCGAGAAAAACCACGACCGCGTCGCCGGTGGCGGATTTGACGCCATTGAACAGGTTCGCGAACGCGCCGAAATTGCGGCTGTTGACGATCAATCGCACCCGCGGGTCGCGGGCGAGGATCGCCTTGATTTTCCCGACCGTCCCGTCGGTCGAGCAGTTGTCGCAAAAAATGTATTCGAGCTCGTAGTCGCGCAACGCGCCCGCAAACAGGTCTCGCACGGCGGCGTAGCAGCTCTCAATGTTGAGCTCCTCGTTGAAGCACGGCGTGACGATGCTGATTTTTTTTGTCATGTCTTGCATTTTCGATCGCTGACGACGGCGCACCGATTCTCGCGATACCACGCGAGCGTCCGTCGCAGGCCCGCCTCCAACCCAACCGACGGGGCGTAGCCGAATTCCTGCCGGGCGCGACTCATATCCGGGCACACCCGGCCGGGCGTGCCCTGAAGGTGGGCGGCGTCGGGATCGGCGGCGACGCGAACCGGCATTTTCGGTTCCTCCAGCCGCGCGATCAGCTCGGCAAGATCGCAGATGCTTGTGTGTTCGCCGTCATTGCCGACATTGTAGATGCCGCCCGGCGACCCGGCCGCGAGCACCTGCAGCGTGAGCACCGTCGCATCCGCGATGTAACAGAACGCGCGGGTGTCGAGGCCCGCGCTCAAAATCTCGATCGGGTCGTCGTTCAGGCGGCACCGGAGAAAATCGGCCATCACGCGGCCGTCGTCGAGCCGCATGCCCGGCCCATAAACGTGAAACGGTCGGACGATTTGCGCATTCAGGCCGTGTGCCCGGTGGAAGGCCATGACGATTGTCTCGCCCATACGCTTGGATTCCGTGTAGACGGCGCGCGGGCCGGTGCAATCGACCAATCCCGGAAAAGTCTCGGGCGTCGGCACGGCCTCGGGTGGCGCGTCGCCATAAATCTCGCCGCTGGAAAAATACAGGAACCGGCGCGCGTTTTTTTCCAGCGCAAGTTCCAACAAACGCCGCGTGGCGCCGGTATTGACGTCGATCGTCCCGACCGGATCGGCAAGATAGGCGCGTGGCGACGCCTTCGAGGCGGCATGCACGATCATGTCCACCGCGCCGCCGACGGCGATTGGATCGCAGACGTCCTGCAGATGCAGCTCGGTATCGTCGCGCGCAAGGAGCCGGCTATATGGATCCGTCGCCGGCGGCGCGCCACGCTGCGCCAGCACCAGCGACAGGCCGGGCGCATGTCCGGCATCCTTCAGCGCCAGGAGCGCGGTCACCAAATAGCGCGCAAGATAGCCATTCGACCCGGTAATCAGGATCCGCGCATCCTGGAATGCCGCCGCAGAGGCTGCCAGGTCTTGCACGATGCCGTGCATATCCTCGTCGACAACCCGGGAACCGTATGTGAGGGTTGCGGTCATGATCCCTTGGAGGCCGCCGCGCGGACTGCGTCGCAAATTGCGTCCGGCGACAGACCGAACAGACGCCGTTGATGGTCGGTGCTACCCACTTCGCACGCAAATGCGCGGCCGGCGTTCAACGATTTCACCGGGTGCTGATAGCCGTTTTCGGCGAGCGCGTTGAGGGCGCCCGCTTCCAGGGGATTTCCCGCGTATCCTTCGAACGCAATGACCGTCGGTGCGGCGGCAAGCGAGTCCACGAATGCGGCGGCCGGAAACGGCGCGAGGATCGGGACCGTAATCAAACGGAGATCGATGCCTTCGGAGGCCAGGGCGTCGGCAGCAGCGAAGACCGGCTCGGCAAGGCATCCGCTTGTGACCAGATTTACCGTGCTGCCGTCCCGCCACATCGTAACCGGCGTCTCGGGAACGAATGCGGGCATCGGCGCGGTAGGCCCGTTCTCGCGCCCGATCCGATAGTAGATCGGCCCCTCGATCGAGCGGGCCGCGTCGAATAGCGCATCGAGCTCCGTAAGAGTGGCCGGCGAGAACACGGTCATTGCCGGCAGCGCCGCCATGATCGTCGCATCCTCCAAGGCATGATGCGTGGGTCCAAGGGTGCCATAGGAAAACCCGGCCCCGATGCCGACCAGCCGCACCGGCGCGCCGTGATAACACACGTCGTTGCGAATCTGTTCGAAGCAGCGTGCGGTGACGAAAGGCGTGATCGAATAGACATAGGGCTCGAAGCCGCTCAGGCCGAGCGCGGCCGCCATCGACACCATATTCGCTTCGGCGACGCCCGTATTGATGAAGCGGTCCCCCATCTGATCGCGCAGCGGCTCGACAACCGAGAAGCCAAGATCGCCGGTCATGAAGACGACGTCCGGCCGCTGAGCGGCATCGCCCGCGATCAATTCAATCAGATGATTACGCATCGAAGCCGCTCGAATCTTCCGCCGTCGCCGGGTGATAATGCGACGCCACGGTGTCTTCGATCCGCGGCACGCCCTTCCCTTTGACCGTGTGGGCGATCACCGCCAGGGGACGGCCATCCCGCGGGCCTGCAATTGCGGCGTCTATCGACCAGGGATCGTGTCCATCCACCTCGTCGACCGACCAGCCGAAACTCCGCCATTTATCGGCGAAGGGTTCCAGCGACAGCACGTCTTCAACACGGTCGAGACTTTGGATCTTGTTGTAGTCGATGACCGCCGTCAGCCGGTCAAACCGATGATGCCCGGCGAAATGGGCGGCTTCCCAGGTCGCGCCCTCGTCACATTCACCATCCGACAGGACGCAGTAAACCGCCGCATCCTGGCGATTGAGCCGGTGGCCGAGGGCGAACCCCGCGGAAAGCGACAATCCGTGTCCAAGCGACCCGGTCGAAACGTCTATGGCGGGGACGGCGTCGGTCTTGGTGACATGCCCCCAAAGTGTGGAGCCGTCGGCAAGATATCGATCGAGCGCGCGACCGGGGATCAGCCCGTATGCTTCGAGGGTCGCGTAATAGACCATCGCCGCATGCCCCTTGGACATGATGATCCGCGGTTTGTCGTGATCCGACGCGATCCGCACGGACACGCCCGAGACCTGAAAAATCGAATCGAGGATTTCCACGCAGGACAGCGAGGATCCGAAATGAGCGGAATTCGACGCGTGCGATATTTCCGCGATGCGCCGTCGCACCGATGCGAGGCGGCGGCGGCGATCGCCCTTGGCATCGGCCGGTGCGTCGGCAGTGACGGTGGCGTCGCCGGTCATTGGGAAATCGACGTGGCGCGCATCGCCCCACCGCTCCGACCGGTCGAAAACGACCGGATGCCGTCGATAATATGCTCGAGATGCGATGGCGTTAGCCCCGGATACACCCCGACCCAAAAGCTCTGGCTTGTCACGACGTCACTGTTGTCGAGCGGCCCGACCACCCGGTACTGCCGGTCCTTCATGTAGGGCTGGCGCGTCAAGTTGCCGCCGAACAGGAGCCGGGTGCCGATTTTCCGCTCGTTGTTGAGATGGCGAATCAATTCGTCCCGCTGGAACGGGGCGCCGGGCAGGACGGTCAGGCAAAACCCGAACCAGGAAGGATCGCTGTCCTGCGTCGCCCGGGGCAGGAGAAAAGTATCCTGAAGGTCGGAGAACCCGTCATACAGAATGCGCCAGTTGCGTCGGCGCGCCTCGATAAAGCCGTCGAGCCGGTCGAGCTGCGCCAGCGCCACGGCGGCCTGCATGTCGGTAATTTTGAGATTATATCCCAGATGGCTGTAGGTATATTTGTGGTCGTAGCCATAGGGTAAATCGCCGAGTTGCCAATCGAAACGGCGATTGCAGGTATTGTCCTTGCCCGGCACGCAATAACAATCGCGGCCCCAATCCCGCAAGGATTCGACGATCCGCCGGAAGGCGGGCTTGTTGCATAGGATCGCGCCTCCTTCACCCATCGTTATGTGATGGGCGGGATAGAAGGACAGCGTCGCCAGGTCGCCGAACGTCCCCACCGGTTGGCCGCGATAGGTGGCGCCCAGCGCATCGCAGCAATCCTCGACCAGCATCAGGTCATGGCGCTCGGCGAAGTCGGCGATGACTCCGAGATCGAAGGGATTGCCGAGCGTATGGGCCAGCATGATCGCGCGGGTCCGCGGTGTCAGCGCTTCTTCCAACCGGGAAATATCAAGATTGTATGTTCCCAATTCGACATCGAGGAATACCGGGATCAGGCCATTTTGGATTAATGGATTGACGGTGGTCGGAAACCCGGTGGCGCAGGTGATGACTTCGTCCCCCGGCCGCAGCGCCTTGTCGCCCAGCAAATGCGAGGTCAGCGCCGTCGCGGCGAGCAGATTCGCCGACGACCCGGAATTCGTGGTCAGCGCCCGGCGCGCGCCCGTGGCCTTGGCGAGCCGGGTTTCGAATTCCTTGTTGAAGCGGCCCGTCGTCAGCCAGAAATCCAAGCAGGAATCGACGAGCAACCGCATCTCCGGCGCGCCCAGCACTTTGCCGCTCGGCGGAACCGGGGATTGGTCGGGCGTAAAGGGCGTATCGCCATGGGCGAGTTCGGCGTATTGGGCCGCCAGATCCAGTATTTGGCCGCGAAGCGCTGTCAGTTTATCGCCTGTCATGGTTACTATCCGCTATGCGCCGGAGGCTTCGAGACGTCGTTCGGCCGTGTCCGCCGCGCGCCCGCGATAGGTGGCGATTTGCCGCCGCGTCAGAGCGGCCATGTCGTCGCCTTCGGCCCATGCGGAATACCAGCCGGCCGTCATGTCGATGGCTTCGGCGAGGCGCAGGCGCGGTGCCCAGCCCAGCTGCGCTTTCGCCTTGCCGCAGTCGAGCTGCAGGATATTCGTTTCCTTCATGGCGCCGTCATTGGGCTCGACAAGAATGCGCCCGGTTCCCAGCGCGTCCACCATGCGTTGCGCCAAATCGATCACGGTGCAGCTGTCGCTCGGTTCGGGGCCGATATTCCACGCATCGTCGATGGTGTCCGGCGCCATTGCCAATCGTTCGGCAAGTTCCAAATAGGCGAAGGTCGGGTCC
>JAOTYV010000287.1 GCA_029861675.1 Alphaproteobacteria bacterium
CATAACCGGTGGCAGCGCGGGTGGTTACACAACATTAAGTGCGCTTACATTTTTCGATACCTTCAAGGCGGGTGCAAGCCATTACGGTATCGGTGACCTCGAGGCCTTGGCGCGCGACACCCATAAATTCGAATCCCGATATCTTGATTGGCTCATCGGCAAATGGCCCGACGAGGCGGAACGCTACCGGGAGCGTTCGCCAATCCATCATGTGCGCCGGATGAATTGTCCGGTGATATTCTTTCAGGGGCTGGACGATAAGGTGGTTCCGCCCAATCAGGCCGAAGCGATGGTGGCCGCACTATGGGAAAAGGGAATTCCCGTCGCATACCTGCCGTTCGAGGGCGAGGGACATGGATTTCGGCGCGCCGACAACATCAAACGGGCCCTGGAGGCCGAATTGGCGTTTTACGGCCGAGTTTTCGGGTTTACGCCGGCCGACAGGATCGAACCGCCCGAAATCCTCAACCGCGCTTGAAGTCGCTTAAACGTGCGGGTTCCGGGCCGTTCTAGCTTTGGCTCCGGGCCTTCGCGATCAGTTCCATCATGCGGTCTTTTTCGATGGCGCCAGGCACCAGCTTGTCACCGATTATAAACCCGGGCGTGCCGTTGATGCCGATCGATCGAGCGAGCCGTATGGTATTGCGAAGGTAAGTGTCGATCGCCGGGTCTTTCATGTCCCGTTTGAGGCGATCCACATCGAGGCCGACTTTTTTGGCCAGTCGGAATATTTTGTTGGTCGTCAATTGCCCGCGGGCGCCCATGACCGCGACATGGAACGGCAGGTATTTGCCCTGCTTATGCGCCGCCATGGCTGCGCGGGCGGCGATCTGCGATACCGGCCCGAGAATCGGCAGCTCCTTCCATACCACGCGGAGCTTTTTATCCTGTTTGATCATGTCCAACATCGTCGGCAGCGTGCGTTTGCAGAAGCCGCATTGGTAGTCGAAAAACTCGACAACCGTGACGTCGCCGTTCTTGTTGCCCGAGACCGGCGTCATGGGATGATTTAGAATCTTGTCCCTGTTTGTGGTAATTGCCGCGGCCGATTCCTGCCGCTGGCGGTCCCGTTCCTGGAGCTGGTATTTTTCGAGCGCCTGAATGAGGACTTCGGGATTGTTCAGGATGAATTGCCGAATTCGCTCGTCGGTCGGGTCATCCGCCGCGCCCGCGACGCCGATACTCAGGCCGCACAAAAGGCCGAAAATCGGCAATACTGTTGCAAGTCGATGCCACATCCCAATTCTATCCCAGTTGTTGCGCCATACGGCGATACGCCGGTCACTATTCCCTAGGCCGAGTTTTATCACAAGAACACAATAAATGTCCGAATGTTCGCATCACGAACTGTTTATTGGCTGCTGCCCGGCCGGATATTCCCACGCGGTGTCGGCGTCAGCCGTTCCGGCGCTATTTCTCTTCCTTCCGGCGCTTGATTTGAAGTTCGATATCCTGCGATCTGAGCCACTCCGATGAACCCTTCGGGAGCGTCCGCATTGCCCGTTTGGACAGGCGCGCCGCGGAAGCGCCATCGCCCCGTAGAATCGCTTCCTCGGCCAGCGCGTGCGAGGCCAATCCGTGCTTATTCATTCGGCCATATGCGGTTGCGAGTTGCCGCCAGGCGCGCGGAATACGAGGTTCGTAGCGGAGCGCCTGCTTCAAATTTGCCACGACCGCGGTCTGGTCGGTGCCATCGTTCAATTCCAGTTGCGTCTGCGCCAGGCTCAGGCGAATAAGCGCCGCCCAAGGCAAAATCTTGAGCGTTTCTTCATAGGCCGCCTTGGCGGCCTTGGTCTTGCCCGCATTTCGCAGGATATCGCCGCGCAATTCGAGGAAGAATGGATCTTTGGGCGACTGACGGATAAGGGAATCGGCGACGGTGAGTGATTTTTCGGTCTCGCTCAATCTCATATAGGCGATCGATCGTGCATACCGCGCTTCAACGTCCCGGCGCTTTGGATCATACTGCCGAATCGCGTCCGCTGGATTGAGATAACCGTTGATCTTGCCCCGCATGCGCTGGTGCGCCACGACCAGACCCGGGTCGAGCGGGGTCTTCGTCAACGGTGAATTGGCGACATGGTTGCGCACCAACGCGACCCGGTTCTTCGTCAGCGGATGGGATCGGGTGTACGGGTTGTCGTCGCTGCCCAGCACGCTTTCCTGGCGGCTCAGCAGTTCCATGAAGGACAACAGGCCGCGCGCCGACTGCCCCGTGGAGTCGAGATAGCGCAGGGCCGCCTGATCGGCTGCCTGCTCCATGCCCCGGGAGTAGCTCAGCAGACTGCGTTGGGCCACGTGCGCGCCACCCGAGAGGGCGGCGCCGATGCCATCCGGCCGGCCAGCGGCGACCGCCGCGGCGCCGCCGAGGATACTCACCAGAATGGCTTGTGTGGTGGCGCTGCGCAGGCCGTCCTTCAACCGCGACAGATGGCCGCCGTCGATATGTCCGATTTCATGGGCCAGGACGCCGATAACCTGATCGGGGCTGTCGGCGCTCGTCAGCAGCCCGGTATGAATGAAAATTTGCATGCCGCCGGCCACGAATGCATTCAACCGGCGGTCATTCACGATATGGATGCGCACGGACCCCGCATCGAGGCCGGCGGCCTGCAGAAGTGGTGCAATATAAACGCGAATGGTATTTTCGATTTCAGTGTCCCGAATGAGGCTTGGGCCTTGCGCACGGACGGCTGAGGGAATAAAGAGCAACATTCCGACGATCATGATTGTCGCGATGCGGCGCGCGGTAACAACAAAACCGGCAACAAATATGCCTGGCAACGGGTACATCCTCCACAAGCGTTCCCTTCTATTTAGGTTGGCGACACCCACAAATAAAGCCGTTCGTGCTATTTGCGGGCGATTCGCCGGTGGAATCGCGATCGCGGCGCTGGCGCTTTCGGCGTGTGGTGACAGCCGTCTCGGCAAAACGTTGGATCGGGTCCTGCCGGATCCGCGGGAATTCATATTCGGCGCGATGGTCGCGGACGAACCGGGCGCGGTGGCGGCGGCACACGAGATTCTGACGCAAGGCGGCACCGCGGCGGATGCGGCGGTGGCGCTGTATTTTACGCTGTCGGTGACGTTGCCCTCGACGGCGTCGCTGGGCGGCGGCGGCGTTTGCCTCGTCCACAATCCAGCCACCGGCAAGACGGAAACGCTTGATTTTCTAGGCTCCATCGCTCCACGTGGCGCGGCTTCCAGCGGACAACGCTCGGTGGTGCCGGGCAATGTGCGCGGCATGGCGGCGTTGCACGGGCGTTATGGACGGCTGCCATGGGGGACCGTCTTGGCGCGTGTGGACACCCTTGCGCGTACCGGCAATCTGGTTTCGAAACCGCTTGCCCGCATTCTTGGCCGCGTGGGACAGCCGTTCTTTGCGGATGCCGCGGTGCGGGCGGTTTTCGCCACGCAACGCGGCGAACCGTTGGCCGAGGGCGACCCAATGCGCCAAGTCGCACTGGCGTCGGTGCTGGCGACAATTCGGCGTCGCGGTGCGGGCGCATTCTACACCGGTGACCTTGCGGATCGGTATGTCGCGGCGGTTCGCCAAGCGGGCGGCAATCTGGCGAAGCAGGATATGCGGCAATTCATGCCGCAATGGCGCCCGGCGCTGGGCATCGATTACGGCGATCAACGACTCCATGTGACGGCAGTCCCGGCCCGTACGGGGAAAATGACCGCGCGCATGTTGGCGACGCTGACTGCCGATAGCCGGTATGAAAAGGCGCCGGCCGAGGAACGATCTCATCTGCTCATCGAAGCTGCCCGGCAGAGCGGCGGAAACGCGCCGGTTTCGCTAAGCCCCAATGGCGTCAACGGCGCCAATCCGGCGGCGAATTCCCCTGCGGTCGACGCATCGGGCAGCGGGTTTGTCATTCTGGACGGAACCGGCATGGCGGTCGCCTGTGCGATGACCCTCAATAAATCCTTCGGCACGGGACGCCTGTTGCCCGAGCTTGGAATATTCCCGGCTGCGGCCCCGGCCGCCGGAAGTACTGACGCGTCGGCGCTGCTTGGCGTCTTGATCACGAAAAAATCGACTAAGCAGATCCGCTTCGCGGCCACCGGTATTGGAGGGGCGGCGGCGCCGGCGGCCCTGGTCGCGGTGACGGCGAGGACGCTGATCGGCAAGGAAACCTTGAAGGAATCGATACAGCGGCCGCGCAGTTATCCCGCCGGCGGATCGGTCCTGGTTGAACCGAATGAAACCGCCGCGCGCACCGATGAATTGAGCCGGCGCGGGCACCGGATCCAGCGTCTGCAAAATCCGGCCCGCATAAATGCGGTCGATTGTCCGGGCGGTGTCCCGCAGGAATCTCCCCGATATATTGATTGCAGGGCCGACAAGGACAGCCGGGGAGATGGGCTCGGTTTGCGGTTCCTGCTGCAAAAGGAATAGATGTGGCCCTGAAAATCGCGGCACGGGGCCAGGTCGCGCCCTTCATGGTAATGGATGTTATGCGCGCTGCGAATCAACGCGAAGCGGCGCACCAGGCTGTCTATCATCTCGAGGTCGGGCAACCCGGCGCCGGGGCGCCGCAGGGTGTTCTGGACGCGGCGGCGCAGGCCCTGTCGGCCGATCGGCTCGGTTATACCGACGCGCTTGGTATCGCGCCGCTGCGGGACGCGATAGCCCACTACTATCGCGACTATTACGGGCTCGGCATTGATTCGGGGCGCATTGTCGTCACTACCGGATCGTCGGGTGGGTTCGTGCTGGCGTTTCTGTCCGTCTTTGACGCCGGCGACCGTGTGGCGATAGCGGCGCCAGGATATCCTTGTTATCGCACAATTCTTTCCGCTTTTGGCGTCGAGCCTGTTGAATTGATGGCGGGCGCCGACGAGCGGTTTCAACCGACACCCGCGCTATTGGAACGGGCGCAGCGCGATGGGCCGTTGGATGGTCTCATCGTCGCGTCGCCCTCGAATCCTACCGGCACCATGCTGCCGACGGCTGAATTCCGGGCGTTGGCGACGTATTGCGATTCGCACGGCATTCGGATGATTTCGGACGAGATTTATCACGGCATTACCTACGACCGCAAAGCGGATTCGGCGCTGGCCTTTACCGACGATGCATTGATAATAAATAGTTTTTCCAAATATTTTTCGATGACGGGGTGGCGGATCGGCTGGATGGTTGTCCCCGCAAATTTGGTGCGGACGATGGAGTGTCTGGCTCAAAATCTGTTTATTTCCGCACCGACATTGTCCCAATTCGCCGCGCTCGCCGCATTTGATTACCGGGCGGAATTCGATGCGCGGGTCGCGGGTTACAACACCAACCGCCAACTGTTGCTCGATGCGCTGCCCAAGGCGGGCTTTTCGAAATTGGCGCCCGCCGATGGGGCATTTTACATTTATGCGGATATCGGCGATTTGACCAATGACAGCGAAAGTTTCTGCCGTCGCTTGCTCGGCGAGACAGGCGTGGCCTTGACGCCCGGTCTCGATTTCGATCGGGAGCGCGGGGCGCGGTTTATACGCATTTCCTACGCCGAAAGCGAGGATGTGATTCGCGGTGCCGCCGAGGCCTTGATCGGCTGGAAGCGATAGGCTGTATTGCGGTTAGAGAAAACCCCGAGCGAACCGAAACGGTCCGCGACGTCGTATTTGCGTAAAAACAAAGAGATAGACCATTCCCCTTGAGTCAATTTAATCAAGAAATGGTCTAGCGTCCCGCGCGCCTGACGGTGGCGGGCGTGCCGGGCGCCTAGCCCACCACGCGATTCCACCATCCGGTCCGCTTGTTTTCCACCGATTCCTCTGACGGCATTGCAGGAGGCTCATTCACCGGTATCGGTGTGCTTTCCTCCTCCGGTCGTTCGCGCGCCGCCAATTCAGGCACCGCCTCCGGTGTGTCCGCTTCGGGTGCTGGCGCATCCGGTCCGGCTTCCGGTAGCTCGGCGTCGGCCACCACTTCGGATTTTTCCGCCG
>JAOTYV010000288.1 GCA_029861675.1 Alphaproteobacteria bacterium
TCACAAGCGGACGTCAGCCGATCCAACGATCAAAGGAGTATCCTAATCTCAGTCCTCTAGAACCCGCCGCCGCCGCCGTCGCCACCGCCGCCCGTATCGCCATCGAATCCCGAGAAACCGGGATCGGCATTGACCATGCCCTCACCCGACATCGGTTCGGCCCCGGCCTGCCCCGAGGTCAGTCCCAGCCAGACGCCGTGAAAGAGGATCATGCCAGCGGCAAGGCGTGACGCCTCGTCCATCGCATCGTATTTCTTCTGTTTCGCCAGTAGCCGGCGACCGCGACGGCCCGCCTCGAACAACCAGGTGAACAGCAAAATGCCCGGAATAGCGGCCCAAAATAGCGCGGCCGGAAACGGTACATAGACGAAAATCGCAATAAGCGCGGCAGCCAACACGACAAGACGCAGCATGGGCGTATCCCTTCGTTTTCCGCTATCCCGAATAAGATGACGCAACGGGCGAGAAAGGCAAGGGCGCTCCGCGTGCCAAGACGCGGGGCGTATTGTAGGCTTCCCCGACGTGTCGGGTATGACGGGCGCGCCCCCGCCTACCCTGCCCATCTCCGAAATTACAAAACAGGGAGCAAAGACCATGACGGACCGGAACCGGGAATTGGAAGGCAAGGTCGCGATTGTCACCGGCAGCGCACGGAATATCGGCCGCAGCGTCGCCGAGGAACTGGCGCGCGCCGGCGCGGCGGTCACGATCAACGCCGTCAGCGCCGGCGACCTCTGCGAGGAGGTGGCGGCAGGTATCCGGAGCGCCGGCGGACAGGCGATTGCGGTAAAGGCCGATATCACCGATCAGGCCGATGTGCAGCGCCTGGTCGACCAGACCGTTTCCGAACTCGGCGGCGTCGATATCCTGATCAACAACGCGGCGGTACGGAACAAACGTAATTTCACCGAACTGACGTTCGAGGATTGGGAACGCCTGCGGGCGGTGGCGCTGGACGGCGCTTTTCGTGTCTCGATGGCCTGCGCGCCCCATATCGTCAAACGCGGCAGCGGCTCGATCGTCGGTATTCACGGCCTGAACTCGTATTCGGCCGGCGACGGCGGTGCGCATCGATCGGCGGTCAAGGACGGCATGGCCGGCATGATCCGGGGTATTGCGAAGGACCTCGGGCCCCATGGCGTCACCGCCAATATCGCGGTTGTCGGGCCCTTCGATACGGAACGCGCCGGCAGCAGCGGCGCGCCCAGGCCCCGCCGGGCACATACGGACATCCCCATGGGCCGGCTCGGCCTGCCGCAGGACATGGCCGACCTGGTTCGCTTCCTGGTGGGACCCTATTCACGATTTATCACCGGCCAGACGATCCAGCTCAACGGCGGTTCGCTGATGCCCCATTAAGGCGCGCGACAGGCGCCGGAGCGGTCAATCCATCATGCGAACATGCACGGTGAGCCATTGCCCTTTATTGGCACCCGACCGCCGGAGCCCGCCATAAAACTCGACCCGGCCGCCCTCGACCAGCGGCGTCGGATAGAAGGCCTGCTCGGATATCGGCCCAATCGAGGCATCGGAGAGCAGCCGACCGGGAATCTGGACCGGATTGTCAAAGGCAATGACAAGCCGGTCGCTTGCCCTGTCGATGCGAACCAGACGTCCGATAAAGCCCCGCGCACCGCGCAAATCATGCCGCCGAACCGTCTCGGCGGTCTGCAGCAATGCTTTCGCAAACGCCGCTTCCTTGCTCCCGGCGCCGACGTCGTTGGCGGCCTTGCGGTAGCTCCAAACGCGGTTGCGCCGCCAGGCGTTGGCCAAGTGCCGGCTCATGCCCCGCTTCGTTTGATCGGATATCAGAGGCCGCGCGTTGACGTTGCCGCTCAGCGGCCGGGTCGGAAAATCGGCATCGCGAAAGACCGTAACCAGCTCCCAATGCTCGTGCCGCGCGGCGAGCTCGGCTGGCGATTCATTGTTGTTGTCGCGCAAGGTGCGATCCGCGCCCTCCCCCAACAAGGCGATCGCACCGTCGCGATTGCCTTTCATTGCGGCGAGGTGCAAGGCGGTACGGCCGTTGCGGTCGAGAGCGTTGACCGGAACGCCATTGGCAGCCAGGAGCGGTATTAGCCGAACATCGCTCGATACCGCCCAATGCAACGGCGTCTCCCGGTGGACCGTCCGAACCGCCGTGTCGGCGCCGTTGGCGATCAGCATGGCTGCCATGTCGAACTGCCCGTTGACCGCCGCGGCATGCAAAGGCGTCACATCGCCGACGCCGCGCGCATCGACCCGCGCACCGGCGGTGATGAGCAGGCTCGCCACTTGCTTCCGGCCCGATGCCACGGTCAGCATGAGCGGCGTCAGCAGGTTTTTATCGCGCAGATCCGGATCGATGCCGCGCCGCAAGAGTTTGCGGAGACGCGGAATGTCGCCCCGTTTGGTCAAGGCAAAGAGCTGGGACTTATGGCGGTCCGGCGTGCGGGCCCGGTTCGTCCCGGCCTTTTCGTATCCAGCGCCGTTCCAGCTCAGCCGCCGCCCGCCGACGAGCAAATCGCGCCAGCCCGATGCGCCGATATTACCCAGCGAGACGATTTCCCGGGCACCGCGGAGCGCGGAGCCGAGGAATTGATACCGGCCCCGGCGATGGCCGATAATCTCGACCACGCATCCCTTTACGTTGCACCGGTCCTTACCGGTCCAAAGCACCACGAGTGCCGGATTTTCACGCGACCCGCCGAGCCCGGCAATACCGATGATCGCCTCATTTTTCAGGATGCCCGTGACGCTTCTCGGGAAAACGCCGCCGATGGCCTCGACCGCCCATTCCGGTGTATCGCCGCCCCGTAGCCACCGGATATCCTGCGGCACCTGTGGGGTTGCCGCCGAAAAGGCGGCTTGCGCCACCGTTAGGGACAGAAAAAATGCTATCAGCGACGGGAATAGCCGCATGATTGAGATACTCCGGCAGGACCAATCGGCGCACGTCGCGCCCGATCATAGAGTGTTACCGGAGTCGTTAATAAAAGATTGAATTTTAGCTAACGGCCATGAATATGGCAGGCGAAAAGCCGCCCGCAACACCCGCCCGGAACGCTAGCGCGCCGCGAATTCGGGCCCGGCGGGCTCTCCGACGATTTCCAGAATCATTTTCTTCAGGATCGCCGCGGCGAAGGCTGTGCGATTCTCGGCCTTGATAACGAAGGACGCCGGACCGCCGGTGACCGCTTCGCGAAAATACTCCGGCAATTCCGGCATCAGCGGCCGCTCGATCGCCAGCGCATTGATGACGATTCGCCGGGCTACGATCGCATCGCGGACAAGCCGCACCGGGCGCCCAATGGTATTGGGACCGTCCCCCGAAATATCGATGACGCGCCGTGTCCCCTTGAAGGCGTTGCTTTCGATGGAGGCCGCCGCGAAATACAGGGCATCGCCGACCGCGTTGCCGCCCTGACAATCCATGAAGGGCTGCGCCAATATCTTGTCCCCGAAAGCCGCCGCGTCCTTTTTACTGGCGACGCGGGTCCACGGGACCGCCATCCGCTCACAGCCATCGGCCGCAAATTCGATATATGCGACCGCAATCGCGCCGTGCAATCCGCCGGTAATCGCCTCGAGCACGCGCCGGTTGGTCAAGGCGTCGCGATAACCCCGGCGCTGCAAGCTCGTTTCCGCCTCATCGATACTGCCCGATGCGTCCACGACGAAGGCAAGCTCGACGTCGACGGGCTGTTCCTGCGCCTCCACCGGTACCGCCCCGCACAGCAGCAAGCCCGCCGCCAAGCAACGGCACAGCCGCATCTTCCAGCGCCCCGCTGTCTTCGGTGCCCCGGATCCCGCGACGTTTCCGAACGGATCAGACCAAATCATGATGGGTCACCCCATAGGCGATCGCCGACGCCTCGCCGACACCGACATCGATCGAGAGGCTGAGCGTACCCTCATGAATGCAGAAGCTCCGCGGTACCGACGCGTCGCCCACGAATGCCCCGCCGCGCGCGCGGGTTTCGCCACCGACCTTGAGCGTGAGCCGCTCGACGTCGACCGCCTCACCCGCCATGCCGACGGCCGCAATCACCGGACCCAGCCTGAAATTGGCGCCGCGCAACGCAAGGCTGCGGATCTGGTACGAATTCACGACGCACCGGGCGATCCGCCGCGCCGCTTGCTCGCTCTCAGCGCCGCGCACCGCGACCTCGATCTTGATGCCGTCCTTCTGCGCATCGCTCAGGATTTGCTGTGACAGGTCCCGCAGTTGCGATTGCAGGGCGACGCGAAAGAGCTGAAACGATTGATCGCCGATATCGCCGATGTCCGGCTGTCCGTCCGCCGTTCCCGTCGCGAACAGCAGGATCGTATCGTTGGTGGACTGGGAATTATCCACGCTCATCATGTTGTAGCTGGCGTCGGCCGCCTCGCGCAGCGCCGCGGTCATCACCGGCGCCGGGATCCGCGCATCGGTGAACAGAAAACTGAGCGTCGTCGCCATGTTCGGATTGATCATCGACGAGCCCTTCGTGACCCCCTGCAGCGTCACCGTCGTCCCGCCGACCGGCACGGTCGCCGCCGCGGATTTCGGAAAGGCGTCGGTCGTCATGATGGCCTGCGGCACCGACACCCAGTTGGCTTCATGCAACGCCCCATGGGCCGATTTTATACCGGCGCCGAGCCGCGTCATTTCCAAAGGCACCCCGATTGTTCCGGTGGATGCAAGATAGATTTCCTGCACGCGGCATTTGAGAAGACCCGCGGCCAGTACGGCCGTTTCCTCGACCGCGCGCGTTCCGGCAACGCCGGTAAAACAATTCGCGTTGCCCGCATTCACGACGAGGCCGCGCGGATCATCCCCCCGCGCCAGCCGCGCGCGCGTCCATCGCGCCGGCGCGGCCGCCGTGGCCGACGTGGTAACCACACCGGCCACCGTGGTGCCCGGATCAAATGACGCCATCAACAAGTCGGGACGGTTATCGTAGCCGACGCCCGATTCCGCCGTTCCGATCCGCATCCCGGCGATCGGTCGGAGTTCGTGTTGTTTTCCCGTCATATCGGATTGCGGCATCGATGTGGTCCTCGCGGAAGAACGGAATTTCGACCCACCTTACGGGAAGACGACTGGGGGGCGCCAGAGGCGCGGGCGCCGCACGGTCATCAAGTCCGCAACAGCCAGTCGCGCATCAGGGCCGTCGCCGCCTCCGGACGTTCCATAGTCGACAAATGACCGCAGTCTTCTATGACGCCGAGACGGGCGCCCGGAATTGCCGATGCCATCTCCACGTGACGCGCGACCGGCGTCAGCGCATCCTGACGCCCGCATAAAACCAAGGTCGGCACGTCGATGGCCCCGAGGCCCGGCCGGCTGTCGGTGCGGCTGAGGATCGCCCGTTGCTGCATCAGGAACGCGGCCTTTCCGACCCGCCCGGCCATCGCCATTACCTCTCCGGTCAACGCAGCATCGTCCAGCCGTTCGGGATGGATGAGCAACGGTAACAGCCGCGGCGTGACGCCCTTGAATTTTCCCGTTTCCGCCAAGGTGGTGAGATCCTGGCGCTGCTTGCGCCGGGCGGCGTCATCGGCAATGGCCGCGGTATCGAGCAGCGCCAGCCTGCGGACCCGCTCGGGCGCCTGCCGCATGATTTCCAGACAGACATATCCCCCCATCGAGAGGCCCGCGAGCGCGAAGGCCGATGGCGCACGCTCAAGCACCCGGCGCGCCATTGCGGGCATCGTCTCGTCCCGGGTCGTTTCGCCCACCGATATGTCGGCGATATCGCCAAGATGTTCGGCCTGGTGGCGCCACAGCGCGGCATCGCACAGCAAACCCGGCACGAGTAGCAGAGGAATTCTCTGGGTCATTTGATGAGCTGCAGGAGTTCCTTGAAGACCGGCGTGCCCGCCCGGCGCAGCCATTCGAACACGACCATTTCCGTCGTGACGATCGTGACGCAGAGAATTCC
>JAOTYV010000289.1 GCA_029861675.1 Alphaproteobacteria bacterium
ACCCTTGCGGAATCCGCCGGCGAACAGCGCCCGGCCGATCCGCCACCAATCCTCGCCGCGGCCTTCCGGTTCGGCGATCGGTCCGGGTGATAAAAACAGCCGGCGCAACTCCCGCGCGGGCGTCGCGATCAGACCGCCGAACGGTGGATCGCCCGCCTGCAGGCCAATCAAGTCGGATTTCCGGGTTACCGGTAGTGTGGCCAGCGCCGTCCGGCTGTTCATCCCGGCGGCGTCGATGCCGGTGAGAATTTTGGCGAAGCCCGGCGCATCGTTTTGCGCGCGCGCGACCTGTCCCGGCAGCGCTGCCATCAGGGCGGCCTCCCGCGCTTCCGGGTCGCGCGTTTCCAGATCGTCGTAATAGTCGGTCATGCGCCCGTCCTTGATCGTCCGGCTTACGCCAGCCAGCGTTTGCGCCGGCGGTAATGCTTCACGTCGCGATAGCTCTTGCGGCCGCTGCCCGACAGGCCGAGATAGAATTCCTTCACATCCTCGTTTTCGCGCAGCGCGTCGGCGGCGCCGTCCAGCACGACCCGGCCGTTCTCGAGAATATAACCGTAGCGGGAATAGCGCAGCGCCATGTTGGTATTCTGCTCGGCGAGCAGGAAGGTCACACCTTCCTCCCGGTTGAGGCGGGCGACAATCTCGAAGATTTCCTCGACCAGTTGCGGCGCCAGCCCCATCGACGGCTCGTCCAGCAGGATCATCTTCGGCCGCGCCATCAGCGCCCGGCCGATGGCGGTCATCTGTTGCTCGCCGCCCGAGGTGTAACCGGCCTGGCTGCGTGCCCGTTCCTTGAGGCGCGGGAAATATTCATAAACGCGGTCAAGATCCTGGCGCACCGCTGCGGCGCCGTCGCGGCGCGTATAGGCGCCGGTCATCAGGTTTTCCTCGACCGTCAGATGTTCGAAACAATGGCGGCCCTCCATCACCTGGATGACGCCGCGCTTGACCAAATCGTGCGGGCTCAGCCGGTCGATCCGTTCGCCCAGATATTCGATCGACCCCTTGGTAACGTCGCCGCGTTCGGCGCGCAGAAGATTGGAGACCGCCTTCAGCGTGGTCGTCTTGCCGGCGCCGTTTGCGCCGAGGAGGGCGACGATGCCGCCCTCCGGCACTTCGAAGGAAACGCCCTTCAGCACCAGGATCACATGATTGTAGATGACCTCGATGCTGTTGACGGAGAGAAGGGCGTTGCCGTTTTCGCTCATCCGCGTCTCCGTTGCGCGCTAGGGCAGATAGAAAGAGTCGAGATCACGAGCATTTCCGCGGCGTGATCTTGTTCTCCTTGGCGTAATCCGCCGCCGCCTTTTCGATCAGCGGGCGCACCACGTCGCGCATCGGCGAGATCCACTTCGAGACCATCGACCACTTCTTGCCGTTCCATTGCTGGATGATGACAGGGCCGTTGCCTTCATGGTCTTCGCAGGTGATCCGGTGTGGTTGCGCGAAGTCCTTCAGGCCGAGTTGGGTCAGCCGTTCCGCCGTCAGGTTCAGGTTCTCCAGACCCCAGCGCACCTGTTCGCCGGTCATCGGCTTGTTGCCGAATTTCTTCATCGCGGTGCGGATCGCCTCGGTCGTGTAGACCGCATTGATGATGCCGCGGTTGTACAGAACCTCGCCGAACTTGTTGTCCTTGGCCTTGGCCTTGTCGCCGCCATAAAGGTGTTTGAGGATATCCTTGTGGACGGCGTAGTTGGGGCCGGCGCCGTGGAAGGTGGTCGACTTGTAGCCCTTGGCGCCCCCGCCCGCCGGAATCACATCCGATTCCGTGCCCGACCACCAGTTGCCGACGAAGCGATCCATCGGAAACCGGATGGCGGCCGCTTCCTTGATCGCGACCGAGTTCATCACGCCCCAGCCGGACATGAAAATCCAGTCGGGTTTGTGGCGCCGGACCTGAAGCCAGGTCGATTTCTGTTCCTGACCCGGATGGTCGACCGCCAGCAGCTTCAGCTTAAACCCATACTTTTTGGCGAGGACTTCCAGCGTCGGATTCGCTTCCTTGCCATAGGCGCTGTTGTGATGGACATGGGTGATCTTCTTGCCTTTGAGCTTCGCATATCCGCCTTCTTGCGCGGCCACATACTTGATGAAGGCGGAAGCCTGGCTCCAGTAACTGGTCGGTGCGGTGAACACCCATTTGAAGATGCGGCCATCGCCCGCCGCGGTCCGGCCGTAGCCCATCGAGTGGATCGGCGTCTTGTCGACCGGTGCTTTCGGAATGAGCTGATAGGTGATCCCGGTGCTGTATGGATTGAACAGCGACGCGCCGGTAGAGCCCTTGTTTTTCAGCTTCTCGTAGCATTCGACGCCGAGATTGGTCTTGTACTGGGTCTCGCATTCCTCGAAGACCGCCTTGACGCCGTTGATGCCGCCGTCGCGCTTGTTCAACAGCGTGTAATAGTCGCGGAAGCCATTGGCGACCGGCGTTCCGCTCGGCGCATAGGGACCGGTCCGATAGACCAGCATCGGGATGAATTGTTCGGCGGCCTGCAATTTGCCAGCCAGCGGGGCAGTGAGTGCGATGGCCGCGCCGACCGCTGCCAGCGTCGTTGTCTTGAAACGCATGATGTGCCTCCTTTGGATTGGTTTTCTGTTCTTTGTTGGCGGGCTTGGCGCCCGGTCTCGCTTTTCGTGTCCCTGTTGTCTTTTTTCTATTTTCGTCTTCGCAAAACTCTAACACCGCCATGGCGTGGCGCACGCGCTAATAGGGAAACGGCCAGCGCCGCAGCTTTTCCTTGGCGATCTGCCAGAGCCGCGCCAACCCGCGCGGCTCGGCAATCAGAAATAGGATGATCAGCGCGCCGAACACCATGAATTCGATATGCTTCTGCATATCCGCGCGCATGGCAAATCCCAGGAATTGCGGCGCGTTCGTAAGCAGCACCGGCAGCAGCGTGATAAAGGCCGCGCCCAGGAACGATCCCAGAATACTGCCCAGGCCGCCGATGATGATCATGAACAATATGTTGAAGGAGAGAAAGATATCGAACGCTTCGGTCTCGGCGCTGCCGAGATAGCAGAACACATACAGCGCGCCGGCGACGCCGCAGTAGAAAGAGCTGATGGCGAAAGCGAGCAGCTTGTTCGGCAGCAACCGGATGCCGATGATCTCGGCGGCGATATCCATGTCGCGAATCGCCATCCATTGCCGGCCGATGCGCCCCCGGATGAGGTTTTTCGCAAGCAGCGCCAGCACCGCGACGAAGGAGAGCACCATAAGATAGCGGGCCTGCGCGCTTGCTTCCGGGCCGGTTATCAAAACGCCCAGGAGTTCGCGCGGCGGCGCGGTGATCGTGCCGGACGGGAAGTAATTGTAGAACCAGGGCACCTTGTTGAAGAGCCAGAGGATAAAGAACTGCGCCGCCAGGGTCGCCACGGCGAGGTAGAAACCCTTGATGCGCAGGCTCGGCAGCCCAAACACGATGCCGACGCCGGCGGTGACCATCCCCGCCAGGATAAACACTACAATGATGTCCAGACCGGGAAAGGCGGTGGTGATCTTGTAGGTCGCATAGGCGCCGACCGCCATGAACGCACCGGTGCCGAGCGACAACAATCCGGCGTATCCGGTCAGAATATTCAGACCGATTGCCGCCAGCGACAGGATCAGGAAGGGGATCAGCACCGCCTGATACATATAGTCGTCCGCGCCCTGCATCAGCAGCGGCACGGCGACGTAGGCGAAGATCAACACGAGGGCGATAAACCAAAGGTCCTGGCGGATCGGGAAGATCGCCTGATCCGAGGTGTAGCTCGTCTTGAATTGTCCCGCCTCGCGGTAAAACATGCCCGTCGCCTCCGCTAGACGCGCTCGATGATGCGTTCGCCGAACAGCCCTTGCGGCCGGAACAGCAGGAACACGAGGGCCAGCATATAGGCGAACCAATTCTCGATGGCGCCGCCCACCGCCGGGCCCCAATAAACTTCGGCGATCTTTTCGCCGACGCCGATGATCAGGCCGCCGATGATCGCGCCCGGCACCGAGGTGAATCCGCCGAGGATCAACACCGGCAGCGCCTTCAAGGCGATCAGCGACAGGCTGAATTGCACCCCGCTTTTGGCGCCCCACATGATGCCCGCCACAAGCGCCACCATGCCTGATACCGACCAGACGATGATCCAGATCGTCTTCAGGGGGATGCCGACCGACAAGGCCGCCTGATGGTCGTCGGCGACCGCGCGCAGCGCCCGCCCGATCGCGGTTTTCTGAAAGAATATGGCGAGACTAGCGACCATCACCGCGCCGATCAGGGCGGCGATCAGGTCGAAGCTGCTCAAGAGGATGCCGCCGAATTCCAGCGGCATGTCGGGAATCCCGACGTCGAGCCGCTTGACGTTGCTGCCCCACAGCGTCTCGCCGAATCCTTCCAGGAAGAAGGCGAGGCCGATCGTGGCCATGAACAGGATGATTTCTTCCTGATTGACCAGATGCCGCAGCATCAGGCGCTCGATCGCGAAGGCCAGCGCGATCATGACGCCGACGGTGAGGATCATCGCAAGCCAGACCGGCAAGCCGTGCTCCATCAGGCCGACCAGCGTCAGCGCGGCGAACAGCACCATGATGCCCTGGGCGAAATTGAACACGCCCGAGGCCTTGAAGATCAGGACGAAGCCGAGCGCCACCAGCGAATACATCACGCCGGTCAACAGGCCGTTGATCGCGACTTCGGCGAAGAAGACCGGCGAGTCTGCGATTTCCACGAAAGGCGTGATCGAAATGGCGGTGAGGAATTCCATCGGTCCGCGCTCAGTTTTCGCCGTGGCTGACGCCGAGATAGGCGTCGATCACATGCTGGTTGCTGCGGACCGTATCGGGGGTGCCGTCGGCGATCTTGACGCCATAGTCGAGCACGAGAACGCGATCGGAAATATCCATGACCACGCTCATGTCATGTTCGATCAAGGCGATGGTGGTGCCGAACTCCTCGTTCACGTCGAGGACGAAGCGGCACATATCCTCTTTTTCCTCTGAATTCATACCGGCCATCGGCTCGTCGAGCAGCAACAGGTCCGGCTCGGCGGCGAGCGCCCGGCCCAGCTCGACGCGCTTCTGCAGTCCGTAGGGCAGGCGGCCGACCGGCGTCTTGCGGATCGCCTGAATCTCCAGGAAATCGATGATCTCTTCAACCTTCTCCCGATGCGCCAGCTCCTCGCGGCGCGCCGGGCCGACATGCAGCGCCTGCCAAAAGAAATTCCGGTGCATCTTGGTGTTGCGGCCGGTCATGATGTTGTCGAGCGTCGACATGCCGTGAAACAGCGCGATGTTCTGGAAGGTGCGGGCGATGCCCTGGCGGGCCGCTTGATCCGGCCGCATTTCCTTGCGGGTTTTTCCCTTATAAGTGATCGCTCCGGAATCGGGATGATAGAATCCGTTGATGACGTTGAGCATCGAGGACTTGCCGGCGCCGTTCGGTCCGATGATAGCGCGGACTTCGCCCTCCCGGATGTCGAAGCTGACATGCGACAACGCCTTGACGCCGCCGAAGCTGAGCGAGATATCGTCGACCGACAGCAATTCGCCGCCGATGGTGCGCCGGTCGGCGCGCACGCCCGGCGCACCATCGGCTTCCGCTTCATCCTCGGCGGATGTCGTGTCCGTCGATGTCACAGCGCTGCGCCTTTCCACGATCGAAAGGTCGCGTACCGCGTTATCCATATTTTACGGAGGCCGAATCGGTGATCGCTCACCGTGCACTCCCTGTTCGTTTCGGTGCTTTTTTGTTTTCTCATTGCCCCGTAGCCGGGGTCTTCGACTTGTAGGGTTCGCTCAAGTGAATAGCAAGCGTGAAGGGTTCACAAGCGCGTTGGCTCTAATTCTTCTCGCCGCTGCCGTCGCGCCAGGAATATTTCGGCGCGTAGCCCAGCAGGCGCTTGGCCTTCGCATTCGATTCCAG
>JAOTYV010000290.1 GCA_029861675.1 Alphaproteobacteria bacterium
TCGATAAGTTTGCCTCCGAGGCCCGCTCTGCCGTCAAAGCGCATCCGATCGGCAGTGACGCGCTGGAGTCGACCGATTGTGCCAAGATGGCGCATTGGTTTAGCCGGTACAAAAAATTCGTGAAAAAGAAAAAGAAGAAAAAGTCATAAATCGTTATAATTTAACAACGATTTGTGAATAGGCTGACCGCCTGCCGTTGCGTTCATTCGCGATGGCAGGCGGAATCCTATCGGCCCCGGAAACCCGCCGAATCGTTGGCCGGCCGGAATCGGAACGCGGATCGGGTATCAATATTGCCGTAATGCGGATTCGTATCTACGTTGAAAATCGGGAAATTTAAGTTCCCAAATACCGCGCGTCTCCTTACCCAAATCCCAATTTTTTGTTATTAATCAAGCGACTGACAGATGGTTCCGTCAGCGCCGCAACGCGGTTTGACACGGCGAGTTTCGCGTATCCGAGATAATTTTTCGTTAGTTGTCCGGCTGGTACAGCTTCATGCTTCGAATAATCCGGTGATCGTGCTATGCAGTATTGTCATGGCGCGAAACGCATACTGCGTCCTGCTTGATGCAACCTCGCATTGAGAAAGAGCGTACTCCACGATTGATCGGCACCCATGGATTACCGAACGTCAAAATTGGAAGCTCTCGACAGTCATGACTTGCGGCGGTTCAGCGGTGCCGCGTCGTCGCTGCAGTCCAATGATCCAGACGTGCGCGTCGATCGGCCGACATCAGTATTTTATATCGTTGGCGGATTGTCGATCGGCGGCACCGAGCGCCATCTGTCGTTGATCCTCCCCGAATTGAAGCGTCGGGGCTTAACGCCAAGGGTCTGCGTCCTGGATGTTCAGGGGGAGATGGCGCGGCCGATTCGGGATGCCGGTATCGAGATCGACGATTGGACCAAATTTCTAGGGCAATTTTCCGCGCGCCGCATCCGGTTGTTTGAACCATTGGTCAGTCTCGCCCTGGTCGTTCGTCTCGGATTGGCAATGCGGCGATTGAAGCCCGATATTTGCCACGCCTTTTTACCAAAGGCCTGCATTCTTGGGGGATTGGCGGCGTGGCTGGCGGGGCATCGATGTTTCGTTGCCAGCCGGCGTTCACAGAATACCTATTTGGCCCGGCATCGATTTAGCGGCGTCATAGAAAAATTCCTGATGCGCGGGGCGGCCGCCGTCCTGGGAAATTCGCATGCGGTTGTATCCGAACTTTCCGCCGATGGCGTTCCGGGCGATCGGCTTGGGTTGATTCACAATGGCGCGGAGCTTCGCCCCTTGCCGAACGATCATGAGCGTGCCGCGTTCCGTCGGAACGAAGGCATTGGCGAGGACGATCTGGTGTTGCTGACGGTCGCTAACCTTTTGCCCTACAAGGGACATCGCGATCTCATCGAAGCGGTTATCGGTACGTGCAAGGACCTGCCGCAGCCGTGGCGCCTGATTCTCGTCGGCCGGGACGACGGTATTCGGGCGTCCCTCGAGGAGCGTGCGGCGGAGGCAGGGATTGCCGGAAATCTTCATTTTGTTCAGGACAGATGCGATCTTGAGAGCCTGTATCAGGCGGCGGACATTGCAATATTGCCGTCCCATGAGGAAGGCTTTCCCAATGCCGTCATAGAAGCGATGGGCGCGGGACTTCCGGTGATCGCGACCAATGTGGGAGGAATCCCCGACGCAATCGAACACGGCCGGACCGGGTTGATCGTTCCGCCGCACCGGCCGGCGGCGCTGGGGGATGCGATCCTCGAACTCGCGCGCGATCCGGTGCGTTGCGAATTGTTTGGACGAAACGGCCGAGCGAAAATCGAGGCGGAGTTTTCCTTGCCGCTGTGCGTCGATCGGTATGTGCGGCTGTATCAGGGCCTCGCGGCGGCCAAACCGCGGATCGTATCCGAGCTCGTTTCTTAATCATCGGTCCCATCGTCCATGTGCGGCATAGCCGGCCTTATTGATCCTTCGCGGCGCGGCGGCGACCTGACCGCCGCTGTCCGTGCAATGACCGGTACGCTTGTGCACCGCGGTCCGGACGGCGATGGTCTCTGGACGGACAAAGCGGGCTCGATTGGATTGGGCCATCGGCGGCTGGCCATCGTCGATTTATCGGCGGCCGGTCATCAACCGATGGTTTCATCGGATGGGCGCTGGGTCATCACGTATAACGGCGAAATTTACAACGCCGTCGAGCTACGGTCGGAACTCGAGGGGGAGGGCGCCTGCTTTCGCGGCCATTCCGATACGGAAGTGTTGATCGAGGCCTGCGCGCGGTGGGGCGTCGAGGCGACGCTGCCGCGCCTGGTCGGCATGTTCGCCTTCGGCCTCTGGGATACGCGTGACCGGTGCCTGTATCTCGTGCGGGACCGGCTCGGCATAAAACCTCTGTACTGGGCCGAATTCGGCGATTTGTTTCTGTTCGGTTCGGAACTCAAGGCGTTGCGAGCTCATACCGGATGGACGCCGGAAGCCGACCGGGATTCGCTCGCTGCTTATATGCGGCACAATTACGTGCCCGGTCCCGCGACCATCTATCAACGGGTCCAAAAGCTCGAACCGGGATACATGCTGGTTAGGCGTGCGGGCGAGGCATGCAAGACACAGCCCTATTGGCGGCTCGAGGATGTGGCTCGGGAGGGGCAGGCCAACCGTATTGCCTTCGGCGCGCTGGAGGCTATCGACGAACTCGAGCGGGTTTTGGGCGATGCGGTGCGTGGACGGATGATAGCCGACGTTCCGCTCGGGGCGTTCCTCTCCGGCGGCATCGATTCGTCTTTGGTGGTGGCGCTGATGCAGGCCAATTCCGCACGGCCGGTCCGGACATTCTCGATTGGTTTCCATGAGCAGGGCTACGACGAGGCGGGTCACGCGCGGGAAGTCGCGGCCCATCTTGGCACTGACCATACGGAACTCTATGTCGAGGCGCGGCATGCCATGGATACGATTCCCCGCCTGGCGGAGATGTTCGACGAGCCGTTTGCCGATTCGTCGCAGATTCCAACTCTTTTGGTTTCCGAAATGACGCGCAAACACGTCACCGTGGCGCTCTCCGGCGATGGCGGCGACGAGCTGTTCGCCGGTTATACTCGCTATTTTCAGGCGGCCGGGCTGCTGCCGGTCATCGGCCGACTGCCCGGCGCCCTGCGTCGGACGGTGGCGGCGGGGATACAATTCCTGCCGCCGGCGGGATGGTCGGCCCTTTTCGGTCTCGTGCCCGGACGCTGGCGGCCGCCACAGCCGGGCGACAAGATGCATAAGCTGGCCGGCGTACTGTCCGGATCGGTGGAGTCCTATTACCGCACCTTGGTGAGCCATTGGCCGGAGCCGGACCGTCTCGTCTTGGGCGGCACGGAGCGGCGCGGCCTCCTGTGGGATCAGTCGGCGGAATTGCTCGTACCCGATGCGATTGAGCGGATGCAGTATCTGGATACCAAGACGTACCTGCCGGACGATATCCTGACCAAGGTGGACCGGACTTCGATGGCGATCTCGTTGGAGGCGCGTGTGCCGCTGCTGGACCATCGTGTCGCCGATTTTGCCTGGTCGCTGCCGCCGGATTTCAAGGTTCGGAATGGCGGCGGGAAATGGTTGCTACGCCAATTGCTTCTGAAATATGTGCCGAGCCACATGGTCGACCGGCCCAAGATGGGTTTTGGCGTCCCGATTGACGCCTGGCTGCGCGGACCGTTGCGGGATTGGGCCGAGGAACTGCTGTCGGTCGACCGGCTGCGGGATGACGGTTATTTCGATCCCGCGCAGGTGCGCCAAAAATGGGCCGAGCATCTAGGCGGTGGCCGAAACTGGCAATATCTGATCTGGGATGTGCTGATGTTTCAGCTATGGAAGGACCGGTGGCTTTAACGTCCGGTACAAGGCGGATGTGGGCCCAAAAAAATCGCCGCGTTTTGGGGCGCGGCGATAAGGAAGAGGAGGTATCGCGGATAAGAAATGATGTATCGTTTGTACATTCCGGCCTCGACTTCGAATGTGACGCGGGTCACGTCCCAGGCGGATTTCGTTCTGACGGGCGTCACGGATCCAGCGCATTTCCGCCGGCGGAAGGCGCCGATCAGGTCATGTATTCCGGTGCGTGGCCCGGCGGCGGCGTGGAGCTGAACGCACCGCGTTCGATGATGCCTTCACGCCCGCCGTGGCGCTCGACCAGCGCCGTTTGCGCGCGATAGGCGCGCTCGTCCATTGCTTCCGGATCGACGATTGAACGTAGATCCGCCTCATATTCGGCGACGATCGAGGCGTGGGCCGGGTCGCCGGCGAGGCTGTTCAATTCCTCGGGGTCAGCGTCCAAGTCGAACAGTTCCGCTTCGTAGCCGACGTAATGAATATACTTATACCGCCCCTTGCGGATCATGAAGGCGGCCCGGTCCGCGGCCGCCGCGTAGTATTCGCTAAAGGCAATCCTGTCGGGGTCGTCCGCGGTGTTGGCGAGGTGAATCAACGAGCGGCCCGGGAAGCCTTCCGCATCCGCAACCGCTTCCAGGCCGACCGCATCCAGCACGGTCGGTGCGATATCGGCGAGCGTCACCGGTGTGCGCGATACGCTGTCGGCCGGTATGCCCGGCCCGGCGATCATCATCGGTATCGCACAGGCTTCTTCATACATGTTGGATTTGCCCCACAGCCGGCGGGTGCCAAGGTTCTCGCCGTGGTCGGTGGTGTAGACGACGATCGTGTTTTCCGTGAGACCACAGTCGTTGAGACAATCCAGAACTTCGCCAACATTGGAGTCGAGGTACGAAATGCAACCGTAATAGGCGGCCATGAGCTCACGGCGCGTCGCATCGGTCAGAAAATCGTTGTGGTTGCGGTTGCGTTCCTGAAGCTGGATCCAGGGGTGGGTCGGTGCGTCTGGTTTGCTGAGCTTGGGAACCGGCAGGCTTGCGGTTGGGTACATTTCATAGAATTCAGGCGGCGCAATGTGTGGCGGATGCGGGCAGACCAGGGATGTGAACAACACCCAAGGCTTACCGTTGGCGGGCCGGCCTTTTGCGCGCAGCCAATCGCAGGTCAGGCCGGTGATGTCGCGATCGTATTTCGTGTAGCTGGATTCACCGGGCCCGATTTCGGATGCGGTCTTGCTGCTCTTGAAGGGGGGCGCCATCGGCCGCTTCACACAGGCGCGGAGGTCGCCAATGCCGTCAACGATATGCATCGGATTGATCTGTTCCACGAAGCCGGTCGGTTCGTCCCGGCCCCGGAAATGCAGTTTGCCGATCGAGGTGGCGCCGAGGCCGTGCTCGATCAGGCGGTGATGCCAACTTGGAATGCGGCCTTCATAGGCATGCGCATTATCCCAATAGCCGATTTCGTGCACGTATCGTCCGGTCGCGAGCACGGCGCGCGCCGGCACGCAGATTGCCGAATTGGTATACGCGGTCGCGAAACGGGTTCCGGAGACGGACAGCCGGTCGATGTTAGGTGTTTTCACGAATGGGTGGCCGTAACAGCCGGTCGCCTTTTGCTGGTGCTGGTCGGACATGATGAACAAAAAGTTCGGCGCGTTCATGATCGTCCTGCTCCCCTCATCTTTTATTTGTTAACGAAGGGTATCATTCTCCTGCGTCCTGTCGATAGCGACCGGATCGAAATCTCGGGAGGGAGATGGCCGCATCTATCTCTAAGCGCAATAGAATATGTCGCACCGCATTGCGCTATGGCGGCTGGCGCGCCAACGGTCAATGCCGGCTCGAGCGCGAAGATCGCGATGCGCCGCCGATCGAGCATCGGGTCCTGCCACCGCAACCCGAAGCCGGTCGGTTATCGCTCTAGGTCACCGACTCATAAGTTCGCAGCCAAATCCGCAATGAGGCGAGTTGGACGGATGCGAGGTAGTTGTCGTC
>JAOTYV010000291.1 GCA_029861675.1 Alphaproteobacteria bacterium
GGGACGGCCTTTTCGAATATCGAAGCGCTTAACGAACTGTTCGATATCGAGGAAGTGCGAATCAACAGCAAGCGTCCCGAAACCAGGGAGAAACTGGCGGAAGAGGTCCGCACGAGACTCGCTTTGAACGCCATTGCGGTGGACGGCGCCGAAGCGACGGTAAAGGGCGCGGATATCGTGATCGAGGCAACGCGTCTCGAAAAGCCGACGGTCTTGATCGAAGACGCGTGGCTAAAACCCGGTTGCCTGCTCATCACCTATGGATGGGTGATGGCGACGGATCCGGCGACGGTCAAACGCGCCTCAAAGGTTGTCGTCGACGATTGGGATCAGTGCTGCAAAGGCGGCCAGCTCTATCCGCTTATCGAATCCGGCGACCTTACGCGCGAGAGTCTTCATGGTGAAATTGGCGAAGTTGTCGATGGCGCCGTCACCGGCCGGGAACCGGGCGACGACATAATCGTGTATTGGCATCGCGGCTTTGCCATCAGCGATATCATGCTGGGAAGCAAAATCCTCAGCGAGGCCGAGCGGCAGGATGTGGGCACCGTTACGACCCTATTCGACCGCGAAGACGAGTGATCGATAGGGTTGATGTCCGTTCAGGTCTTGCCCTGCGCGGAAACATGGTATTCCAGATACTTGCGTTGGGTGGCGATATGGTCCGCCAGATACTTGGCGTCGTGCCAGACACCCCAGATGAACGAGGATCCCCGTCCCGACAGCCATGGCAATCCCAGGAAATAAATTCCGGGCTCGGCGGAAATACCGCGTTGATGCTTCGGCCTGCCGTCTTCGTCGAACGCGTCGACCTGCAACCAGCTAAAATCGACGGTAAAGCCCGTTGCCCAGACGATCGCGGTTATTCCGGCCTCCGCCAAATCCAACGCAAGGATGGGATCGGTCACGCAGGGCGGGTCGGGTTCGATTGTGCGGGCATCAGGCTCGTCCGGAAGGTCGAGACTATTGCGGGTGACATAAGCGTCGGCTTCGTCCAGCAACGACAGGTAGTTGGCATCCCCTTTCGCAATATTGTCCGCGAGATCCGGCGCAAAGGTCAGCACACTGTCTTTGAACGATTTCGTCAGGCCAAGGAGTGTTATCCCCTTCGCGGCGAGACGCCGGAAGTCCACCGTATGGCCGCCATCGGCACCGCTCACCGCGATCGTGACATGTTCCACCCCTGGATCGACGGCCTGAATATCCCACTTGCCCAGGACCCCCAGCCACCAGACGAAGTCACGCCCGCGATACCTTCGGGGCGGGCGGTCGTGCGAGCCGACCGAGAGGTAAACACGCTTCCCCGTGTGCAAGAGTTCGTCCGCGATCTGCGTCCCCGAAGACCCCGCCCCGACCACCAGCACCGCTCCCTCGGGCAACTGGCGGGGATTGCGGTAGGCGTTGGAATGGATCTGCATTAGTCCCGCAACTTCCGGAACAATGGCCGGGGTGACCGGGCGCTGGAAAGGCCCGGTGGCGGCGACCACGTAGTTGGCCTCGATCACGCCCTCCGACGTATCGACGCGGAAGCCGGGCCGGCCGACATTCCTTTGCACACCCCTAACCTCCACGCCGCAGCGGATGGGGGCGGAGATCTTTTCAGCGTAAGCGACAAAATAGTCCGCAACCGTCTCCTTATGGGGAAAGGCGTCGGGATCGACATCGGCAAACTCCATGTCCGGAAACCTGTCATGCCAGGCCGGACCATTCGCGACCATGGAGTCCCATCTTTCCGAGCGCCAGCGTTCGGCAATTCGGTGCCGCTCCAGAACGAGGTGAGGCACGCCGCAATTGCTCAGGTGTTCGCTCATGGCCAGGCCGGCTTGGCCGCCGCCAACGACGAGCGCTTCTATTTTTTCTGTTGGCATTTACGAGTCCTGTTCCAGCATTCCAAGATTTTCATCGACCTAAAATATTACCGTAAGGGACTCGCCAAATTGTTTGCGGAGCGCCGCGGGTTGGGCCGGTGTCACCGCAGCTTTTACGACCAGGACGCCATCGCGCCGGAACGCTTGCTTCCGGTGCTCTGCCGGAGCCGCTACGTCGCCATCTCCTATTCGTTGCCGGGCACGCCATAACTTGGCGCTTGAGAGGGATTAAGGGCGCGCGTGACATAGTCATTCATCTGCGGTTCGTAATCGACCCACAGGGCGCGCAGCGCCTTTACTGGGTCGTGTTTATCTTGATCGACCCGCAGATCCACGAGCGGCCAACTATGTCGATCCGCAACAAGCAGGCATGCCGAATGAACAGGACCTTCTTCGCCGCCAGCCTTATATAAACCGGCTTCGAGGGCGAGCAATAACCGCTCGGCTAGATGGATCCCTTCGCGATTTTCAAATACATCGACGACGACTTTCGGTAAATCCGGCGTGCGCAACATATTGCCGGCCGAGATGCATCCTTTTCCGTGTGCGGACCCATGATTGCCGAGAGTGCTGCTTCCCGAAAACTCGGCTGTCCGACCCTTTGCATCGGTTACGATGACCTGCCGGTAGCTTGGATGAAGTTCGGTTGCCATCGCGTTGTTAAGTGCGTCTTCGGCTGACGTGCCATCCGCCATCAAATTTAGCACCTCCGGGCCCAGGGATGGATTGGTCACGTTTTGCGTTGCGACGGCGCCGACGCCGGCGCGCACCCAAGGGCAGCGGCTGCCAACGGCAATCGACGAGGTTGTGATCGCAACCCCCAACATTCCTGTATCTGCGCAATGGCCTACGATTGAAAAAGTCACCCGAGTGTTCCGTCTTTAATTTCTATTCAGGAATGACCGCTGTCGCATCGATTTCGACGAGCCATTCAGGTCGCGCCAATGCGACGACAACAAGTCCCGTGCACACCGGATGGACGCCTTCGATGTATTCACCGATGACTTTGTAAACGCTTTCCCGGTGCCGAATGTCCGTCAGGTAAACGACGAGTTTACAGAGGTGCTCAATCTTACCGCCGCTCTCTTCAATGAGCTGACCGATATTTTGCATGACTTTGTGGGTCTGTGCGACTGGATCTCCCATGCCGATATTCTCGGATGTATCCAAATCCTGGGGACATTGTCCGCGCACAAAGATGATGCTTCCGGTGGCGATTACCGCCTGGCACAAATCGTTATCCAGCGATTGCTCGGGGTAGGTGTCCTTGGTGTTGAATGGGCGAACGCGTTGGTGGGTCATGCGTTTTAGTCCTCGCGATTGGGTCGAAGATGTTGTCGACAAAGCGCGGGCGCATTGTCACGCTAATTGGAAGCGGCCGCAATGGACCGCGTCATCCGCCTTCGCACATCGATAACCGGAGTCAATTCTCGATGGTTGCGGGCCCGGGATTTGAATTCATGCCAGATTTCGGAGAAAAGGATGATTACGACGGAGTTGCTGCTTTGTTACCAATTCTCAGGCCCGCCGAATGCCCCGCATGACTAACTTTCGCGCCTTTATCATTGTGTCTGTTTTAATGCTCGCGCCGTCGCCGGCGGCTGCGCAGGATACCGCGTCCCTCTGGGCGGCCTTGGCCGGGGGCGGGCATGTGGCGCTGATGCGTCATGCGCTGGCGCCGGGGATCGGCGATCCGGCGGAATTCCAGATCAACGACTGCGCCACGCAGCGCAACCTCAACGACGAAGGCCGCGCACAGGCGCGGCGGACCGGGGATGCGTTCCGGCGCAACGGCGTTGTGGTCGGCCGCCTCTTGTCCAGCGAATGGTGCCGCTGCCTCGAGACGGCGGCGCTTATGAAGCTAGCCAAGGTGGAGAGTTTCGCAGGCCTCAACTCGTTCTTCGAAGGCCAATACGATGAAGATGATCAGACCCGTGCCGTGCGTGATCTGGTGTCGCGGCTCGACCCGAAGGGGCGCAGCCTCGTCATGGTGACGCATCAGGTGAACATCAGCGCGCTGACCGGCGGGGGCGCGCAATCGGGCGCGATCGTCGTGCTCAAGCTCGGCGGGCCAGGCGGGTTCGAAGTCCGGGGGACGATCCCGCCGCAGTGACGGGGCACGGCGTCGTGTCGCAGGATCAGTCCACGGGCTCGAAGTCACCCGTGTCCGGGTCGAGCGCGAGCAGTCTGCCGTCCGCGATGTCGAAATAGGCGCCGCGCAGGCGCAACCGGCCGTCGGTCAGCCGTTCCTTGATGAACGGAAAGGTCCGCAGGTTTTCGATCGAATTGCGGACCGAGGCGTATTCCAGGATTTGCTGGCGCATGGCGTCCGACGCGCCGTCCATTTGCGGCATGACCTCCGCGCGCGCCGGATTCAGCAGGGACATCCAGCTTTGGATGAAGCCGGGCTTTTCGGGCGGCTCGTAGAGGCCGTCCAGATAGGCGCGCACGCCGCCGCAGCGGCCATGGCCCATCACCAGGATGGTTTCGACATCGAGCCCGGTGACCGCGAATTCGAGCGCCGCGCTGGTCCCGTGATAGTCGCCATGGGGCTCGTGCGGCGGCACCAGATTGGCCACGTTGCGCACAATGAATAGCTGCCCCGGCCGGGCATTGAAGATCATGGCGGGATCGGCGCGGCTGTCGCAGCAGGCGATGATCATCGTCTTGGGCGACTGACCTTCTTCGGCCAGCTGGCTGTACAGCGCGGCCTCCTGCGGATACCGCGTAGTGAGGAAACGGCGATAGCCCTCGACCAGTTCGGCGACGTCACGCATTTTGTTCTCCGTTATTGCGCCGTCGTTTTGGCGGGATTCGTCGGAAGTCGCAAGACAACAATTCACCGTATGCCGTCGGGCATGCTTGCGGCGCCGGCGGGCTGGCATGGCCGGCAGGTCGGTTGTAGCGTGAGGCGGCCATCACGGCGCGGCGGCGCGATTTGATTTTTCCAAGGGGAATGAAACTATGGATCTGGGATTAGCGGGCAAACGGGCGATTATCACCGGGGGTACACGGGGCATCGGGCGGGAGATCGTCGATTTGCTGGTGGCCGAGGGCTGCGCCGTCGGGCTCTGCGCCCGCGACGCGGCGCAGGTCGACGAGGCGGTCTCCGCGATATCGGCCGCCGGCGGTACGGCGATCGGCGGCGCGGTCGACGTCACCGACGGCGACGGGTTGCGCGGCTGGATCAAGCAGACGGCGGAAGGGCTGGGCGGGCTCGACATTCTGGTGCCGAACGCCAGCGCGCTGGTCGGCAGCGCGAGCGAGGCGGATTGGCGGCTCGGGCTGGAGGTCGACGTGCTCGGCACCGTGCGGGCGGTCGAGGCGGCGCTGCCGTTCCTCGAGAAATCCGCCGCGGCGTCGATCGTCGCGATCTCCAGTACGGCGGCGGTCAACATATCCGGCGGCGTGCGGGCCTATGCCGGCCATAAGGCGGCGATCATCAGCTATCTTTCGGGCTTGAGCACCAACCTAGGTGACAAGGGCATCCGAGCGAACACGGTATCCCCCGGCGCGATTTTCTTCGAGGGCGGCGTCTGGGACATCCGCAAGCGCGAAACGCCCGAAGTCTATGCCAACGCCGTGGCGCGCAGCCCGATGGGCCGGCTGGGAACGCCGCAGGAAGTGGCCAACGCGGTGGTCTTTCTGGCCAGCCCGGCCGCCAGCTATATCAGCGGCACCAATCTGATCGTCGACGGCGCGGCGACCACGCGGATCCAGTACTAAGGGGCGTGTGGCACGTGTGCTCAGGTTGGCGGCGTACCGTGTTGCGATCCGGCGGTAAGATGGGTACGCTTCGGTATTGACCTTGGGGGATATCTGAGAACGTTTGGTCGCCATTCGTCCTGAGATGTCCACGGACATCAACCAATGCCCCATATCGACGGGGCATTAATTTTGCGAGGCACCAATGGGTTCGAATCCGCGGCAGTCGTCCAAAATGGTTTTTCGCTCCGTTCTGTGCGTGAGC
>JAOTYV010000292.1 GCA_029861675.1 Alphaproteobacteria bacterium
CGCAGCACCGCGGCGGCCGTCTCGTCGCAGGATGTTTCGATTCCGAGCACAAGCATGGGCGGTTTGTACCGCGCCGGCCAAATCGCCGCAAACCCCTTCCGGCGACGCCATAATGCGGGTAGAGAAGAGCCATGACTGAGCCGCTTCGCATCGGAACCCGCGGATCGCCCCTTGCCCTGGTCCAGGCAGAGGAAGTGCGCGCGCGCCTGGCCGAGATCGCGCCGGACCGTGCAATCGAGATCGTCCATATCCGGACCACCGGCGACCGGGTGCGCGACCGCCTGCTCGCCGAGATCGGCGGCAAGGGCCTGTTCACCAAGGAGATCGAGCAGGCGCTGTTCGATCGCACCATCGATCTCGCCGTGCATTCGATGAAGGACGTGGAAACATACCTGCCGGACGGGCTGTGCATCGCCGCCGTGCTGCCGCGGGAGGATCCGCGGGACGCGCTGATTTGCGCCACGGCGGACACGCTCGCCGGAATTCCCGCCGGTGCGACCATCGGCACCGCCTCGATCCGCCGGCAGGCGCAGATCCTGCACCGCCGGCCCGACCTGAAGGTGGTGCCGTTTCGCGGCAATGTGGAAACCCGGCTGCGCAAGATCGCGGACGGCGAAGCCACGGCGACGCTGCTGGCTGTGGCAGGGCTGCGGCGGCTTGGCCTGACCGGCGCGGCGGCCGGCGTGCTCGAGCCGGAGGAGCTGCTGCCGGCGGCGGCCCAAGGGGCGATCGGGCTCGAGACGCGCGCCGACGACACGGCGACTCGCGACCTCGCCGCCGCGATCGACGATCCCGACAGCGCGCTGTGCATCGGCGTCGAACGCGCCATGCTGGCGGCGCTGGATGGGTCCTGCCTCACGCCGATCGGCGCGCTGGCGGTGATCGACCGGGCGGGCGACCCGCCGACCGGCCTGGTGACGCTCGACGGGCTGGTTGCCCGGCCCGATGGTACCGAACTGAACCGCGAACGGCGCCAATCCGCCGCCGCCGATGCCCTGGCGATGGGAACCGAGCTGGGCGCGGCCTTGCGCGCGCGCATGGGCTCTGATTTTTTCGCGGCATGACGGATCGATGAGCGCGACCGGCCCCTGCGTGCTGGTGACCCGCCCGGAAGCGGATGCCGGCCCCTTGATCGCGGCGTTGCAGCAGCGCGGCGCGACGGTATTGGCGCAGCCGATGCTGCGCATTGACTTGAAAGATGCTGATGCGCCTGACCTAGAGGGCGTCCAGGCGCTGTTGTTCTCCTCGGCGAACGGCGTGCGCGCCTTTGCCCGCGTGGCGGCCGGTCGCGCTCTGCCGGTCTTCGCCGTCGGCGACGCCACCGCCGCGGCCGCCCGCGAAGCGGGCTTTGGCGATGTGGCGAGCGCGGGCGGCGCAATCGAGGATCTGGCGGCATTGGTGGTTGCGCGCGGCGATCCGGCGGCCGGCGCGTTGCTGCATGTCGCCGGCAGCGCGGTCGCCGGCGATCTCAGCGGGCTGCTGGAGGCGGCGGGATTTACCGTGCGCCGCGCGGTGCTCTATGCGGCCACGCCGGCCGACGCGCTGGAGCCGGAGGTGCGGGCGGCGCTCGCCGCGGGAGAGCTGCACGCCGTGATGTTTTTTTCTCCACGTAGCGCCGCGACCTTTGCTAGTGTGGCGCGCGCGGCCGGGTTGGCCGAGTCGTGCGCGCGGGTGCGGTTGCTTGCTTTGAGCGGCGCGGTGGTCGAGGCGGCGGGCACGCTCTCCTGGGGCGGTGTCACGGTCGCCGCCGAACCTACCCAAGCCGCGCTGCTGGCCGCCTTTGACGCAACTCCTTTTGGCGAGACAATGACACAGAACGAAGACGCCGAAGCGACAGCCGCCGCCGGACAGGAACAACCGACCGGCGCGCTGGAGGCCGGGGCCGACGCGGTGATCGACGCGTTCGGCGGCATCCGCCCGATGGCCGCCAAGCTGGAAGTGCCGGTGACGACGGTGCAGGGGTGGAAGAATCGCGGCCGCATCCCCGGCAATCGCCACGGCGCGGTGCGCGCGGCGGCGGCCCGGCACGGGGTCGATCTCTCCACCGTCTCCACTGTCTCCGCCGCGCCCGATGCGGCGCCGGAGGAAGGGACGGCGGATCGCCCGTCTCCGCCGGACGCGAAAGGCGCCGTCGAGGCGGCGCCGGAAAATGAGCCCACGCCGGCGCCCGGCCGGAAATCGGGCGGCGCGGGGATTGCCTGGCTCGCGCTCTGTCTTTCGATCCTGGCGGTGGCGGCGACCGTGACCGCGCCCTATTGGTCGCGTCTCGTTCCGCTGCCGGGATTGCCCGCCGCGCAGCAGCCGGCGGCCGGCGACCTCGACGCACGGCTCGCGCCGTTCGAAGCCGCGGCCGGCAAGCTCGACGGCGTGGCGGCGCGCCTCGCCGATCTGGACCGGCGTCTGGCGGCGCTGTCCGGTTCGGTCGCGAAGGGCGGCGGGGCGGTGGACCCGGCCGTCGTCGCGGCGCTGCGGCGCGATCTGCAGCGAAGCGGCGTGGAAATGGAAGACCTCGCCGACCGGCTCGGAACGGCGGAAGCCCGAACGCAGGCGACCGCGCGCCGGGTACAGGAGGCCGTCGCCGGATTGCAAGGCGCCTCGGCGGCGCTGTCGGAGACGGTGGACGGCCTCGGCAAGCGAATCGCCGCGCTCGAGGCGCGCCCGCTGATCAGCGGCGAACGGCTCGCCGCGCTCGCGGTGTCGCTGGGCCAGTTGGAAGCGCAGCTTGGCGCGGGTGCACCCTATGACGCGGCACTGGGCCGCTTGCGCGGTCTCGCGGAACCCGACAAGCCGTTGATCGAGGCGCTGGTGCCATTGGCGGCGAATGCCGGGCGCGGCATCCCGACCCTGGCCGTGCTGGCGCGCCGGTTTGACGAGATCGCCCCGAAACTGACGGCGAAGCCCAAGGGCGCGGCCGAGCCGGGATTGATCGCGTCGATTCGCGACAAGGCGTTGTCGCTGGTGAACATGCGCAAGGTGAGCGGCGATGACGCGACGTCGCCGGTGACGCGGGCCGAACGCGCGGTCCGGCGGGGCGATCTGAGCGCCGCGGTGGCGGCGCTGGACGGCGTGGGCGACGCGGCCGGCGGCTGGGTCACCGACGCCAAGGCCCGCATCGCGGCGGACCGGGCGATCGACGCCGTTCAATCCCACCTGGTCGGCATGCTCGCCGCCGCCGCGCGCTCGAACGACCGCGCCGGGCCGGACGGGACATCCCCGGCGCCATGACCCGCACGCTCATTCTCGTCGCGGCCGTCGTCCTGGCCGCCGTCGCCGCCAGTTGGCTGAGTGGCCATCCCGGCCACGTCACCATCGAATGGCTCGGTTGGCGCGCCGACACGTCCATTGCCATGCTGGCCTTTCTGATCGTCGTGATGGCGTTGATCGGCGCCGCCGGGCAACGGTTCTGGGGGTATTTGCGGGTCGCTCCGCGGCGGCTTCTGGAGACCTTCCGAGCGCGCCGGCAGCGGCGCGGCTACGAAGCGCTCAGCGCCGGCATGATCGCCGCCGCGTCGGGCGATGCGTCGAGCGCCGGACGGCATGCGCGGCGCGCCGAAACGCTGCTCGAAGATGCCGGGCTTACCCGCCTGCTGCGCGCCCAGGCGGCGCAGTTGGGCGGCGACGAAACGGCGGCCCGGCGCACCTATGAGGAAATGGCGGAACAGCCGGAGACGGCCCTGCTCGGCATCCGCGGCCTGCTCGAACAGGCGGAAGCGAAGGGCGACAAGGCGGAAGCGCTGCGGCTGGCCGAGAAGGCCTACCGGTTGCAGCCGAACGCCCAGGGCGTGCTCGAGCGCCTGTTCGATCTGCAAGTGGAGTTCGGCCATTGGGCCGATGCCGATGGGACGATTACCCAGGCGTTGCGCCGCAAGATCATGCCCGCCGGCGATGCCCGCCGCCGGCGCGCCGCGGTGCTGCTGGCCCGCAGCGGCGAGGCGGAGCATGCCGGCGACATGGGCGCCGCGCTCGCCTTCGCCCGGGAGGCCCATCAGCTCGACCCGGACCGGGTGGCGGCGGCGATCCGCCACGCGGTCCTGCTTGGCCGTGACGACAAGCAACGCCGCGCCGTCAAGATTTTGGAAAATGCCTGGAGCGCGCACCCGCACCCGGAAATCGCCGCCGCATATGCGGGCCTGTTTGAAAGCGACGACGTGCTGGCGCGGGTGAAGCGCTATCAGCGGCTGCTGAGCTTCCGGCCCGACCATGTGGAAGGCCATGTGGCGCTGGCGCAGGCGGCGCTCGACGCGAAATTGTGGGGCGAGGCGCGCGCCCATCTGGGACATGCGGCCGAGCGCGGGGTAACGCCGCGCCTGTGCCGATTGTTCGCGGATTTGGAAGAGTCCGAGCATGGCGATCTCAAGGCGGCGCGCCAATGGTTGGAGCGCGCCGGCACGGCGCCGCCCGACCCGGTCTGGGTGTGCGAGGATTGCGGCGCCACCGCCGGCGTGTGGAGCCCGCGCTGCGACAGTTGCGGCGCGTTCGACAGTCTCGAATGGCGTCCCCCGGCGCAGGCGTCGCACCTGCCGGCGCGGCCGCCGCAGCCGGCGCTGATGGACCGGCGGGGCAGCGGGCCCGCCTGACCTGCCCGGCCAACCCGATCGCCAAGCATCCGGCCCGGTCGGGGCCCTGAATTGGGGGCGGGCCGGCCCAGAGGGCCGGCCCGTTAGAGGGAGTTTACAAGCCTAGCAGTGTGAAGCGGTTTCATGACTGCCGGGAGGTCCGGCTCGCGCCGCTTCCGTGATTTCACCCTGGCACGGTACGCGTTCGACAAATTCGATGATGTGATTATCGTCACAATTGGTTAATTTTTTATTAATTTTACGACGCAATCGGTGTGGTAAAGGGATTGGCCGGGCGAATCGGTCGCGGGATCGACGATTCCCGCAGGCAAATGGGGCGATTGGCCGCTTGCGATTTTCCGGCCATCCGCTTATATGGTCCGCGCCGGCCGCGCATTGTTGCGTGGATTCAGGCAGTCCGGGGCCGCCTTAGCTCAGTTGGTAGAGCATCGCATTCGTAATGCGTTGGGATAGAGGGAAGACAATAGTGAAACTAAGTGGTTAGGATTGCCCTGACCGGAGCTTTGCAACAAGTTTGCAACATATGCCGCCTTAGCTCAGTTGGTAGAGCATCGCATTCGTAATAAGTAGGTCGGCCGACAAACGACGGTGGATATCAATAGATTAAGGGAATAGGAATCGCTTTAATACGGTTCTAATACGGTTAGCCGCCTTAGCTCAGTTGGTAGAGCATCGCATTCGTAATGCGGGGGTCGCGTGTTCGAGTCACGCAGGCGGCACCATCCTTCTAAACCGGACAAAATGCTCCTGACGCGATTTATCGCATCGATCCTTCTCTCTATTTTCGCCGGCACTGTTGTTGCGCAGGCAGGAATCCCCTTCGACACGTTTGTTGTCGGACTGAGGCCCGTTTGCGCGACGTCGCCGTCTCCGGATTGCGCAAGCGCCATCGGCTCTTTCCTGGATTCCAACGCGAATGGGGGTGTCGAAATTGCGGAGGTTAAGCGCGCGCGCGACCGAGCCAAGCGCTCGGTTCGGAACAATAACTCGTCCCTCAACTCGATCGAGAGGAGCATGATAAGCGTGGCGCTGATGGTTTTTCAGCACGCGGGCATACGGAAGGTGTTCGCTAATTTCGACACCGACGCCGACGGTAGCCTGAGCCAAAGTGAACTATTCGCCGATTTCCGCCTCGATCAGAGGCCATTTAAGGATGTGATTGCGGACCCCAAAGGCGTTGACTGGAAGAGTTTCGCCGCGCGCTTCGGCAAGGTTGGGTTTCTGATAACGGATTTGCTTCCACCCTCACATC
>JAOTYV010000293.1 GCA_029861675.1 Alphaproteobacteria bacterium
AGTAATGCGCAGTGGGATCACGCGGGTATGCCATACGCCGGTCCGATTTGACGGCCCTGCCGTTTCCCCATAAATGCCGACAGTGCGCGACCTCGCGTATTACGGTAGTCACCGCATCGTATCCACCGGAAATCGTGCGTATATCGTCTTAATAAGCGCCTGTTAGGCGGAAATCCGGCGCCTCCGCCCCGACCGATTACATTCGGGAACTCCCTCCCGGTTCAAGGCCTGTGCAATCTCGCCCAGCGCGCGATCATGCCACAATCGAACGGTATCATGGTGCAGGCCAAACAGCTTGCCGAGACGCCGATAGCTTACGATATAGCGGTCGCTGACCGGGTGGCGCAGTGACCGGGCGAGACACAGACGCCGTTTCCGGGGATCGCCCAAATACCACAACCACTGCAGCGATTCGTCCATATCCGCCAATGCGCGGGCGCTCGGCGGCAATCTCAAACGGTGCCGATGGTCGGAAAAATCGCGCCTTATTTCATCGGACGCGCCAATCATCGCGGCAAACGCATCCTCCACGCGCTGCGCCGTCGCCGGCCAGCCGGACCGTACTCGGCCTGGCAAGGCGCCCTTGGGAAGCGGAAGCGCCATTAGCGCCCGCCCTGCCGCCTCAAACCGGTGCTTTACCGTATCCGGCACCCAGAGATGGCCTGAACGTGCATCGCCAACGATCAACTGGGCAGTCCGTTCTGCAGATCGGAGGTGATGGTGTAACAGAGGATACGGCCTTCCTCATTGCGAAGCGGTGCGACGCGGCAGGTGACCTGATGGCCGCAATCGGCCCACGCCGCCTCGATGCTTCGTGCAAGCATCCGGGCGCTCTGCCGCCGCAAGCAGTAATCCGCGTCGTTTTCGTCAGGCCGCGCGCTGAATCGGGGGATTTTCATAACCGCCTCCCCAATCGAGCCATCCGCAAAACGATCCTACGCCAAAGCAATTCTGCCATATACCTCACCCCTATAAGACTGCGGTCCTGCGAAAATTCTTGCATAGGCTGTATAAATTATCCGTACACTTGTCAATGTTTTCCCGTGCAAATTATGCGGATATTCAGTACAACTGATGCAACATGTTGGGACAAACCTCATGGCGACCGAGTCCAAGGCGGCATCAGAACTGAAGCGATTGCGCGAACGGGCGCAGATGTCCGTTCGCCAGCTCGCCGTGGCGTTAAAATCGGCGGGCTCAAAGTATGGCCGCTCCGCATCGTCCTACGCCTATTACGAAAATGAGTACAAGAAGCCGTATCTGCCCGCCGATCTTGTCGACGCCCTGGGACCATTGCTCGCCGGGCGCGGCGATCCGCCGATTTCGGATCAGCAGGTCGCGGCCCTAGCCGGCGTTCGGCACGGCAGCCTATGGCTCCATCCGGAGCCGGTCGGAGAACCCGCCAACCGCGGGAAAACAGGGGCAATCGATCCAGATCTCTTGTCGGAGATATTGCTTCGATTCGACAAACTTGAACAGGACCGGCGGCTGGTTCTAGCGCCACGTCAACGGGCTATTCTGGCGTCCCGCATCTACGGCCGGGTCGCGGATGTTCCCCGGCCCGCCCGTCCGGCACGCATCGATGCGGAGTTCGACGATATCGCGGAGATGGCGGCCCTGTTCGCCGACCCCGGCGGTACGTGACCGGCCGTCCGTGCCGCCCCCTTTGAACATCCACCCGCGCGCTTAAGAGTACGTTCCTGACGACCCTATCGGCCGGCGTGCCCCATGCGTTTCGCCGCGCCTTGACATGAACCGCGCACCGATTTCGCCGCGGATTCGATTGTCCGATTTTGGATTCTTATGTACGGATTTTCAGTACATCGTCTCCCGTCAATTGGGATGGCGTCGACGCTCGACAACCGATTGGGAGGAATTTTCATGACAATGGCACACCGGCCCCCAAACCCGGCATCTGACCGGCTCAGTGATGCCGACCTCGCGGAGTGGGCCGACTGGGAGGAATGGCAGAACCAAGCCGAATGGCAGGATATCGCCGACGCCGGGCATACCGAGGAAGATCACGAAAGTATCCTTGTCGGCGCTGTGGAGGACCCACAGTGGCTTGACCAGATGACACGCCAATTGCTACGGCGCGGCCTCGGAGCGGATCAATGAGCGCAGTACCGCGCTCAGATGCCTATGCCCGATTCGCGGAAGCGAAGAATGCGGCGGTCGCAAACGGGCTGCCCGACTATGGAGACTGGCGCACCGCGCTGGAGAGGCAATATACGGTGATGCCGCTTTGGTATTGGGATACGGTGATTTGCCGGCGAAACTACGCCGAATATATCCAAGAGCGCCTGATCTGGCAGCAAAGGCAAGTGCGAATCAATCAAGGAAATGCGGCGTTTCACCATAGGCTTGGTCGCTCCGCCGAGTAACTCCGGCAATCGAACCGACGCACGAATTAACCCCTGTACCCGCCATTCTCCCACCGGCTATGCTAAACAGCGGAATTACGGCAATCGGGACCACCTAAAGGCATGAAAAAGAGCGAGTCCATCACGGTTAGGGCATTTACGCCGAATGTCGGAGCGATGATCGAAGGCATAGATCTGCGGGACACCCTCTCCGACGACATCATCCGAGAGATCCACGCGGCCCTGATGCGGTATCACGTGGTGTTTCTGCGCGATCAGCACATCACACCGCAGCAGCATGCGGATTTCGGAGGACGTTTCGGGCCGCTGCGCAAGGGCCGCCGGGCCGCGTTCGACGTGCATGACGATGTCCCCGACCTGCAAGTCCTGATCAACGATCGAGAGCGGCCACCGAACGTTAACCATTATCATACCGACGGCATATTCCGGGAAGCGCCTGAATTCGCCTCGATCCTGCATGCAGACATTGTCCCGGATGCCGGCGGCGATACGATCTTCGTGAGCCTTGTCGCCGCCTATGAGGCGCTTTCCGACGGCATGAAGGCCCATTTGGATGCTCTTTCGGCAACCAATGAATTCATGAAGCTCCACGGCAGTCCGGCCAAGACCCGCAGCTGGGAAGGCGACAATTTCGAGCGCATGGATGCCATGCGGCGCGACAACCCGCCGGTCGTCCACCCGCTGGTGAAACACCACCCGATCACCGGTAAGAAGCACCTGTACCTCTCGGAGAGCTTTACGACCCATATCCTGGGCGTGGAGGCGGAAGAGAGCCAAAGGCTGTTGGATTTCCTGTTTCGGCACGTGGCAAAGCCGGAATTCCAATGCCGGTTCGCCTGGCGGCCCGGATCGATGGCCTTCTGGGACAACCGCGCGGCGCTTCACTATGCTGTAGCGGATTATTGGCCGGAAACCCGGCGTATGAACCGGATTACGATCGAAACCGACCAAATCGGCGGTATCTAATCCGTCCCACGTAAGTATCTCTATCGGCGGGTCTGCGGCTTTCTGGAATATATTCCTGTATCGCAGATTTCGGCATATCCAGCCTGCGGCAACCCAACCAGATTAATACTAAAGAGCTGTTCGGATGCGTACTTTCGGTGACTCCGGTCACTTCGACAAAGGCCGCGCGATGGTTCTATAGCGACAACAGATTAACCGGGAGCGGCGACAGCCGGAGCACAAAATGCAGCACGATTTTGGAACTTGGAACCTCGCTAAACTGATGGTCGAACAACATGGCCACGACGCCCTGCACAGCGCGCGCAAGGTGGCGGCGATTATCGAGCACACTGATAGCGAGCACGACAGCGCGAATTTCGTCGACGTCGTTCGCGCCATGGATTTGCTTCTTTCCGAGGACGACTACGGCACCGTTCACTAAATCATGCCGACCAATGCTTCCGGCCGGCAGGAATGAGTGTCGGCCCGGTGGCGTCGCGAAACCGGGCATTCCGATATAGGTGAATGCACCGTAGCGCCGATCCGGCGCCCGCACTGCAAGACCGCCTCGCATGCCGCAATTTGACGCGGTAAACCGCCAGGCCGATGAACCAACCGCCCGGCCGGCATTGGCACCGGGCCACCACGCCCCGCCGCGCTTCCTTTACTCGCAAGATGCCGCGGCCCCCAAAACACTTGATTCCCACCACCACCAATTCAAGAATACGGCGCAGATCCGAATAAGTCGTCCGACGCATCCGCTGGATGCTTATCAATGTTGCGGGTCGATCATCGCCAAAGTGTGGCTACGGGCTTCTATCCGAAGCGGATTCACCCTATAAGCGCACGCGGATGAAAATGGCGCCCCTATGACCGAAATGATCAAACTCAAAGGACTGACTAAACAGTTCGGCTCAATTACCGCGGTCGACATGGTCGACATGACGGTCGAATCCGGTGAAGTCCTTGGATTTCTCGGACCGAACGGCGCCGGGAAATCCACGACCATGAAAATGATCGCCGGATTTCTTGAGCCGACCGCCGGATCCGCCAGTGTGTGCGGATGGGACATTCAACGCGATCCGGTAGAATTGAAGAAGATATTGGGATATTTGCCCGAAGGCGCGCCGACATATGGCGACATGACGCCCCAGAGCTATCTCCGCTTCATTGCCGCGATCCGCGGCTTCGATGGCGCCGAACGGCAGCGGCGCGTCGACGCGATGGTCGACAGGATCGCACTGCGCGAAGTCCTTCATCAGCCGATCGAAACCCTGTCGAAAGGGTTCAAACGCCGCGTCGGGCTGGCTCAAACGATGCTGCACGATCCGCCCGTCCTGATCATGGATGAACCGACCGACGGACTCGATCCGAATCAGAAGCGCCATGTGCGGGCGCTAATCCGCGAAATGGCCGCGGAAAAGGCCATTGTCATTTCGACGCACATCCTTGAAGAGGTCGAGGCGGTCTGTACGCGGGCCATGATCATTGCGCGCGGCCGGATCCGCGCCGATGCCCGCCCCGAAGAACTGCGATCCCGCGCCTGGAATCACAACATGGTCCTGATCACCGCGGACGCCGGCGATGAGGCGAGCCTGATGGAGGCGATCGGGGGTTTGCCCGAGGTCGGCACCATCGACGTGACGGGCCGGTCCGGCGATACCATCCGCTTGCGGATCCAACCCGCGGGCGGCGAACAGATTGGCCCGCGCATTGGCGAATTTGTGCGATCGCGGTCCTTGCCGGTGCGCGAATTGTTCATCGAACAAGGCTCGCTCGATGAGGTCTTTTGGAGCATCACGACGGAAGACGGAAAACAGGACGGCGAGCATGCGTAACATCGGCATTATCGCCCGACGCGAAATCGGCAGTTATTTCGGCACACCGCTCGCCTACGTCTTCATCGTAATTTTTTTGGCGCTCACCGGTGCGCTTTGCTTTTACCTCGGTGGATTCCTATTTCGCGGACAGGCCGATCTCGAACCGTTCTTCGTCTATCATCCCTGGCTGTATCTCCTGCTCGTCCCCGCGATCGCGATGCGTCTGTGGGCGGAGGAACGAAAGACCGGGACGATTGAGAATCTGATGACGCTGCCGATCGCGACATCGGAAGCGGTGCTTGGCAAATTCATTGCGGCCTGGCTGTTCTGCGGCATTGCCCTTGCGCTGACCTTCCCGGTCTGGATCACCGTCAATATTTTGGGCAACCCGGACAATGGCGTCATCGCCGCCAGCTACTTCGGCAGCTTCCTGATGGCCGGCGCCTTCATGGCGATCGGCTCGTGCATGTCGGCGCTTTCAAAAAATCAGGTTATCGCGTTCATCATCGCCGCCACGGTATGCTTTCTCTTCACCATGAGCGGGCTTGATCTCGTGCTCAATTTCTTCCGTGGCTGGTCACCGGAATGGCTGGTGGCCACCATCGCCTCGATGAGCTTCCTGACCCATTTCAACGCGGTTACCCA
>JAOTYV010000294.1 GCA_029861675.1 Alphaproteobacteria bacterium
CGCCGGGCGGCTACTACCGTCATCCCGAAACGCTCGGTCAGAGCACGGACGCCGTGCTGGCGGAAGTGGGGTACGCGCCCGACGAAATCGCCGAATTACGATCGCAGGGCGCGGCGGGCAAGCCCGGACCGGAAGACGGGTAACGTCCCGCGGGGCGAGGTTGCCGCGTGGGCAATTTTCGGCTGGCTCACGGCGGCCGGAAATTTTCTGCGAAGCTATTCACTTTTCGAACCAGCGCACGGGTATAGGACTTCCAATCTTGTGCGGTGAGGATGCGGTCGTATTTCACCATGGCTTTCGCCATGTCCGCATTGACCGCGGGAGAGTAGTGATTGGGATCCATATAGTTTTGCAGGCTACCGGAGATATTTTCGTTCAAATCGAATCCATAGACGTGCACGTTCTTAAGTTCCTGCGTTTCCTCCAAAAGGTTCTTTCTCATGAGCATCTGTCGCCAGAATTTCTTGTGGCCGTAAACCGCATAGGCGTAGTGCGATATCGGCGGGAAATACAACATGAACTCGATGTTTGGATTTTCTCGCAAAATCGGAAACAGGTTCTTCTGGAGGTTGGGAAAGGCCGGCCGCATCGTTTCGGGCGGCGATGCCGGAATCGGCAAATTCGAAGCCTGAACCTTTCGGTACAGTTTTGCTAAATTCGGCTTTTCGCTATATTTTCTGAATTGATCGTCGTATGCCCAGGTATAAAGGCCCTCAAGATCGGAGCGCTTCACTTTTTTCTTTTTTATGATTTTTCCTCGCACGATCTTGAACGCATTCTCGAAAACATCGTTGTTGAAGACGTAGCGCCAGTTGTCGGCGAGCGTGTCGTTGTACAGGAACAGCGGCAACGGCGAATTCTTGTGCGTCGCATCGGGATTCTCATCCGCGAAGGACGTAAAGATTTCCCAAACTACGCGTTTGACCCTGCCGGTCGCGATGGCTTTTCGGGCAATCGTGCCGAGCTCCCTGGCGCGCCCACCCGCAAGCGTGAGCTTCAGAGCGTTTCTGCCGAATTCATTTTTGAAAGCCGAGACGGGAAAATTCTGGCTCATCGACGTGCCCAGAATAATCGTGTCGAAGCGCTCGGCGGGGTCGGCAAGAAACGAATTGATCAAACCCGCATTCTGGTAGCGGTCCGTACCGTCGAATCCGATATCCGCAGACAACTTCTTATGAATTACAAAAAACGGGTCGATCACCGTAACAATTATTGCCGGAACTACAAATATAGTTAGCGTTACTAGTAATGTTATTGAGAAATATTTCTTGGGTTTCATTTATTCATATGCCTTAGAACTGGAAATATATGAATTCTGAGATACGATTGATGTGATAGACGATGAGATACAGCGTGGTGCTTAAGAGGGCGGTCGTTGACGCGAGCCATCGTCTGCTCAATGACCATGAATACCATTTGCGTTCGGCCGTTCGTTCCGCCGCCGCGATAATTTGCAGGCTGTTGGGTGCGAACAACACGATGAACATCCCACCCAAAATCAGATAAAAAGCCTTGATGGATTTCAGGGCGCCTATGGCGCCATTCTCGTCCGGCAGCACCATGCCGTTGAGACCGGCCATGCCGGCAAGGATTTCCACCGCCGCTGGGACGCTTTCGCACCGGAACAGCACCCAGGCCACGACGATCGCAAGCATCGTTATCGTCCAGCCGACCATCCGCCCGAATGGAGTCGCGTTCAGAAGGTCGGGAAACACCTTTCGCCACGCGTGATTGATGATCAGATACACGCCATGTAGACCGCCCCACACAACGAAGGTCCAATTGGCGCCATGCCACAAGCCGCCAAGCAGCATGGTGATCATCAGATTGAGATAGCGCCTCGGCCGGCCCGCGCGGTTCCCGCCCAGCGGGATATACAGGTAGTCTTTCAGGAACGCCGACAGCGTCATGTGCCAGCGTTGCCAGAATTCGATGACGCTGGTGGCTTTGTAGGGGGAGAAAAAATTCGCCGGAATTCGCACCCCGAACAGCAGCCCCAAGCCGATCGCCATGTCCGAATAGCCGGAAAAATCGAAATAGAGTTGCAGCGTATAGGATAGGGAACCGGCCCAGCCTTCGAGCAGGGAAATTTCATTTCCCGCCAAAGCGGCGGCAAAGACCGGCGATCCGTAGCGCGCCAGCTCATCGGCCAGCATCACTTTCTTGAAGAGCCCGATGGCGAACAGCGACAATCCCATACAGGCTTTTGCCCAGTCATAATCGCGCACCGGGTGGTCATGAAATTGCGGCATCATGGTCTTGTGATGAACGATCGGACCCGCGATGAGCTGTGGGAAGAACGTCACGAAAACCATGTACTCGATAAAATTGGATTCTTGCGTTTCGCCTTTATGGGCGTCGACCAGATAGGCGATCTGCTGGAAGGTGAAGAACGAGATGCCGAGCGGCAGGATGATCGTCTGCGCTGTAATTTCGGTGGGAAGGAGCAGGTTCAGATTACCGACGAAGAAGTTGAAATATTTGAACCAGCCGAGACAGACGAGATTTCCGGCGATGCCCAAGATCAGCAAGGGCCGGTGCGAGGCGCTTTCGGCGAGCCGCCGTCCGATGAAATAGTTGAAAACCACCGATCCCAGGAGTAACGCCAGAAACCGGATATCCCACCAGGCATAAAAGAATAACGAGGCAAGCCCGATAAACGCCATCGCAGCCTTGCCATACCCAAACCGTTTCAATGTGAGAAAGATGCCCAAAGTAATAGGCAGGAATACGAACAAGAATTCTATTGAATTGAACAGCATTTATTTTTTGGTGTTTCTTAAAGAATTCTGTGATTTATTCGTGAATCGGGTATGAATTTCTAATAATAATTACATTGTTCTGTAATCACGCGCATCACTATGCTGGGCGCCGGAGATCGAAGTCATCTATACCCGCATTCGGTGCGATTTTGAACCGCAGGCGACCCGCCGCCGGCTGGCATGGAAATCAAGGGCGATTGGCCGGTATCGGGCCAGACTGGTCGCCTGCGCCGTCCCGCCGCCTGACGGATTGACAATCCGGTGCGCGGCCCATATGGTCCGCCGCCGATGCCCGAGAAAGCTCGGGCGGGCGGTAAATGTGCTTCAGGGAGAGCCGAGATGAAAGTTGCTAGCTCATTGAAAACCTTGAAGACGCGGCACAAGGATTGCCGTGTCGTGCGCCGCCGTGGCCGGATCTATGTGATCAACAAGACCAATCCGCGCTTCAAGGCTCGCCAAGGCTGAGCCCGGCCGGACGCCGAGCGTCCGGAATTTTTCAAATTCGATCGAATTTTGTCGGCTCATCCGTCGGGATGGTCCGTGGACGCACCCGTCTTGTCGTTTTCCGGCCCCGGGAAACGTGGTATGTCCTTGGGGTCGAACGCTGATGGGAGACAATTCCGATGAAGATGCCCGAACCCGATTCGAGCATCATTGCGCGGCGCGACGGGATCGCTGCCGCGTTACGGGCGATCGTGCCCGGCGAAGGGGTGATCGTCGACGAGGACGAGCTCCGGCCCTATGAAAGCGATGGGCTGACCGCCTATCGCCAATCGCCGCTGGTCGTCGTTCTGCCGGAGACCACGGAGCAGGTCAGCCAGGTGCTGCGCTATTGCAACGAGAATGAAATCAAGGTGGTGCCGCGCGGCGCCGGCACGTCGCTGTCCGGCGGGGCGCTGCCGCTGCAGGACGGCGTCCTGCTCGGGCTCGGCAAATTCAAGCAGATCCTCGACATCGATTTCGACAACCGCTGCGCCGTCGTGCAGCCCGGCGTGACCAATCTGGCGATCAGCGACGCGGTCGCCGAGGATGGTTTCTACTACGCGCCCGACCCGTCGAGCCAGATCGCGTGCACGATCGGCGGCAATATCGCCGAGAACTCCGGCGGCGTGCATTGCCTGAAATACGGATTGACCACGAACAACGTGCTCGGCCTGGAAATCGTGTTGATCGACGGCGAAGTGCTGCGCATCGGCGGCAAGCATCTGGATGCGGAAGGCTACGATTTGATGGGGCTGCTGACCGGGTCGGAAGGCCTGCTCGGCGTGGTGACCGAGGTGACCGTGCGCCTGCTGCGCATGCCCGAGACCGCGCGGGCCGTGCTCGTTGGATTTCCGTCGAGCGAGGCGGCGGGCGATTGCGTCGCCGGCATCATCGACGCCGGTATCATCCCGGGCGGCATGGAGATGATGGACCGGCCGGCGATTCATGCCGCCGAGGACTTCGTTCACGCGGGCTATCCGCTCGACGTGGAGGCGCTGCTGATCATCGAGCTCGATGGCCCCGAGCGCGAGGTCGACTATCTGATCGAGCGTGTCGAGGAAATCGCCCGGGCGAACCAGGCGACGACGGTGCGGGTTTCGCAGGACGAGGAAGAGCGCGTTGCATTCTGGGCCGGGCGTAAGGCGGCGTTCCCGGCGGTCGGCCGGATCTCGCCCGATTACTATTGCATGGACGGGACGATCCCGCGCGGCCAGCTTGCTCTCGTGTTGCGGCGGATGAGCGAGATGTCCGCCCAATACGGGTTGCGCGTCGCCAATGTATTCCATGCGGGCGACGGCAATCTGCATCCGTTGATCCTGTACGACGCCAACGCGCCGGGCGAGTTGGAGAAGGCCGAAGAATTCGGGTCGGAAATTCTGAAACTCTGTGTCGAAGTCGGCGGCGTGCTGACCGGCGAGCACGGGGTCGGCGTGGAGAAGCGCGACCTCATGCCGGAGATGTTCACCGAGGACGATTTGAAGCAGCAGCAGCGGGTCAAATGCGCGTTCGATCCCAATAGCCTGCTCAACCCCGGCAAGGTCTTCCCGACATTGCATCGCTGTGCCGAGCTCGGCCGCGTGCATGTCCATCGCGGCCAGATGGCCTTCCCCGATATCCCGCGTTTCTAGGCGGATCGCAGCAATGTGCCTGAAGTCACCCTCGCACTTCGTCAAGCTCAGTGTGAGGGTGAATAATCTCAATAACTTGCCTCATCCTGAGCCTGACGGCCTGCCTTCGCCGAAGCGAAGCCTCGGCTTCGCGCAGGCAGGAGGATGATATTCCGCGGCTCAATTCAAGATTGTCAGCCGTCTGCGGAGAACGATGCATGACCGAGCGTTTCAAGGCGGACTCCGCCGAGCAGGTTCGGGAACTGGTCGCCTGGGCTGCTGCCGAGCGGCAACCGCTGGAAATCGTCGGCGCCGGCAGCAAGCGCGGCTTCGGCCGGCCGGGCAACGCGAACCATCAATTGGAGCTTGCGGCGCTGAGCGGCGTTAGCCTGTACGAACCGGGTGAACTGGTGCTGACCGCCGGGCCGGGGACGACGGTAGCGGAAATCGAGGAATTGCTTGCGGCATCGCGCCAGCAGCTTGCGTTCGAGCCGCCCGATCTGGGGCCGCTGCTCGGTGGCGCGCCGGGCGCCGGCACGCTGGGCGGCATGGTCGCGTGCAATCTGTCGGGGCCCCGGCGCATCAAGGCCGGCGGCGCGCGCGATCACGTGCTGGGGTTTCAGGCGGTGAGCGGAAGGGGCGAATTCTTCAAATCTGGCGGCCGGGTGGTCAAGAACGTCACCGGCTACGACCTCAGCAAGCTGATGTGCGGCGCCATGGGGACGCTCGGCGTGCTGACCGAAATCACGGTCAAGGTGCTGCCCATGGCGGAGAAGGTCTGGACGGTGCTCGTTCTCGGCATGGATCGCAGCGCCGCCGGCGCGGCGATGACGGCGGCGCTGCAAAGCCCGCATGAGGTGTCGGGCGCGGCGTATCTGCCGCGGGATCTCGCGGAAGTTTCATCGGTGTCCTATGTCGCCGGGGCCGGGTCCGGCGTGA
>JAOTYV010000047.1 GCA_029861675.1 Alphaproteobacteria bacterium
TCCGGCGCTCCTGACCGACTTCCGGTCTTCCCCCAACAGCGGACATGAAGTTGAAACGGCAGCGAGCCCGATTATGACCCGGAGCGGACCTTTTAAGTGATCTTCCTCAATGCAAATAGACCTTGTGAAATGCATAATGTGATATGGGACGCCGAAGCCTCCGACAATTTGCAACGTGGCGCAGGGCACTATCACCGGTGTTTTTACCGATTGTCAGTGGTTGCGCCAGTCAATTCCATGCACCCGAACTTTCCAAGACGTATGTAGCTACAATTTCGGCAATAGATCCGGAAATAAGAATATTGGTTGTAAAAGGACATCCTCCTGATGACCGGCTAACTGTCGGGATGCTGCCGGATGTGGCCTTAAAAGGAGAATCGAAATGAAACCGAATGCAATCGGATATCCCGATTGGATCGTAAAGATGGCGTTCCCGTTGGCCTCTACGGCAGGCGTCGTCGGATCGGCGAGCAAGCATCTGCAGGAGCGGACCCATGGGCACGGTTGAGAGCCTGCACGGGACCACACCCGCCGAGATTTTTACTGACGGCCTGGAGAACGTGGAACAGATCGAGGCCGTGGCTCTTTCGGTGCTATGGCGTGATGGGACCGTGACCAGCGGTTGGTCGAACGTGGACACGGCCCAACTGGCGTTGATGGTAATGGTTCTCAAAGAGAAGCTCCGCCGCGATAACTTGGCGGGGCTAGTGGATATCGATCAATAAGATCGTGCTTCGGCATGGTGCAAATAAGACGTGAAGGTATTGACTCGTTTAATGTCCAGCCGGGTCGATCAGGTGTCGCTACCGTCGCCGAATGCCCCCAATTTCCTTCAAGCGACATCGCTTTCCGCCTTTGATCATACGGCACGCGGTGTTCGTGCGGATCAATGGCGAGATGCGCTATCTTTGGCGGGCCGTTTTCCACGAAGGCGAGGTGCTCGAGGTATTTGCCACGAAACGCCGGGATCGCAGGGCGGCGCTGAAGTTTCTCAAACGAACGATGAAACGCTACGGCCGACCTTGGTCGATCGTGACAGACCGTCTTCGCTCATATGGCGCAGCGATGAAAGTGATCGAAAATATAGAACGTCAGGAATGCGGGCGTCGGCTCAATAACCGGGCGGAAAACTCACACCAGCCGTTCCGGCGACGAGAAGGGGCGACGTCGAAATTCCGAGACATCAAGACGCTTCAGAAGTTCGCTTCGGCCCATGCCTCGATCCACAACCACTTCAACCTCGACCGTCACCTCAGTCCCCGCGAAACCTTCAAGAAAAACCACTCAGCCGCGCTGTCCGAGTGGCGTCAGCTGGCGGCCTAAAAACGCCGTCGCCCCGCATTTTGGAGACTGCTTCACATTAGCCTGAGACACCACCATCAGTGGGGTCGACGGGTCGATATCGACATCGCGGCTCTCGTCGTTGATACTCAGGTCGATCTTGGTCATCTTAAAAAAAATCCTGCCAGAACAAGTATACGGCGTCGAGCTTTACAGAGAGGACGCGATGATTCTCAAAGACAAGGTTGTCCTGGTAACAGGATCCGGCGCCGGAATTGGCAAGGCAATCACCCTCGCCATGGCGGAAGCCGGCGCACAGATCGTGTCGGCGGATATCGACGGCGATGCCGCCCGAAAATGCGCGGAAGAAGCCGCAGAGTTCCAGACGAAAACACTAGCCCTGCAAACAGATGTCGGGAATGTCGACGAGATCGACGCGATGGTCGAGACCGCCGTCGGCGAATTCGGCCGCCTCGACGTCATCGTGAACAACGCGGGCGTCACGCGCCGCGCCTATGTCATGGACCTCACCGAGGAGGATTGGGACCGCATTCATCGCGTCAATGCAAAAGGCGTGTTCTTCTGTCTGCAACGCGCGGCGCGCACGATGATCGAGCAGGGCAGCGGCCGTATCATCAATCTCGCGTCGATCGCCGGGCGCGGCTATGTTGGCACGTCGAACGCTGCCTACGCGGCGAGCAAGGGCGCGGTCATTGCATTGACGAAGACGGCCGCACAGCAATTGGGCCCACACAACATCAACGTGAACGCCATCTGCCCCGGTGTCACCCGGACGCCGCTGAGCGACCGGAACCTGGAGGTTCGGGCTCAGGAACAGGGCGTCAGCATCGAGGAAGCGCTGGAAAATCATCTCAAGCCGATCCCGATCGGCCGCGCCAACCTGCCGGAGGATATTGCCGCGATGGCCGTTTTCCTAGCGTCGCCCGGCGCCCGCAACATCACGGGCCAGGCCTACAACGTCGACGGCGGGTTGATACCAAGTTAGGCGGCGCCACCACCCCGGCCGAATGCAGCGAGATATCTGTTCATCGGTCGCTCGGGTCGATGTTGGAAATAGAACCAGGAAGATTGGAAACATGCGCGCAGTGCTGGTTGATCCGGAATCATCCGGCCATCTCGCAATAAGCGAGGCCCCGGATCCTGTCCCCCTATCCAACCAGGCCCTCGTCCAGGTGAAGGCGGTTTCGCTCAATCTGGGCGAAGTCAGGCGGGCGCGGCGCAGCGAACCCGGAACGCATCTCGGTTGGGACCTTGCAGGAACCGTTCTTGAACCCGCCGCCGACGGCTCGGGTCCGCCAGCCGGCAGCCGAATCGTCGGCCTTGTACGGTCCGGATCCTGGGCCGATCGCGCAGCGGTGGAGACGAGGCAGATGGCGGTGCTGCCCGACGGCGTCACATTCGCGCTGGCGGCGGCGCTTCCAGTCGCGGGTCTGACGGCGCTCTACGCGTTGGAACAGGGTGGCCAGCTCCTTGGCCGTCGGGTTCTGGTCACCGGCGCGTCCGGCGGCGTCGGCCTGTTTGGAATACAGCTTGCGAGACTGTCCGGCGCCACGGTCGTCGCGTTGATTCGACGCGAAGAACACCGGAACCTGATTCTGCAGGCGGGCGCCGATCAGGTCGTTGTCGGTGATCGAGCGACCGAGGCGGGAGCGTATGGGCCCTATCACTGCATTCTCGACTCGGTCGGTGGCCAGGTTCTCGCGGACTGCATGCACCTAGTCGCTAAAGGCGGTGTCGTCGTGAACTTCGGCGTGTCCGCTGGCGAACAGGCGACCATCGACGTGGGCGATTTCTTCCGAATTGGCCGGGCGCGTTATTACGGGCTCTATCTATTTACTGAGTTCGGCCGGCGGTCGGCCACGGACGGGCTGGGCGTGCTCGCCGACCTCATCGCCGCCGGCCGACTCCACGTTACGATCAACGCGGAGGGCGGCCTCGCTGAACTCGGGATGCAGGCGGAACGGCTATTCAATCGAGAGATTGCCGGAAAGGCTGTCATTCACGTCGATTAACTTCGTATTGCAGCGCGCACCAAGGATGACACTGTCCGTACCGGGCCTGTTCATGTCGGCGCCGAAGACCCATCCGGCGTGCTGGCCTCGAACAGTTCCGCCAGAGTACGATTGCGAAAATCCAGCGTCAGATCGATAAGCCGCTGCTGGCAGGCCGGGGAAAGAACCGCACCCGAAAGGTTCCGGAACTTTCGGGCAATGTCCTCGTCGGTCATCGGGTTGCGGGGGTCGCCCTTCGGGAAGGGCGCTTCTTCGCTCAGGACCGTGCCGTCCCGTAACGTCACGCTGATGCGGGTCGGACGATTGCCGGGGAAACCCGCATCCATCGCCGGATCGTGCACGCATGTCACCTTTTCCAGCATCGCCTTTACGTCCGGGTCTTCCCAGCGCCGCGCATCGAGCTGGCGGAGATTGTATTCGCCGTCGACCAGTGAGACCGCCACACAGTAGGGCAGGCTGTGGTCTGCCGTCTCGCGCGCGTTGATCTCGTAGCGGGACACGCCGCCCATCCCGTGCACCATGTCCTCGATCAGCCAGCCGAAGGCGGCAACCTCGACGGCACTTATGTTTTCAGCGGATACGTCGCGGCGCAGCGCCAGGGCCGCGTCGATTGCGCTGTGGATCACGTAGGCGGCGGGATACTGCTTGAGGCAGGTACGGGGCAGCCGCCACGCCTCGACCGGCGCGGTGAGGACATCCCAGTCGCATTCGCCGAGAACAAGCCGGGAAAGACCCCGCTGGCCCTCGAAGATGTCGAGCGGGCCCGTGACGCCGCTCGCCGCAAGATAGGCCGCTTCGATGCCGCGCGTGACGGCAAGTCCGGCGCTCGCCGCCTTCATCATGGAAATCTGGCCCACGCGGACCTGGCCGGGCACCGGATAACTCGCGCCGATGGCCAGCGCATGGGCAAGCGGTTCCGGATCGAGACGCAGCAGCACCCCGGTGGCCGCCGCACTGGCCAGTGTAACGAAGGTCGTATGATCCCAGCCAGAGGTCTTGAAAAACGAGACCTTGGTGAGCTCGGTCGTCCGCATCTGCACTTCATAGGCGATGAGGATCGCCCTGATCACTTCCGCGGCCGTCGCATTCGTCACGTCGGCGACCGCAAGGCATGCGCCAATATTGTCACTCGGATGGGCGGGATCGCGGGCCCAGTCGCAGTCGTTCATATCGACATGACGCGCCATCGTGCTATTGCAGAGCGCCGCGCCGAGGACCGAACTCGTTTCCCCCGTCCCCAGGATATGGGCCTTCGGTCCGCCGCCGATCTGTTGTGCCCATTTTCGCGTGGCCCTTACCGGCGGCGCATCCACCGCGGCCATCGCGCAGGCGAGCGTATCGAGGAGGATCCTCTCGACCGCATGGAGATCCTGATCGTCGGTTTCCTCTTTCTGGGCGGCCGAATACGCCATCCGTGCAAGGCGCATCGCGACGGGAGATTCACTTACTGTGCTCATAATCGCCCGGACTCCAACCTGTTTACGTCGAATTATTATTCATGGTTCCGGCAAGGCTACCAATCGCCGCGTCGGTGCGCATCCATTCTCTTAACCCGACCCGCCGCCAAGGTTGATACCGGCGCGGGCAAGAGCGAGTATTTTGCCAGTCAACAGGGAGACGGCAGATGCGACTGGAAGGAAAAATCGGCATCGTCACGGCCGCCGGGTCGGGAATGGGACGCGCGGGCGCGCTGCGCTTCGCGAAGGAAGGCGCAATGGTGGGCGTGGTGGATATAGATGCGCCCGCGGTCGAGCGGGTGGTGCGCGAGATCACCGACAATGGCGGGCGCGCGAAAGGGATCGTCGCCGACCTGACCAAGGACAGCGACAGCCGGGGCATGATCGAGGAAACCGCGGACGAATTCGGCGGGCTGGATTTCATCTGGAACCATGTTGGCCATCCGGGCCCGGCCAAAGTCGAAGGCGTCGACATGGCCGATTTCGATCTCGCGATCATTCTGAACCTGCGGACACTGGTGGTGGCTACCGACTCCGCCATTCCCCTGCTGCGCGCGCGCGGCGGCGGGAGCCTGCTCTATACGGCCTCGACGTCCGGCATCCGCGGGTCGCTGAAGAGCCCGATTTATTCGATGGCCAAATTCGGCGTGGTCGGTTTCGCCAAGGCGCTGGCCAAGCGGCTGGGCGGCGAAAACATCCGCGTGAATGTAGTATGCCCGGGCACGACCGATACGCCGATGCTGCGGACCTTCACCGCGCGACCGGACCAGGAAGGCACGCAGGGCCAGGATGTCGAGGAACTGATCCGCGCCAGAGGGCCCGGGATCACCATCGGCCGCAAGGCCCAACCCGAGGAAATCGCCAACGCGGCCCTGTTCCTGATCTCCGACGAGGCCTCTTATATTACCGGGGCGTCGCTGGCGGTGGACGGAGGAACGACGGCATGACCCGCGGACCGGCGGTGAATACAGTCCGGTGCTGAGTTTTCTACTCATCCATAAATGGAGCTGTCCAATGCCGACTCTAGCCGTCACGCCCGCTGCTGAAATCAACTACGTGATCGATGATTTCACCGATCCTTGGACAGAACCGGAAACGGTCCTGCTGGTTCACGGCCTTGCCGAATCCGCCGAGGCCTGGCGGGCCTGGGTGCCGCATCTAGCGCGGCGCTGGCGGGTCATCCGCATCGACCAGAGAGGCTTCGGCAAATCGACGCCGATGGAGGAGGATTTCCCCTGGAGCGTCGATACGCTCGCGGGCGATCTTGCCGCGGTTATCGAGCGACTCGCGCCGGCGGGCGTTCATCTCGTCGCGGCGAAAGTGGCAGGGCCGGTAGCCGTGCGGGCAACCAGTACCCGGCCGGAGTTGGTTCGCTCGCTGACCCTGGTGGGCACGCCGATGATCGGTCCGACCCAGCCGGACTGGCTCGACCAGGTCGAGCACGAGGACGTAGCCGCCTGGGCAAGGGCGACGATGGATGCGCGGCTCGAGGGGATGAGCCGGGCGGCGAAGGACTGGTGGATCGACATGATGGCGGCCACGCCACGCTCATCCATGCTGGGCTTTCTCCGGTACGTTTCCAGCATCGACGTTCGCGGCGACCTGCCGCAGATAAAATGCCCGACTTTGGTGATCTCCTCGGACAGTCCGCGTCGGCCCATCGACAGTGTCATCGCCTGGCAGAAACAGATTTCGGACTCGCAACTCGTGACAGTGGAAGGGTCGGGCTATCACGCCGCCGCAACACAGGCGGATGTCTGCGCCGAGGCGACCGCCACATTCATCGCCGCGCGTCACGGCTGACGGCGTTCAGGCTCCCATGCGTTCGCGTTCCCGCACGTTGCTCTTGCAGAGCGCCCAGATGCGCAAGTGGGGCCCACGGCGGTGCCGGAGCAATCGCGGGCGCGCATTATTTCGGTAGTTCGACCCGCTCCAGGATCATGTGCAAGGTGCGCAGCCGGTGTCGGTGGATGCGGCGGAGCCACGGTGTCTGGTTCGCCTTGTACCAGCTGCGGTGCTTATACACCTCGGGAGATTCCAGGTGGTAAACCGCCACATATCGCGGCAGGCCGCTGGTCGCGTGGAAGCGGCGCGCCGACAACATGCCGGGCACGGCGTCCATCAGTGGCATATGTTCTTCGTTGTACCACTCGTTGAATTCGTCCTCTATCACCGGGTCCACTTCCATCGACGAGATGCAAAGACCACCGGCCTCGTCTGGCGAGGGCCGGTCGCCGGGGCGAATCTGCTCCAGCACCCATTCATGCGCCGGTGGCGTCGGGCAGGACGACCACAGACTTCGCGGCAGCACCGCCATTTCGGCATAGGGCGCTTCAATCAAGATCACACCGCGATTCGGATGCCTGGTGGAAGGCGCGCGGGAATCGCGGTCGGTGACGCCGCCGATGAAGGCCTGCACCATCGGCTCAACCCCGCCAGATGTTTCGGGAAACCGGAAGGCGAGCGCCCCCGCCGCCGGCACAAAGGTTCCGATCCGCATCCCCAGCCGGGTTTCCATATCCACGAGCATGTCTATCCCTCACACTGTTCGATTTGCCCTGACGGGCGTAACGCGGTTCCCGCCGTTGGCGGAACTCGAAGCCCGGATAGAAATGGAAAAATCCTGATTCTGTACCGGAAGGCTGTTTCCGATCAGCGTTCCGAATACGATCATGTGGTGACCCAGTATTGCCGTAGTACCGCCGGCACCGATCGAAATTCGAGAAGGGTGGCCAAATCGTCCTCTATTTCAAACGAGGCGGCGTGCCGCGGCCTAATGCCGGTAGGACGTATCCTCGCGGTCGAGACGGCGGAGGTGGCCGGGCCAGCCCATGTCGCCTTGTTCGGCACCGCGTTTTTCATAAACCTGATAGATTTCCTCGCGCACGTCCTCATCGATCAATTTCAAGGTCTGACCTTCGCCGCGCATGGCCATGGCATGCATTTGCACCTCGCAAGCATGCTCCAGTTTTTTCATGCGACGGAACGCGTCGGCAATCGTCGTGCCGCAGGTCAGCAAGCCGTGATTGCGCAGGACCATAGACATGTTTTTTGGACCGAGATCTTCTTGCAGCCGGGCGCATTCCTCTTCCGCGCCCTCGCGGGACGCGCCGCCTTCGTAATCGTGGTAGGACAGACGCTTGTAGAACTGCATGGACGTTTGGGTCAGCGGTAGCAGCCCTTCCTCCATCGCCGACACCGCCATGCCGGCCACGGTGTGCGTGTGCAGCGCGCAATTGACGTCGGGCCGGCCACTGAGAATGGCACTGTGAATTGTGAAGCCGGCCGGGTTGACCGAATAGTTACTTTCGTCGAGCACCTCGCCGTCCATATTTACGCGCAGCAATGCCGAGGCGGTCATTTCCTCGAAATAGACGCCGTAGGGATTTAGGAAAAACTCGTCATCCGTGCCCGGCACGCGCGCGGAAATATGAGTCCCCAATAGGTCCGACATGCCGTAATGATCGATCAAGCGGTAACAGGCGGCCAAATCAACCCGCACCTTCATTTCGTCGTCCGGAATTTTGCGTGGCATGCGGCGTACTCCTGAATGCGATTGCTCCCGCGGGCAGGCGGCGGGGGGAATGAATAAGATATTGGCCGTACTGTAGGCCGGACCCGGTGCGCCCGTCAAAATGACCGACCAAAATGAACCTTACGTTCCCGGTGGCGCGGGCGCGCGGCATCTGACGCCACGGCATAGGGATGCGGCTGCGTGTCGTCCGGCATGACCAGGATCGGCGTCGTGCAGCCCCGCCCGAAATCGCACGTCACGTTGTGCATTGAACTTTGTTCGGTGTTGGCGCCGCGTTACATTGTTCATGGCAATACGATTAAGATGTAGGCCGCGCCGCGGCCGGCGTTGCTCATCGCGGAGGAATTCCCATGCAGATGCTCAGTGCGGAGGCAGTCACCGCGTACCGGCGGGATGGTTTCCTGTACCCCTTGCCTGGGATCGGTGCGCCGGCAGCGCGTGAATATCGCGCCGCGCTCGAGGCATTCGAGAGCCAAGCCGGGCAATCGATCTCGGCCATGGACGAACGCTTCAAGCCGCATGTTCGCTTCCCTTGGGCCAACCGCTTGGTGCGTGAACCAGCAATCCTAGACGTTGTCCAACAAGTGATCGGGCCGGACATCCTGGTCTGGATGGCGACCTTCTTCGTCAAGGAACCGCATAGCGAGGCGGTTACGTTGTGGCATCAGGACTGGACATTCTTCGGGTTGCGGCCCCATGAGCATGTCACCGCCTGGGTCGCCTTGTCCGAGGCGTCTGTCGAAGCCGGTTGTATGCGGTTCGTCCTGGGCAAGGGCGCAGCCCGGCCGATGCGCCATCGTCCCCGGGCGGATCCCAACAGCATCAACGGCGGCGGCCAGTGCGTCATCGAGCCGTTCGACGACACCGACGCCACCTTTGCGGCGCTCGCCACAGGTGAGTTTTCTCTGCACAACACGCTGTGCATCCATAGCTCGTCGGCGAACAACAGTGGCGATCGCCGGATCGGGCTGGGTATAAGTTACATTCCGACCCGTGTCCGCCATATTGGGACACACTCCGTCTCGGCGATGCTGGTGCGGGGCGAGGACCGTTACGGGAACTTCGAGCTGGAGTATCCGCCAACCGGCGATGATACAGTTGACGCTGCCAACCACGCCAAGATCTACCGCTCGTACCGCGCCTCCTATAACGAGCAGCTGACCTGGCACGAAGAGGACCGGACGCCGTGAGCGGATCAGGTGTCGTCCCCGGCGGCCGTCTCGCCGACAAGGTCGCCGTTGTCACAGGGGCGGCGGGAGGCATCGGACGCGCCATCGCTCGCCGGTTCGCGGCCGAAGGCGCCGCCGTCGTCGCAGCGGACATCAAGAAGGATGAGGTCGAGGAGACCGAACTGCTGATCACCGGGGCCGGCGGCAGGGCCGCGGCCTTGGGTGCCGATGTATCCGAGGCGGCCGACGCGGCCGCCATGGTCGAACTCGCCAAAACGCGGTTCGGCCGGCTCGACATTCTCGTGAACAACGCCGCCACTTTCATCGCCGACGGCAGTGTGGCCGAAATCCCCGAAGCGGACTGGAAACGCTCGCTTGAGGTCAACCTTACGGGCGCGTTCCTCGTCAGCAAGCACGCTGTCCCCGCGATGGCGGCCGGGGGCGGTGGCAGCATCATTCATGTCGCCTCGCAGCTCGGCCACGTCGGCAAGAAGCACCGGAGCTGGTACGGCGTCGCCAAGGCCGGCCTCATCCAACTCGCCAAAGTCATGGCCATCGACCACGCGGAACAAAGCATCCGCGTGAACAGCCTGTCACCAGGGCCCATTGAGACCGAACGCATCCGCTGGCGCTATGGCGACCCCGAAAAAGCCGTGGAACTCCTCGGCAAGCTGACACTGTTGCAACGGCTCGGCCGCGAGGAGGAGATCGCCGTCGCAGCTTTGTTCTTGGCGAGCGAAGAGTCCTCTTTCATGACGGGGGCCGACCTGTTGGTGGACGGCGGCTACAACGCGCTTTGAAGGCCGCGTGCAAGTCGAGGCCAACAATAACCGATGGCAGATCTATAGCGGTTGCCGGCTTCCGACGCTGATCAAGACGTTGGCAGCATCGGAAATAATTGTCCCATCTGGCTACGAAGCGAAGTTACCGGACCGTGCGGATTGTGTTCGCTTTACCCCCCAGAAGCCGACCTCTCATAAACCTTGTCTGTTCAACTACTCTCCGGCGGAAGCACTTCCTGTATACAAACCTGCTCGATGAGATGTTCCCGGCCAATATCCTTCAAGTGAAGTCGCTTATGTTCGTTGCTGATGGGGGCACCGATACCTTGTGTCATAGCAAGGACCACTGATGGATCGGGCATGTCGAGCCAATAGCTACGCCGGATCAGTTTCCCATCCGCATCACGCGCAAAAGGATCATCGGAATTTGCGCCAAGGTCCGGTTGATAGAAATTTGCCATATCGCAAGCCTATCGAGTTGCTCAGTCCTACACACATAGCATTATAAGGCGCTCTGTGGTTCTTCGGGCGCTTAGTGAAATGTCGCTTATGGCTAGAAGCTGACATCCGAGGAGCATTAGCCGGTATCCGCATTTCACCCAACTGCGGACATTCCGGCGACCCCACTCGACTTCCGCTATTAGCCACAACAAACGTTCTCGATCATCCCTATGAACGAAAATTCGGCGGGTGCGCGAAATCCAGCGTTGCGCACTCGGCGGATCCATCATGAGCAGGCCCTCACACGATCACCGGTTGCGGTCAATCTGTTGCTCGCCCAAAATCTTACTCGGGAATAGGATCCGCCTGAGGATTGCCGGCTACGATTGAATGCGGTCGAAAAAGGAGAATTGCCCGTGCCCGTCCGATATATCGACGCGATCACCGCACGTTACACAAAGCTCGGCTACGCACCCTACCGGTGGGTCTACGCCGAGGAACCGCCGGCTTTCGCCCCAATGACGAAACCGGTGTCGGAAGCGCGCATAGGCGTCCTGACAACGTCCGGCGCCTATGCGCTCGGCCAGACGGCGTTCCACTACAAGGACGACATCAGCGTCCGGGCGATCCCGAAGACGACGCCGAAACAGGACATCCGGTTCTCACACATCACAGAGCAGTATCTGGAAGATCCGCGGCAGGATCCGGATTGCATCTTACCGTTGGCGGCCTTGAAGCGTCTCGAAAATGAAGGATTTGTCGGCACGGTGGCAGACGAAGCCTTGTCCTGCATGGGTGGCATCTATTCCCAGCGCCGGGTGCGTGAGGAACTGATCCCGGACCTGGCAGCACAATTCGAAGCACAGGCGGTCGACGCGGTCTTGCTCATACCCATGTGACCGGTATGCCATCAGACCGTGTGTCTGATCGCCCGCCATCTCGAATCCGCCGGTACACCGACGATCTCCCTCACCAGCGCCTATGACATTACAACCGCCGGCAATCCACCGCGCGCGGTGTTCGTCGACTATCCCCTCGGCCATACGTCCGGCCTCGCCTTCGATCCCGAAGATCAATACGAAATCGTTCGATCCGGCCTCGGCGCATTGGAGACGATCCAAAAACCAGGCGTCGTCATCGACCTCGGCCGCCGCTGGTCCGACGACGATAGATGGCAGGCGGAAGCTATGCGGGCCGACCGCGGAGACACCAGAAGCGCTCGAGATACGACGCCCCAATGGCAACACCCGGAGGACCGCATTGCGGCGGAAGGAACAGCCATTGCCGGCGACGCAAGGTAAGCGGGTGTCGATGACACATGTGGACGGCTCCTTGTTGGCAAGAGTTTTTGTAACGTTGATGCACATTGGTCGGGTGCTGTCATGTGTCCGGCCTGTTTGCGCGGCGCTTTCTGATTTCCGCTGCGAATATCGGACCGAATCGGTTCCAACAGAACCGCACCGTCTCGTGGCAAATGGCGATGCAACATTCGAACAGTAGGTCCTCGATCTGGCGCAGCGACAGAGGATACCGGATGTACATCATCACCGTGAGGCGGACGATCTAGGGTGAACTGTAGAAACGGCGGAAGGGATTTTTCATCCGCCGAAGCTACGGACGACCCTTGCCCCGCTCAAGTCGAATTGCTCTGACAACGCCGACCGAGGGCCTGTATCTCGATCTCGCATTATCGCGGCTGGCCCAATCGAACGCCGGGGAATGGCAGCGTTGAGCACGTGGCGTAAGCAACGCTTCTAACCTCGATCCGGCTCGCCGCAATGCTCGAGGATGAAAGCCCGGGCATGATCACGCAGCTTCACCGCAGCGGTGAAATCCGCTTTTTCCGGCAACAACGCCTCACCAATTTCCATGGAAATTTTGCCACGGCGTGGAAGCCACTGGCCGTTGCGCAGAACGGACCGCGTGCCGCGGATTGCGACCGGCACGACCGGCACCGCCGCCTGGGTTGCGACAGCGAACGCCCCCAAGTGAAACGGTAACAGCCCGGGCACGCGCGTGAAGGTCCCTTCCGGAAAGAACACTAAACGTTGTCGTCCGCCGGCGCGCCGTCCCGCGGCTTCGGTCTCCGCCACGCCGGCCTCCGGATCGCGGCGGTCGACAAATAGCGTATCGATACGGCGTAGAAACGTTCCCGCAACGAACTGCGGTGCAAGTTCCTTCTTCGCGACGATGACGATATTACCGGGTAACGCCGCGGCAAGCACTAATCCGTCCAAATAGCTGGAATGGTTCGCGACCAACACGCAACTGTCCTCGACAATGTTTTCCTGCCCTCGAACTTCCACCGGCATTGCCGTCAACCGCAGCACGAACCTTGCGCAGCGGTGAATAACACTCCATCGCCACCGGCGAACCGGCAGAAGGACAACGATCAGCCAGCAAACACCACCAACGGATATCAGAACGATCCACCAATAGACCGCATACAGACTGGCGCCGAGGACTCGCACGGCGCGGCGCAGCCGGGCCCAATAACCGGCAAGCCCCAAATGCATGAGCTGCAGCCAGAGCGGCTGATCCTCGGCGCCGAGACGGCCGGCCTCATAAAGTTCGCGTGCGCTGGTGCGGCGAATTTTGCCGCTTGCCGTCTTGGGCACCGTATCCGCGGCACCGAGGAAAATGTCGTCGGGCGGCGTCTCAAGCAGATCGGTCGCGACGTCGCTGATTTTTCGCCTCAGCCCTTCTTGCGCTTCGCTATCTGCCTGTTCCGATTCCGCGACTATGACGATCCGTTCCGTTCCAGACGCACGGTCGATTGTTCCGAAGACGGCGACGCAATTCTTGCGAATGCCTGGGATGTCGCCGATCGCCTCCTCGATTTCCTGCGGGTATATGTTGCGGCCTGCGCGAATAATGACGTCCTTGCTTCGACCGGTGATATAGACATCGCCTTTCGCGATATAAGCCAGATCACCGCTGTTAAGCCATTCGCCGTCGAATAGCGTAGCCGTCTGCGCCGGGTTGTCGAAGTAACCGCGTGTCGCCGATGGCCCGCAGAATTGGAGCCGGCCCTCCATCCGTTCGGGTGCCTCGCGGCCCGACGCATCGACGATACGAACCTGATGGTTTGGAATCGGCTGACCGCAAGCGACGAATTCTATTGCTTGCTCGTCGGTCGGCAATGCGGGATCGGCATGGCCGCGTTTGGTGAAAGTATCCCGCCGAACCCGGTCGACAGCGACGCCCCTGCCAGGCGGAGAGCATGTCAAGCCGACGGTGTTTTCGGCGAGGCCATAACTCGGCGCAATCGCCTCCGCGCGCAGACCGTAGTCGGCGAATCGCGTCGTGAATCGGCGAACCGTCGAGGCGCTAACGGACTCCGCCCCATCGATGACCACACGAAGCGAAGAAAGGTCCAACCCTTCGATTTGGCTGTCATCGATCTTCTGAAGGCAGAGTTCGAAGGCGAAATTAGGAGCCGCCGAAATCGTGCCGCGATTTCGATGAATCGACCATAACCAAGATTCGGGGCGCAGGATAAATTGCATCGGCGACATGATGGCCACGGGCACGCCAAAATATAGACTGCCTAACCAAGCGCCGATCAATCCCATATCATGATACAGCGGCAGCCAACTCACGAAGACATCGGACCCGTCGACATTCATTGCCGCACCCATGGCACGAATGTTCGCCAGTATGTTTTCGTGGCTCAGCATCACGCCCTTTGGGTCGCCCGTGCTGCCGGAGGTATATTGCAGCATGGCAAGGTCCTTGTGGCCAATCGGTGGCACACCGGGCGTCTCTTCAGAATGGAGGCGTTTTACTGTCTCAACGTGTTTTAGCGCATCGGTTTGCGACTTCAGGAGGGCAGCCAACCGCAGACCCGCCTGCATCGTCACCAGCACGGACGCGCCCGCATTCGCAAGGATACCGACCTGACACCGCAAATGCTCCTCGATACGGGAGACACGGGCGGGCGGATAAAGAGGGACAGGTACGGCGCCCGCGTACAGCGCTCCGAAGAAGGCAAGAAAGAAATCTTCGCCGGTTGGCAACATGATCGCGACCCTATCGCCCGGCTCCAAGCCGAGATGCAATAGTCCAGCGGCCACCTGGCGGGCGTTAACGGACAATTCCGCATAGGTAATTGTTCGTGCTCGCTCGGACGTTTCGGAAAGCCGGATATGTGGTCTGTCCGGGTGGGCCGCGACATGCCAGTCTAGCACGTCTATCAACGTCGCAGCCGCTGCGGGCTCGGCCTCGGCTTCCCGGGGTATGGGGGGCTCGATTGGCAATCGGGACGTAACCGTTTCCCCAAGATGCGCTTGCCGGACTGCGGCAAGAAGGTCTCCCGGTGTATCCGCACGGCTCAACAGGTCTTCTGCAAGGTGAACTCTAAACTCGCGCTCCAAGCGTTGAAGCAGTTCCGCCCGCCCGAGGCTATCTATCCCGAGGTCGCCTTCGAGCGTGCATTGCAAATCGACCCTGATCGACCGGCCGCGACGTGGATGTAGATCGAGAACGAGGCCCCGTACGACTGAAAGGATTTCCTCTCCGGTCAGACGTTCCAGGGCGGTATCGGTACTGTGCTCGCCGTTCGATTTCGTTTCAAAATCACGCCCTTCGGATTCGGCCACATTCACGATATTGGACTCCGGCGTTCGGTTCAAATTCGTGACGGAAGCACCTCATAGATTCACACATTCTTCGCCGCACAACGCCGGCACAACGCACCAACCGCAACGTTCGAATCAGGTTTTCTTTCTAACGATATTAGGAGCCGGTCTCGTTGACCTGGGTCAAACTTTTCGGTCCGCCGGACTTACGTGCTTGAGAGCATCGCGGGAGATCAACTGTCGATACGCCCTAAACGCCAACAGCCGCTAAATTATTGGCATCTAGTGCGCGCGCCGTATCCTTGTCATATGATCTGAGGCATGGCACTCCGTACCTTAATCCTCGCTGCGGCAGCCGCGAACCTGCTTGTGGTGACACCGAGCGCCGCGATCGAGCCGACAACGGTCGCAAAAATGGTCGAGCCAAGCATGGTCCGCGTCATCGTCGAAGGGCCGACGGGCATCATAAGCGCCAGTGGCTTTGTCGTCAGCAAACAAGGACATATCGTGACCATCTACCATGTTGTCCAGCCGCATGTCGACGAGGGCTGGGGCCTCTTTGTGACGGAGAGCGGCGCGACACAGATGCCGCGCCGAACCGCGACCATAGTTCAGGCCTATCCCGACGAGGATTTGGCGGTGCTGAAAGTGGAGAACCTCGACCGGCCACCTGCCGTCTTGAGCGAATCCGGCACCGACACGCTTTCTAAGGGAACGACGGTGTTCGCCATCGGATATCCGGGTGCGGGAGAACGGCTCAACGCCGACAGCGGTACAAGCTTCACCGCCGGCGTAGCGAACCGAATTTTCGTGGGTGCCTGGACCAAGGACGGTCCCCAGATACAGCTGATTCAGCATTCGGCCGCCACCAATCCCGGCAACAGTGGCGGACCGATCGTCAATCCCTGCGGTCAGATTGTCGGTGTGAACACCCAACGTGAGATGGCGATGTTGATCACGCCAAGCGGCATGCCCGTCGTTTACGATGTGATCCAGGGTGTTTTCTTCGCCTCACACGTCTCGGTATTGGTCGATAAACTCAAGGCCCTGAAAATTCCCTACGATGGTGACCATAGGGTGTGCCGGATCATTCTCGGTGTGGCCTCAGCGAATTTTTATTGGTATGCCCTGGCCGCAGTTGCAATTGTCTTCGCGCTTGTCCTGCTCCTCCACAGATACTGGCCGCGGCACGTGGTCCACATCGTCGTCCTCGGCGGCTCGGCCGCCCGCAATGGCGCTCGCTCGCTTGGTCATATGCTTCTCCAGCTGCCATGGCACCACGGGAAACGGCGAGGCGATTGGCGGTTGCACTGCGAGGATGCAGCGGGCGGTCCTATTGATATTGTTATTTCGCAAGATGACCTGCGCCGGGGGCCGAAGGGTTTTGTAATCGGCTGTGACCCCTCTTGCGACCACTGCTTGGCCGCCGATGGGGTCGCCAAGCAACATGCGCAGTTGGTTCCATTGGAAGATGACCTTGGTGTCACAGACCTGAATTCTGGGTCCGGAACGGCTGTCGATGAACGGCCCGTGGATCCGAACGACGGTCCAGCGCGGCTTGCTCCCGGCGCGCGGCTTCGGCTCGGCGACCTAACTTTTCGCGTCGAGCGGCGTTGAGAGCAGTGTCAATGCGATCCGACTTGAACCGGGACGGCCGTTTTAACTTCGGACACCTTCGATTTTCCACGTGGTGCTGCCAGTGTGCGTGATCATTCTGCTGTGTCGACGCTACTGCGGAAGCCGAATTTTGTGGGCGCGGGCGCTGCGCGTGTGGATTGCTCCGCCCGCAAAATCGAAAATCTCAAAGGCATGATAGAGGCCCATTGCTCATCCCGGGAAGCCGTTCTGAAAAAATTGGAGGTCGACCCGGAGATCGGATTGAGCGCCAGTGCGGTCAGACAGCGCCGGCGGCAATACGGTCGAAACCAGCTGCGTCAAGCCAAACGCGAGAGTGTCTGGCGCATCCTCGTTGAGCAATTCAACGGCGTAATTGTGTGGTTGCTTGCCGCGGCCGCCGGGCTGTCTTTTTATTTTCGCAACGTGACCGAGGCCGTCGCGATCTTGGCCGTCCTGGCAATCAACTCCGCGATCGGCTTCGCTACGGAAATAAAAGCGGTTCGCTCCATGGAGGGGCTTCGCCGTCTCACCCTGGTAAAGGTAAAAGTGCGGCGGGGCGGCGCGGTCATGGAAATTCCGGCGGAAGAGCTGGTGCCGGGTGACGTCGTGCTCCTCGAGGGGGGCGATATCGTGGCCGCCGACCTACGCCTGCTTGAAGCGGCAAACCTCCAATGCGACGAGTCGACGCTGACCGGCGAATCCGTTCCCGTTGCCAAGACCATCGAGCCGCTGGAGCCGGAGACCGTCGTCGCCGATTGGACGAACATGGCATTCAAAGGCACCGCCGTTACAGGAGGCTCCGGCGCGGGAACCGTTGTCGCGACGGGCATGGCGACCGAACTCGGTCGGATATCCGAAATGGCGCAAGCCGCGGAAGCCGCACTGTCTCCCTTGGAGAAAAGACTGGATCGGCTGGGCGGCCAGCTTGTCTGGGTCACACTCGCGTTGACGGTGCTGATAGCGGCAGTCGGCGTTTACACCGGGCGACCGCTCCTGACGATGGTTCAGACCACGGTCGCTCTGGCCGTCGCCGCCATACCCGAAGGCCTGCCAATCGTGGCGACGGTGGCGCTGGCGCGCGGCATGTGGCGCATGGCGCGCCGCAACGCCCTGATCGAACGGCTCTCCGCGGTCGAAACATTGGGGGCGACGACCGTTGTCATGACCGATAAGACCGGGACGCTCACCGAAAACCGCATGACGGTCGAGCGGTTAGTGCTGCCCGATGGCGTCATCGGTGTAACCGGGCGGCTGGCGCTTAACGGACCAGTCTTCGAGATCGAGGGCGCACCGGTCGATCCCGGAAAATGCGAGCCGCTACATGCCGCCCTGCGCGTCGCCGTGCTGTGCAACAACGCATCCCTCTCCGACAACGGCGGACAAAGCGGATCGGAAGGGGTCGGCGACCCGATGGAACTCGCCCTGCTCGCCGTCGGGCGGCAGGGCGGTCTCGAACGATCGGCCCTGCTGCGGGAATTACCGGAACTTCGAGAAGAGGCCTTCACGACGGAAACGAAAATGATGGCCACGATCCATCATGCATCTGGCGGATTTCTGGTCGCGGTCAAGGGCGCGCCCGAGGCCGTCATCGGATATTGTTCGCGAATCCTGTCTTCGGAGAGTGTCGAATCCATCGATGAAGCCGGCCGTGCGGAATGGCTACGACGCAGCCGAGACTTGGCCGCCGACGGCTTTCGCGTGCTCGCGCTTGCCACCAAGGAGGCGGGCTCCGAGCAAGAAACGCCATATCAGGATCTTACCTTGCTCGGCCTTGTCGGGCTGCTCGACCCACCGAGGTCCGACGTCCCGGACGCCATCGCCGCCTGCCGGAAGGCGGGCGTGCGCGTCGTTATGTTGACGGGCGACCATACGGAGACGGCAAGCAAGATCGCACGGGACGTGGGCCTTATCAACGGCGCCGACGCCCGCGCCATCCAGGCCGATGACCTTGGGAACCTCGACGAATTGTCCGAAGAGAACCGCCAACGCGTCATGGATGCCACAATATTTGCGCGCATCAGCCCTAAGACAAAGCTCGATCTTGTCTCACTTTATCAATCGAGTGGCGCCGTCGTCGCGATGACCGGAGACGGCGTCAACGACGCGCCGGCGCTCAAGAAGGCGGATATCGGCATCGCCATGGGTCAGCGGGGGACGCAGGTCGCTCGCGAGGCCGCAGACATGGTGCTGCGCGACGATTCGTTTCCGTCGATCGTCGCGGCTATGGAGCAAGGCCGAGTCATTTTCGGCAATATCCGCAAGTTCGTCATCTATCTGATGTCATGCAATCTGAGCGAAATTTTGATTATCGGTGTCGCGACCTTGGGGGGCCTCCCCTTGCCACTCTTGCCGCTACACATCCTCTATCTCAACCTGGTAACCGATGTGTTTCCCGCCTTTGCGCTCGGCGTCGGTGAAGGCGAGCCCGATATCATGCGCCACCCGCCAAGAAACCCGGGGGAACCGATTGTAGATGCGCAGCACTGGTGGTTGATCGGCGCTTACGCGGCAATGATTACGATCGCGACGCTTGCTTCATTCACGGTGTCTCTTTTCTGGCTCGATATGAGCGAAGATACTGCAATATCGGTCGCCTTCCTCACCTTGGCTTTCGGCCAACTTTGGCATGTGTTCAACATGCGGGCTCGAGGGTCCAAACTGCTGTTGAACGAGGTGACGCGCAATCCATTTATTTGGGCGGCGTTGGCGCTGTGCGCAGCGCTGATCTTGTCGGCGATTTATGCGCCCGGATTGTCCTCGGTCCTTGCCCTTTCCGATCCGGGTTTCACCGGATGGGTTTTGGCGTTCGGCGCCAGCCTAGCTCCTTTTGTGGCGGGCCAGGTGGCGAAAGCCGCCGCCCGAGACTTGGTGCCGGCCTGACCGCGCATCAGAAAGTGGAAGTGGGTATTGTCATGTATGGACGCTACTCGTTGGGCATCACATTGGCATTCCGCCATGCTGATTGAATGCGTTCACAATTGGTACTGTTCCCGGTTGCTGCTTTAATTTCTCAAAAAATCACCTATTTACGAATAAGACGTTGCTGCTCGGCTCTGCCTCCCATTGATGTGAGCGAGGGTCGATTGTTCGATCATAAAATGTATCGAGGCCGGGCAAGCCGGGAATTGGCCATTTTCTGAGTGTTCGATGCGGCGTGGCTTGTGATCGTCACCATCCGATCCGATGGTTCGACACGCATGAAATTTACGCCCGCTGATTAGGAAACGTCTCACACACGCACAAGGCGTGCCCGATTGGCTACGCGTAAATCGAAGTGGCCCAATTGGCTCGCAACATGAAAGGTTAGAATGCGAGTTTACCACAGGAAACCGGACTCAGAGCGCAGCGGCGAGCGTAAGGCCCGTCAATGCCTGATGTGCCGACAGCCATTCGCGAGCGAGTGGGCAGGCGAACGTATATGCCGTCAGTGCAAATCGACCGCAGCGTGGCGCACGGGCTGATCGTGTCAACAATAGCGTGCGGCCTCGCGGCGGTTTCGTGCGAGCGGTTGCGCCATCCGACTTTCGGATCAAACCGAAGAACGGAAATCGCGACTGGCTTGGGCCGTTCCGATTGTTTCAAGTCACACGTGTTTTGCCAACATGGCGAGCGCCGGACTGCTTGACCGATGTCAATGCGCGAAGCACCGCTGCCAAATTCAATGGATGCGCATGCGGAACAAGCGTTGAGGCGCGGACCATGGTCGATAATCTGATCATCAACCCGGAGACGGTTTACTTCATCAGCGTGAAGGCGCGGGAATTCAGCGCGCAAGAGGCGCCAGTGGAGGACAATCCAGGTTCAAACGCCACGGATGACGGGTTTCGCGGCGTTCTTGCAAGCAGTGGCGATGACAATACGTATGACGAATTGAAGGCACTCATCGAATCGCTGGACGTCGACGAACAGAGCGCGCTCGTGGCCATGGCTTGGCTCGGCCGTGGTGAATACTCGGTCGAGGAATGGGACACCGCGAACGCAAACGCCAACGAAAGCCATACGGAGCAAACGGCGGATTACATCATGGGCATGCCTCTGCTGAGCGACTACCTCCTGGAGGCGCTTTCGCAGCTCGGCGTGAGTTGCGAGGAATGGGATAAGGAGCATTTGTGAGCCGCATTGCGGCAACAAAGAGTTCGCGCATTCGTGGTTGACGATGCCCGCAGCGAATGAACGACAATAGGACCATTTGCCATCAGGCAGACATCGGAGTGCGCGGCATGGGGCCTACCCTCGACGCCGCTTTCGAGCAGGCGGCCGTCGGGCAATGTCATGTGTGGACATCGGGTAATCGCGGACGGCGCTTGAAT
>JAOTYV010000295.1 GCA_029861675.1 Alphaproteobacteria bacterium
CGCGGGCACTCGCGTCGAGCCCGTCGAACAGGCCGGCCTGATCGGCCAGGGGTCCGGCGGTGATTTTCACCGTCTCGCCGGGCGCGAAGGTTTGGCCGAGCAGGGGATCTTGCGGCAGGTCGATCACGCCGTCTTCGGTCTCGCGCGCCCGGATCGCCTCGACGACGCCGTCCGGCACGGCGCTCGGCCGGTCGCCCATGCAGACCAGATGGTGCACGCCATGGGTGCCGTTGATCGACTGCCAGCGGTCGCGCGCGAAGTCGACCCGGACGAACAGGTAGCGCGGGAACAGCGGCGCCAGGACCTGCGTCGTCCGTCGCGCGTGCCGCCGCTGCTGCCGGCACCGCGGCAGATAGGCGGTAAATCCCTGGCGTTCGAGATGGCCCGCGGCGAAACTCTCGCGCCCGGCCTGGGTATGGACCACGTACCACCGGCTCCCGGGTTTCATGGCGGCCCCGCGCCATCGGCCGGCGCGCCGCGCACGATGTGCAGCAGCGCCGGCGTCAGGATCCGCTCGGCCGGCAGGATCGCGCGCAGGCGCTCATAGGTTTCCTGCGGCGCCTTGAGGTCGGTCACCAGCACCGCGTCGACCGTCCCGAACGCCGACAGGTCGTTTGCCACCGGCAGGCCCGCGAGCTGGCTGCCCGATTCGCCCGGATCGATCGTTCCGACGAGCTGCACCTCGATATCGCGGGCGCACAGCGTCGCGATCTCGGCTAAATCGCCGGCGCCGGCCAGGGCTATGCGGCGCAATCCCTGCGCCCGGCAGTGTTGCAGCGCCTCGGCGCATTGCGACCGCGCCTGGCGGAAGAAGGTGAGCGAGGACGACAGGTATTCGGCGGTCAGCCGGGCCTTTTCCGAAAATCCTTGCGGCGTCAGGTAATAGGCGTAGCGGTTCGACGGGATCTGGCTGACTTTGATATAGCCCTTGCGGACGCAGCGCTTGAGATAGGCGTTGGTCAGGCCGAGCGCGATGCCGAGTTCCTTGGCGGCCGAACGCTGGGTGATGCCGCTGTTTTCATGCACCGCGGTGAGCAGGCCGAGCGTGATCTCGGACTCCGCATCCATCGTCTCGTGCTGGCTTCCATCGCCCGCCAATGCCGTCCCCCCGGTCGGTCAAGACGCGAAAACCCGCGTCTTTCTATGAAGGCTCGGGCCTGAGCCGCCCACAGCGTTCATTTTGTGAACATACTGTGTTCACGGGGTGAACGTCAAGGATCGCCGTCAGGCATTTGTTTAGGCTGAATTTTTTCGTATCCAAGAAGCATGGCGTCGGCCCGGCCCGTCTCCTTATTGGCGGCGAGTGTCCGGATGATCCGCTTGCTTCGAAAGGACGCGTGCAGGATTTCCGCTTCCGTGAGACCGAGCCGCGCGGTGAGATGCAGAATGGTCCGCTGTCCCTTGTCGTCGCCTGTGGCGCTCGATCGAACCTGCTGCAGGTAATCCTCCAGTTTCCGGCGCTTTTTCCGCAGGTCGATTACGACATAGATGCCGGCCCATGCGGCAAAGACCGCGGTCAGGATGGCGGCGATGTTCGCGGCGATGGCAAGAAAGGTCATGATATCCTTCCGGTCTCCGTCGCGGCGCGTCGCGTTCGGTCATTCGCCGCGCTGCAATGCCCATTTGACGGTGGTGATCGCGCCCTCGGTGCGGCCGGCGGCGACGATTTGGCGGGTCGGTTGCGGGCCGTCGGCCGGGCTCCAATAGACGCTGTCTTCCAGCGTCAGGGGAATGCCGATGCGAAACCGCCAGGTCGATTCGCCCGGCAAATCCAGTGCGATCGTCCGGGCGTCGTCGCCGAGTGTGGCGGTGACCTTCGGATGCAGGTGGAAGCGCAGCGCGAAATCGTGGGCTTGTTCGCCGACCAGGATGTCCTCGCCGCGCAGGTCGCTGCCATTTTGGTCCACATAGAGCCGCCGCCGGTAGGTCAGGCCGAATTTGTCGAGGTAGCCGTCATGGCTGCTGCTGATCCAAACGTTGCCGTCGATCTCGCCGCGGTCGCACTCGACGGTGCCGATGGGGCGGTCGAAGCCCCCGCCGTCGCCGTGGTCGCGCAGCCCGCAGCAATTGGTGTCGCCGACCGCCAGCACGGTATGCGCGGCGGTGGTCCGCAGCGCGCGCTGCCAGCCCGGCTCGTCGTCGGGCGCCGCGCCGCAATTGACGAACAGCGGCTGGGCGCCGGCGCTCATTTCGAAGCTCAACGTTCCCGCGTGGGCGTCCCGGTCGAACCCGTCCCCGGGCGCACCGCCGCCATCCAGCACTACCACCAGATCCTTCATCTCGATCCGTTCGAACCGGGCATAGGGCGCGCGCTGCGGCGGCCGGCCCGCCGCGTCGGACCGCTCCAGCACCTTGGCGACCCGTGCCGCATCGGTGCGCGCGCCGCCATTGAAACTCGTGAGTGCGCCATCGCCGAGGCGCAAATACCGCAGCATCGGCGCCATCCGGTCGATCGCATTGCGCAGCGCGGTCGGGACCTCCCGGTTTGCCGTGGTCAGCAGGTCGCGCAGGTCGACCAAGCGCTCGAACACGGCAAGCTGCCGTGCGGGGCTGCGCGACGGATGGCTGCCGTCGCTCAGCACTTGATGCTCCAACGCCACGGCCAGTTGCGACATGCCGCGCTCCAGGCGTTCCGGCTCGTCGGCGACGCAGACCTCGGCGTAAATCAAGGCGGTCAGCGCGGCGAACCGGCTGTCGCCGGCGGTGTCGGCAATCCGGCGAAGGTGCCGGAGCTGCCGGGCGACACAATCCAAAAATCGCAACCGGAAGGTCGGCTCGGCCCGGCGGAACAGGGCTTCGTAGTGGCACAGCCAGTTGATGAGGCGGGCGGACAGGGCCTCGGCATCCCAGATCATCGGCACGTAGGTGCCGAACCGGTCGTCCCAGTCTTCCAGCAGGACCGCGGCATGCCGCCGTGCCACATCGGCGTCGAGCGCCGCCAGGTCGCCAAACCAGTCGAAGCAATGCAGCGCGGTCCGATCCGCCGCATCCAGGTCTTGACCCTGCCAGGGAATGGTGCCGAGCGCCATTTCCCGACCCAGGATCCGATAGCGCCCGTCAAGCACGGCACGGCCGCGTTCCGGATCGCCGGGGGTTACGCCGCGCACCGCATAGTCGGGCGGCAGGGCGATCAAGGTCGTCGGACCGCGTCCCTTCAAGGCGAGCTTGTAGAGCCGTGACCGATAGACGCTGTTGGAAATGCCGTTCGTCAAACCGTCCGTCCGTCGCTTTCCGTCACCGCGCCGCGCCCTGCCGGCCCGGGCTCTTTACTCACTCGCCGCTAGGTTTCGCCGCGCAGCCGGCGGATGTTTTCCGCATATTTGCCGGCGCCGCCGTTGAATGTCGCCGACCCCGCCACCAGCACGTCGGCGCCGGCGGCAATGGCGCGGGGCGCCGTCTCCGTGTTGACGCCGCCGTCCACTTCCAGGTCGATCGCGCGGCCAAGCGTGTCGATGCGCTGGCGCAGCGCGCGGATTTTGTCGAGCTGCGACTCGATGAAGCTTTGGCCGCCGAAGCCCGGATTTACCGACATGACCAGCACCAGGTCGACATCCCCCAGCAGATAATCCACCGTTTCGACCGGCGTGCCCGGATTGAGCGAAACGCCGGCTTTCTTGCCGCAGGCCTTGATCGCCTGAACGGTGCGGTGGGTGTGAGCGCCGGCTTCCGGATGCACGGTGATGATATCCGCGCCGGCGTTTGCGAACGCCTCGATATAGGGATCGACCGGCGAAATCATCAGATGCACGTCGAAGATCTTGTCGCTATGCGGGCGCAGGGCTTTCACCACATCCGGTCCGATCGTGATGTTGGGCACGAAATGCCCGTCCATCACGTCGATGTGGATGTAATCCGCGCCGGCGGCGTCCACCGCGCGGACTTCCTCGCCGAGCGCCGCGAAATCCGCCGATAGGATGGAGGGCGCAATGCGGACGGGCTGCTGCATGCATCCTTCCTAATCGGTTCCACTGGCGGGCGCAAGAGCGGGCCCTCAGCGGCGCCGCAACCGGGCGACGTAGAAGCCGTCGAGCCCCCCCTCGGCCGACCAGTGGCAGGGCAGGGTGCGCACGGTGCCGTCCGCCGATAGGGCATCGGGCAGCCCCGGCAGCTCATCCGGCCGTACCGGGTCGAGCGTCACCGGCGCATCGCCGGCCAGGAGGGCGGCAATCTGCGCGGGTCCTTCTTCCGGCTGCAACGAGCAGGTCGCGAAGACGATCCGCCCGCCCGGCTTGGTCATGTCGATGGCCGCGTGCAACAGGCGATCCTGCAACTCGGCCAGCCGCATCACATCTTTCGGTTGCTTCAGCCAGGGGATATCCGGATGACGGCGGATCGTTCCGGTCGCGCTGCAGGGGGCATCGAGCAGCACCGCATCCGCCGGCGCGTCGGGCCGCCAGGCGACGGCGTCGGCCTGGACAATCCGGGCGTTGAGGCCGAGCCGGGAGAGATTGTCGGTCAGCCGGAGCGTCCGGGCCGCCGACCGCTCGACCGCGGTCACGGCGGCGCCCGCGGCGGCGAGCTGCGCCGTCTTGCCGCCCGGCGCGGCGCATAGATCGATCACCGCTTCGCCCGGCTGCGCGCCGAGCAGGCGGGTCGGCACGGCGGCGGCCGCGTCCTGTATCCACCAGCCGCCCTCGGCGTAACCCGGCAGCGCCGCGGGATCGCCGCCGGACGCACGGCGCAGGCTGCCGGTCGGCAGGACAGCCGCTTCGAGCCGTTCGGCCCAGCCCGCCGCATCGTCCTTGACCGTGATGTCGAGCGGCGCTTCGTTGAGGTGCGCCGCCGCGATTGCCGCCGCGGTCTCCTCGCCATAGCTCTCCACCCAGCTTCGCCACAGCCAGTCCGGCGTGTTGATGGAGCCCGGTGCGGCCTGATCGTCGGTGGGGTCGCTGGCCAGTTTGCGCAGCACCGCATTGACCAAGCCGCGAAAACCCTCGAGCCGGCCGCGCAACAGTCCGACGGTGCGGTCGACCGCCGCATGCGGCGGCGTGCCGAGGCAGATCAGTTGCACCGCGCCGAGCCGGAGGGCGTGCTGGACGAGCACCGACTTCGCCGGCAGCGGGCGGTGCAGATGGCGGGCGAGCCGCGCGTCGATCTCGCCCAGCCGGCGCAGGGCGGTGGCGACCAGCAGGCGGGCGAAGGCGCGGTCGCGCGGTTCGAGCAGCCGCATCTTGTCATGGGCGGCGATCGCACTGTCGAGCGGTTGCTGCTTGACGAGCACCACCTGCATCAGGTCGAGCGCGACGCGGCGGGCGTCGACGATGGCGTTCGGTTTGGGTGCGATCGGGTGCCTGCCTGTCAGCCCCAGGAGCCAACCGCGCCCGCCATTTCGCGCAGGCGGCGAATGCGGTTCTCGGTGTTGGGATGGGTCGAAAAGAGCTTGTCCGTTGCATGCGCGTGCAGCGGGTTGACGATGAACATATGCGCGGTCGCCGGGTTTCGCTCGGCGGCCTCGTTGTCGATGAGCTGGGCGCCGCGCTCCAATTTCTCCAGCGCCGAGGCGAGCCACAGCGGGTGCCCGCTGATCTCCGCGCCCAGCCGGTCGGCCGAGTATTCGCGGGTGCGGCTGATCGCCATCTGCACCAGGGCGGCGGCCATCGGAGCCAGGAACATGACCAGCAGAATCCCGACAAAGCCCAGCGGGTTGTTACGGTTGTCGCCGCCGAACAGGTTCGAAAACATGGCGATGTTGGCGAGCATCGAGATCGCCCCGGCGATCGTCGCAGTGATCGTCATGATCAG
>JAOTYV010000048.1 GCA_029861675.1 Alphaproteobacteria bacterium
GCACCTTGTTCAAAGTCCTCGCCATCAGTCATCCGGACATGGCGGCTCCCCCAGGCTTCGATCAGCCGGCCGAAACAGGGTAATCCATGACCGATACCACCCCCACCATTCTCACCGCCGAACCCTTGAGCGCGCTCGACGGCGTCCGGCACGGGTTCTTTACCCGGCGAGGCGGGGTCAGTACCGGAATTTACGAATCGTTGAACGTGGGGTACGGCTCCGACGACGCCGCCGCGGATGTGCGCGAAAACCGCCGCCGCGCCATGGCCGCCTTCGACCCGTCGGCGCCGCCGCTCAATACCGTTCATCAGGTCCACGGCCGCACCGTCGCGCGGGTCGAACGGCCCTGGGATCCCGCCGATTCCCCGCAGGCGGACGCCCTGGTAAGCGCCGTGCCGGGTATCGCGCTTGGCATCTTGGCCGCGGATTGCGCGCCGGTGCTATTCGCCGACGCCGGCGGACCGGTCGTCGGCGCGGCCCATGCCGGCTGGCGCGGCGCGATCGGCGGCGTTGTCGAGGCGACGGTGGCGGCAATGGAAGAGCTGGGCGCCCGGCGAAGCCACATTCATGCAGTGGTCGGACCGACGATCGGACCGCAATCCTATGAAATTGGCCCGGAGTTCCCGGCCCCGTTTCTCGCCGAGGACCAGGAAAACGCGCTATTTTTCGTGCCATCGACCCGCGACGGGCATCAAATGTTCGATCTGCCCGGATACCTCGCCAAGAAACTCCGCGCGCTTAATCTCGCATCGGCGACGGTTTTGCCGCGCGACACCTGCGCCGAGCCGGATGCGTTTTTCAGCTACCGCCGGGGGACTCTGATCGGCGAATCGGATTATGGGCGAGGACTTTCGGCAATCATGGCAGGCGATTAAACCATGCCCTACCTGATCCAGCTCGTGCTGCTCTGTATCTTGGGGCTCGTCGTAAGCTGCGCCCTGATGTGAGGTTCCGCGGCGGCCGGGTGCCGCCGAGCCCGCCGCCGGATCAAATTGTCTCGCCGAATCCGGGCCGCAAGGACCCAAGGGCGTTTACAGGACTAGACGGCCCTGATATAGAGTGGCCGCATTCCAATCCGAAACGCCGCCTATGTCATTTAGCGCAGATTTACAGTGGTTTCACTGCGGTTACTGGCGTGGCGGAAGGGCGTCGAGGTCATAATGAAAATCCTGAGTTGCAACAGCAACCGCCCTCTCGCCGAGGCGATTTCGGCTTATCTCAATATTCCGCTGACACAGGCATCGATCCGACGCTTCTCGGATATGGAAGTGTTCGTCGAAATTCTTGAGAATGTGCGCGGCGAAGACGTCTACATCATCCAATCGACCAGCTATCCGGCAAACGACAACCTCATGGAGCTGCTGGTCGCCGTCGACGCGCTGCGGCGCGGGTCGGCAAACCGGATAACCGTCGTGATCCCCTATTTCGGCTACGCCCGGCAGGATCGCAAGACCGGCCCGCGCACGCCGATTTCGGCCAAGCTGGTCGCCAACCTGATTACCATGGCCGGCGCCAGCCGCGTCCTCACCCTGGATCTCCATGCGGGACAAATTCAGGGATTTTTCGATATTCCGACCGACAATTTGATCGCCGAGCCGGTCTTCGCCAAGGACATCCTTTCGACGATCGGCGATACCAAGGACGTCCTGATCGTCTCGCCCGATGTGGGCGGCGTCGTCCGCGCGCGGGCCATCGCCAAGCGATTGGACGCGGATCTGGCGATTGTCGACAAACGGCGCGAACAGGCCGGCCAGTCGGAAGTGATGAACATCATCGGCGACGTCAAGGGAAAGAACTGTATCCTGGTGGACGACATCGTCGATTCGGCGGGCACGTTGTGTAACGCCGCGGTAGCGCTCAAGGAAGCCGGCGCGACCGCCGTCTCCGCTTACGTCACACACGGCGTGTTGTCCGGCGGCGCGGTGGCCCGGGTTTCGTCCTCGCCGCTGGAAATGCTGGTGACGACCGACAGTATCCTGGCGACCGAGGCGGTACGCGTGGCGCAGAATGTGCGGCAATTGTCGATCGCCCCGCTGCTCGGCGAAGCGATCCGGCGGATCGCCGAATCCAAATCGGTTTCAAGTTTGTTCGATTGACGACTACAAAATTTCGTCACCGCGATGGGCGCGGTGCAACGGCGTCGAACACCCTTGGAGGCTGACGCCGAACCTGAAGCAAGGAGCTATCAATGGCAGAACGACAAACCATGACGGCGGAGCCGCGTGACCGGGCTGGTAAGGGGGCCGCCCGGGCAACACGTCGCGCCGGCCGTGTCCCGGCCGTGGTCTACGGCGATAAGAAGGACCCGATCCTGGTCAGTCTCGATCCGCGCGACGTCAAGAAGAGCGTCGACTCGGGCACTTTCTTCGCGACCATCTTTGATCTGCAGGTCGACGGCAAAATGGAACGGGTGATCCCCCGCGATTTACAGGTTCACCCGATCAATCAGCTTCCGCAGCATGTCGACCTGTTGCGCGTCGCCGCCGACACCAAGATTACCGTTGAAGTGCCGTGCGCCTTCATCAATGAAGAGGAGAGCCCCGGCCTGCGCCGTGGCGGCGTCCTCAACGTGGTGCGCTACGCGGTCGAGGTGCATTGCGGCATCGACGACATCCCGCAAGGCTTCGACATCGATTTGACCGGGCTCGATATCGGCGATTCGATCCATGCGACCACGCTGACGCTGCCGAACGGGGTCGAGCTCACCATCACCGACCGCGATTTCACCATCGCAACGGTGGCCGCACCGACTGTGGTCGCCGAGGAAACCGCCGCCGAAGCCGCCGAGGGCGAGGAAGGCGAGGAAGGCGAAGAGGGTGCCGCACCGGAAGAAGGTGCAGAAGGCGCGGAAGGCGCGGCCGAAGGTGGCGAAAAAGCCGAGGGATCGGACGCCAAGGAAGAAGGCTAGGGACCGGCCAGCACGCCGGGCGACAATGCGATGCTGTTGCTTGTGGGACTCGGCAATCCTGGGCCGAAATACGAACGCAATCGGCACAACATCGGTTTCATGGCGGTGGACGAAATCGTCCGCCGCCATGGCTTCGGTGCCGAGCGGGCGCGTTTCCAGTCCATCACGTCGGAAGGCCGGCTCGGCCGGGAAAAGGTGCTGGCCCTGAAACCGACCACCTTCATGAACGAATCCGGCCGCGCGGTCGGCGAAGCGGTGCGGTTCTTCAAGCTCGATCCCGACCAGGTCGTGGTCCTCTATGACGAAATCGACTTGGCCATGGGGAAGATACGCGCCAAGTGCGGCGGCGGTCATGCGGGCCATAACGGCATCCGCAATATCGCGCAGCATATCGGCCCCGATTTTTGGCGCATCCGCATCGGCGTCGGCCACCCCGGCGACAAAACCCGGGTCCATGGCCACGTCCTGAGCGATTTCGCCAAGGCGGACGAAGCCATGGTGGACCGGATGATCGATGCGGTCGGCCAGGCCGCGCCGATGCTCGGCGATGCGGATTTCAACGGATTCATGACCAAGACCGCGTTGCACATCAATCCTCCGCCGCCCAAGAAACCACGCCCGGCGGGAGCAGAAGAACCAGCGGAGCGCCCCGCCCAAGAGGACGAGAATGGGGTTTAACTGCGGTATCGTCGGCCTGCCCAATGTCGGCAAGTCGACCCTGTTCAACGCGCTCTCCGATGCGGCCGAAGCGGAAGCGGCGAATTATCCCTTCTGTACGATCGAGCCGAATATCGGTCGCGTGCCGCTGGCCGATCCCCGGCTCGACACGCTGGCGCGGCTCAGCAAATCGGACAAGGTGGTGCCGACCTATCTTGAGATCGTCGATATCGCGGGTTTGGTCCGCGGCGCATCGAAAGGCGAAGGGCTCGGTAACAAGTTCCTGTCGCACATCCGGGAGGTGGATGCGGTCATTCATGTCCTGCGGTGTTTCGAGGATCCGAACATCACCCATGTCGACGGCTCAATCGACCCGGTCCGCGACGCGGAAACCGTGGAGACCGAGCTGCTGCTCGCCGATCTCGAAAGTATCGAGCGGCGGACCGATACCACCCGCAAGCGCGCGGCCGGCGGCGACGCCGAGTCCAAGACGCTGCTGCCGGTTATGGAACAGGTTCTGGCGGCACTCCAGGACGGCCGGGCGGCCCGAACGGTGGAGGTGAGTGCGGACGAGCGCCCACTGCTCCGGCAGTTGCAATTGATCACCGCAAAACCGGTTCTCTACATCTGCAATGTTGATGAAGAAAGCGCCGCCGGCGGCAATGCGGCGACCGAGCAGGTGGCCGAAAAGGCCCGCGCGGAAGGCGCCGAAATGGTGATCGTCTCGGCCGCCATCGAATCGGAAGTATCGCAGTTGGAAGACGCCGCCGAGAAGCGCGACTTCCTGGAGAGCCTCGACCTCGCGGAAGCCGGCCTCGACCGGGTTGTGCGCGCCGGACACGCCCTGCTGAACCTGATCACCTTCCTGACCACCGGGCCGAAGGAAAGCCGCGCCTGGACCGTGGCCAAGGGGGCGACCGCACCGGAAGCCGCCGGGGTCATCCATTCCGATTTTGAGCGCGGCTTCATTTGCGCGGAAACCATCGCCTACGACGATTTCGTCGCCTGCGGCAGCGAACAGGCCGCCAAGAACGCCGGTAAGATGCGCCAGGAAGGCCGCGACTACGTTGTGCAGGATGGCGACGTCATCCTGTTCCGCTTCAACGTCTGATCCGCCTCGCACAGTCGGATCGGGTTTTCTATACTGGCTTCCCACGCCAACCCCTGAAACAGGAGGCTTTCCCGGATGATCACCAAAGGCGTCAAGAAATTGGTCGCCGACGCGAACGCCGAGATCGAGACCGTCCCGTTCGACGAGGCGAAGGCGTTGACCGATGATGAGAACGTCGTTTTCGTGGACATCCGCGACGTCCGCGAATTGGAACGGGACGGCATGATTCCCGGCGCCTTTCACGCGCCGCGCGGCATGCTGGAATTCTGGGTCGATCCGGACAGCCCCTACCACAAGGACATTTTCGCTTCGGGCAAACGGTTCCTGTTTTATTGCGCGAGCGCATGGCGCTCGGCGCTCGCCACCAAGGCGGTGCAGGAGATGGGGCTGACACCGGTCGGCCATATCGAGGGCGGCTTCGGCAACTGGAAAAAATCCGGCGGCCCGGTCGCGGAACGACCGAAAAAGAAATAGCCACCGAAACCGCGCGGACCTAGACCATTTCTTGTTTAAATTGACCCAAGTGAAATGGTCTATCATTTCGATTTTACGCAAATACGTCGTCGCGAACCGTTTCGGTTCGCTCGGGATTTGCTCTAGCCCGGCCGGCGCGCCGTCACGATCCAGGTGGCGGCGCCCAGGCGAACCCCATCCTTCTCCATGTGCCGCGCCAGCGCCGCCCGCATATCCCGTGCGACCGCGTCCTGCGCTTCCGGCGTGGCATCCCGCATAATATTGCCGAGCGGACCGAGCTGCACCGCGTGCGCAGCCGCCGCATCGATGGTCGCGCCGATCAGCAGCCCGCGCTCGTCGCGCTCGATGCGGATATCCTCGAACCCGGCTTCCGAAAGCAGGCTGTGCGGACGTTCCTTGTCCGACAGCGAAAAGGGCCCGGGACCGCCCGGCGCCGCCGGCTCGGGCAGGTCCACATGGCGGTCTGCCACGGATATGGGCAGCGACCGCCAGGGATTGGCCGCCGCCTCGGCCCAGCAGACGAAGGTAAACCGGCCGCCCGGTTTCAACGCGCCCGCGATATTGCGGAACGCCGCAACCGCATCCTGAAAAAACATCACCCCGAACCGGGAAAACGCCTGATCGGCGTCGCCGTCGAACGCATGGGTCGACGCATCGGCTTGCAGGAAGTCGATCGTGTGTCCGGAAAGTGCCGCCACCCGCTGCCGCGCCCGGTTCAGCATCGGCCCGGAAATATCCACGCCCAGCACCGCCCCGGAAGGCCCGACGCGCCCGGCCAGCTCGATCGACGTCCCGCCGCAGCCGCAACCGATATCGACTGCCCGCTGCCCGATGGCGATTTCGGCGGTGTCCATGGCGTGTGCGCTCATCGGCGCCAGCATGCGGTCCATGGACTCCTGGAAGGCCACCCATTTCTCGGCGTTGCGACCATTCCAATAAGCGATCTGATCGGCGTTCGGCCCGGACGGGTCGATGCTGGCCATATCCTGCCCCCTGCTAGGTAATTGTACGCTTATCCCAACACGCGCCCAGCCACGGCGTCCAGCCTCGCCACGACCGCGGGATCGCGCGCCTCGGGCGCGGTGATCAGGGCATCGCCCAGCGCAGTGTGGCAGCCGCAGGCGGCGTCCCCGGAGCGTTCCGCGAGCAACGGCACCACGTGGCGCACCAGGGAACGCGCCTTGTCGGCATTCTCCTGCAGGACCTTGATCACGGCGTCTACGGTCACGGCATCGTGCTGGTCATGCCAGCAATCGTAATCCGTCACCATGGCGACAGTCGCGTAACACATCTCGGCTTCCCGGGCGAGCTTGGCTTCCGGCATGTTGGTCATACCGATGACGTCGCAGCCCCAGGAGCGGTAGAGCTCCGATTCCGCGCGAGTCGAGAATTGCGGCCCTTCCATCACCAGATAGGTGCCGCCACGCACCACATCGACCGCAGCGGCCTTGGCGGCGGCATCGAGGCGGCCGCAAAGCCGGCCGCAGACCGGATCGGCCATCGAGACATGGGCGACCATGCCGGTGCCGAAGAAACTCTTCTCCCGCGCAAAGGTCCGATCGATAAACTGGTCCGCGATAACGAACCGTCCCGGCGGCAAATCCTCGCGCAGCGATCCGACCGCCGACAGCGAGATGATCTCGGTCACGCCCGCGCGCTTCAGCGCATCGATATTGGCGCGAAAATTCAGTTCGGATGGCGGGACGCGATGGCCGCGGCCATGGCGTGGCAGGAAGACGATCCGCTTGCCGTCCAGCTCGCCGAACATCAAGTCATCCGACGGCGCGCCGAAAGGAGACGCGACCGCGTGCCATGCGACATTGGTCAACCCGTCGATATCGTAGATGCCGCTGCCGCCGATGATTCCGATCACCGGCGGGTATCCGGGCGCGCTGTCGGGCTCGCTCATCGCCACGCTCTCCGTTCGCTTTGTTGTCCCGTCCGAGTATCGGCGGCGCGACCGGAGCGATCAACCGCACCGCCAAAGACGGAGGCCGCACCCTCGCGGATGCGGCCCCAAATCACGTCACACGCCGAGGTCGCTAAGCCTTGTCGACCTTCTCCCAGACCTTTTTCTTGGTCGCGATCAGCAGCCCGGTGAATACGACCAGGAACATCATGACCGCGAGGCCCATCTGCTTGCGCTGCTCGAGTTCCGGCATCGCCGCCCAGGCGAGGAAAGCGGTCAGGTCGCGCGCCATCTGATCGGCCGTTGCCTTGGTGCCGTCGGCGTATTCCACCGCGCCCTCGCTGAGCGGCGGCGGCATGGCGATCCAGTTGCCCGGAAAATGAAGGTTGTATTGCAGGTTCTCGGCGGGCGGCTTCACCCCCGCCGGCGCGTCCGCATAGCCCACCATAAGCGAATACAAATAGTCGGCGCCGCCTGCCCGTGCCTTGACGATCAACGACAGGTCCGGCGGATAGGCGCCACCATTGGCCGCCCGCGCGGCCTGTTCGTTCGGGAACGGGCTGACGAAACGGTCGGCCGGCAGGCCCGGCCGGTTGAACATCTCGCCCTCGTCGTTCGGCTCCTTGTTCTGGACTTCGTATTGCTTGGCGAAACCCTTCACCTGATTTTCGGTATAGCCGAGATCCATGAGGTTTCGAAAGGCGATCAGCCGCAGGCCGTGGCAGGCGGCGCACACCTCCTTGTAGACCTGCAAGCCGCGCTGCAATTCCGCCCGGTCGTATTGACCGAAGGCGCCTTGCCAGGACCATTCGATTTTCTTCAATTCCGCGCCACCGCTTGCCGCGGCCGCAACGCCCGCTACCGGCAAGGAAAGGCCCAAAACGAGTATCGCCAGGATTGTCTTACGCATCAGGCCTTCTCCCCTTTTGCCGATGTCGCCCCAATGGCGGCACCGCCGCCTCCGCCGGTGACCGACCGGCTGATGCTGTCGGGCAGCGGTTTGGGCGTCTCGATCTTGCCGAGAAGCGGCAGCAGGATCAGGAAGTGGAAGAAGTAATAGGCCGTCCCTAACATTCCAAGATGGACATATTTGAACATTTCGAACCCGAGTACGGGATCGTCGGGCGATTTCGCGCCGACAACGCCGAGGACGATGCAGTCCGCCACCAACAACCAGAAGAACCACCGATAGGTCGGACGGTACCGGCAACTCCGTACCTTCGAGGTGTCCAGCCAGGGCAGGACGAACAGCACCAGGATCGACGCGAACATCAGCACCACGCCGATCAGCTTGGCCTCGATGAACCAGATGTCGAAAGTGATCGACCGCAAAATCGCGTAGAACGGCAGGAAATACCATTCCGGCACGATATGCGGCGGGGTCACCAGCGAATTGGCCTCAATGTAATTGTCTGGATGGCCGAGATAATCGGGGGCATAGAACACGAAGCCGGCCCAAACGATCAGGAAAACGCCCATACCGACCGAATCCTTGGCGGTAAAGTACGGATTGAACGGCACGCTGTCCTGCGGACCCTTCATCTCGATGCCGTCGGGGTTATTCGAGCCGGTCACATGCAGCGCGGCCACATGCATGCCGACCACGCCGATGAGCACGAACGGCAGCAGATAGTGCAGCGAGTAAAAGCGGTTCAGCGTCGGGTTGCCGACGGTGAAGCCGCCCCAAAGCCATTCGACAATCGGTTCGCCGATGATCGGTATCGCCGAGAACAGGTTGGTGATGACCTTGGCGCCCCAGAAGCTCATCTGTCCCCACGGCAGCACATAACCCATGAAGGCGGTGCCCATCATCAGCAGCAGGATCACGACACCCAGAATCCACAGCAACTCGCGCGGATTCTTGTAGGAACCGTAATAGAGCCCGCGGAAGATATGGATATAGACGACGATGAAGAACATCGACGCGCCGTTCGCATGGATGTAGCGGATCAGCCAGCCGTAATTCACGTCGCGCATGATCCGTTCGACGCTGTCGAACGCCATGGTCGATTCGGCCGTGTAATGCATCGCCAGTACGATGCCGGTGACGATCAAGACCACCAGGCAGATCGACGCCAGCGCACCGAAGTTCCACCAGTAATTCAGGTTCTTCGGCATCGGGAACTGATTGTATTCATGATCCATGAAGGAGAAGACAGGCAGACGGTCGTCGATCCAACGGATGATCGGATTGCTATAGGTTTGTTTTTCCATGATCCAGGCCCCTATCCGATCTTCACGCGGCTATCGGAAAGAAAGGCGTAGGGCGGCACAAGAAGGTTCTTCGGCGCCGGACCTTTCCGAATTCGGCCGGACGTATCGTAATGCGAGCCATGGCATTGACAGAACCAGCCACCGAAGTCGCCCTTCTTGTCGCTCACGCGATTACCCGGAACGCAGCCCAGATGGGTGCAACTGCCGCGCACGATCAGCCATTCGGATTTCTTCACACGGTCCTTGTCGGCTTGGGGGTCGCGCAAGTCGTCAACTTTGACCGATTCGGCCTCGGCGATTTCCTTGGCGGTACGCCGCCGGATGAATACGGGCTCACCGCGCCACTTTACCGTGATTGCCTGTCCGGGCTTGATCGCGCCGATGTCCACTTCGGTGCTCGACAAGGCGAGCACGTCCGCCGCCGGGTTCATCTGATCGATCAAGGGCCAGGTAAAACTCGCCGCCCCGACGGCGCCGACTGCGCCTGTCATCAAATAGAGATATTCCCGTCGGGTCGTGCCGTCGGCGTGGTCGTCCGCCATCGTCGCTTACCCCCCTTCACATAGATAAAACGCGGTTCGGTTGACCGAACCGCAGAAAGAACCGTCACGGTTTATATACGGATCACGGACCCGACATACAGAAAGAACCCCGCCAATGCGACAACCTGCCGCATAGCGTGTTTGGACCGTTCTCCGTACCCGCCTTAGGTCGCATCGTATAGTCGATATCGTGCCCAGGCGCAAAATCTGCGCCGCTCAAATTCCGTCGGAAGGCTATTCCCAAATGCGGCTTGCGCTTTTCGAACCCGACATTCCACAAAACACCGGTACGGTCCTGCGGCTCGCCGCGTGCCTTGGCGTCGCCGTCGATATTATCGAGCCGATGGGATTTGTCTGGTCGGACCGGCATTTGCGGCGCGCGGGCATGGACTATCTGGATCACGTCGAGCTCGTGCGGCACACGTCTTGGAGCGCCTTCCACGACACCCGTCGGCACCGGCTGGTCCTGCTCACCACCAAAGCCGAAGTTCGCTACACGGACTTCGCCTTCTCGGCCGAGGACACTCTATTACTGGGCCGGGAAAGCGCGGGCGTTCCGGACTCGGTGCAGGCCGCCGCCGACGCCCGGATCAAAATTCCGATGGCGGGCGGCATGCGTTCGCTTAACGTTGCGCTGGCCGCCGCGATGGTGTTGAGTGAGGCGCTCCGGCAGACGAGACTGCTGTCAACTGACTGATTATAATATATAAAATGTCCGAAACCAAACGACAGAAGCAAGCCGCACGCTGGTTCGAATCGCTCCGCGACTCGATCTGCGACACCTTCGAATCGATCGAGCGCGACTATGACGGCCCGCTCGCCGATCGCGCGCCCGGCGCGTTCGAGCGCACCTCCTGGACCCGCCCCGATACCGAGGTCGGAAATGGCGGCGGCGGCGTCATGTCGGCGATGCGCGGGCGGGTCTTCGAAAAAGTCGGCGTCAATGTCTCCACCGTAAGCGGCGTGTTCTCCGAACAATTCCGCAAGGAAGTGACCGGCGCGGACGCCGACGGACGGTTCTGGGCGAGCGGCATTTCGCTGGTCGCCCATCCGCATTCCCCGCACGTTCCCGCCGCACACATGAACACGCGCCACATCGTAACGTCCCAAGGCTGGTTCGGCGGCGGCGGCGATTTGACGCCCGCATATCCGCGGGACGATGACACCCAAGCCTTCCACAAAGCGTTCGAAGAAGCCTGCGCCCGCCATGACGTGGCGGATTACGACCGCTATCGCGCGTGGTGCGACGAATATTTCTTCATCAAACATCGCAACGAACCGCGTGGGATTGGCGGAATTTTCTACGATTCCCTCGACAGCGGCGATTGGGACGCCGATTTCGCCTTTACCCAGGATGTCGGGCGGGCCTTCGAGTCGGTCTACGGCGAAATCGTCCGCCGTCGCATGAACGAGCCTTGGAGCGACGCCGAGAAGCAGCATCAATTGGTGCGGCGCGGCCGCTACGTGGAATTCAACCTGCTGTATGACCGCGGCACACGGTTCGGCCTGATGACCGGCGGTAATCCGGAGGCCATCCTGATGTCGATGCCGCCCGAAGTGCACTGGCCCTGATGCCGCACCGATAGGGCAAATTCAGGAGGCCGCTGCCGCCCGACGCCTTAGCTCTTCGAGACAGGCGTCACGACCGGGTGCGAAATCCGCCGCGATCCACCAGTTTTCCACCGCCGACAACAAGACGCCGACCGCGAGCCCGGCCGGGATGCCAAGCGCCTGCACATCCGTGCCCGAGACCGGAAACCGCGGCCGTTGCCAGCCATCCGCGGCGGCGATCAGATCGAGCCACTGACCCGCGTCGCCCGTCATCGACCACTTATAGAGGACCTGGTCCACAAATCGTTCGATCCCGATGCGATACAGCGCGCGCTGCGCGGCCCGTGCATCCATTCCGGCCGCAATCTCGGACTCCGGTTCGACCAAGGCGACGAGACGGTCGCGATCAGCGTTCGATGCCTTCAATTTTCGGGCGATTTCGGCGGCGGCGGCACGGTCCATCGGCAGCAGCGCGGCAAGCCGGCGCACCGCATTGGGCGCAATAAGCGTCGAATGTTCTTTCGCCGCCTCCGCTTCACAGACCACCATTCGGCCGAACCGGTCCACATCGAGCGGCTCCCGCAACACCACGCGCGCGGCACCCGCATCGACCATGGCCTGTACCGCCGGAATCGGATCGGGCGCCAGAAACAACTTCGTCAACTCCGCCTGCACCCGTTCCGCCGACAGCCGGGCGAGCGCCGGCGCCATGGCGCGGCAGGCGGCCAGCCCCTCCGGATCCGGCGCGCCCTTGCCGTAATAGGCATGGAAGCGAAAGAACCGCAGCAGCCGAAGAACATCCTCGGTCAGGCGCTGTTGCGCATCGCCGACAAACCGCACCCGTCCGGCGCGCAGGTCCGCGATGCCGCCGAACGGGTCGTGCAGCGTGCCGTCCCGTTCCAGCGACAGCGCATTGAAGGTAAAGTCGCGCCGGCTCGCGTCGGCATCCCAGTCATCGGTAAAGGCCACGGTGGCGTGGCGGCCGTCGGTCTCGACATCATGGCGCAACGTCGTGATTTCAAACGGCGTGCCGTCTACGATCGCGGTCACGGTGCCATGGCTGAGCCCGGTCGGCACCACCTTGAGGCGGCGCTTGCGCATCGCGGCGATGATATCGTCGGGAACCGCGTCGGTCGCGATGTCGATGTCCCGAATCGACCGGCCCAGCACGGCGTCGCGCACGCACCCGCCCACGAACCGCGCCGCCGCCCCGGCCGCGGCCAAGGCATCCATCACCGCAACCGTATCCGCATCGGTCATCCAGGGTTGCGGCTCAAGGCGGCCAGTCATTGACTATCGTTCCGGGGCGCGGTGCCAACCATCCCGTCAATCGCCGCGCAACACTTCGGAGAGATTGACCAGCATGCCCGCCGTTGCCCCCCAGATATAACGGCCTTCGAACGGCAGGACGTAGAACTGCCGGGCCACGCCGTTATGCATCCGACTGTCCTGTTCGTGATTGTTGGGATCGACAATGAAGGAAAGCGGTACTTCGAACACATCCGCGACTTCGAAAGGATCCGGCTTCACGGGAAACGGCGGATTGACGATGCCGACCACCGGCGTCACCTCGAACCCGGTGCGGGTGACATAAATGTCCAATTGGCCGACCAGGTCTATCCGGTCGCGCGGCAGCCCGACTTCTTCCTCGGTTTCCCGCAGCGCAGTAGCCTGCAGGTCGGCATCCGAGGGTTCGGCCCGCCCGCCCGGAAAACTGATCTGACCGGCGTGGTCATGCAAATGATCGGTTCGCTGCGTCAGCAGGATCGTCATGCCGTCGGGCCGGTCGACGATCGGCACCAGCACCGCCGCGGGCTTCAGTTTCACCGGTTTCGGCATGCCCGGATTGAGATCGTGATCACCCCGCTCGGTCCGTTCCGATCGCGCCATGCCCGACCCCCAACGGCCGATGCTGCCGTCTTCCAGCTGCTTAATAATCAGATCCCGGTTCATGGCTGTCCGTTTAATTCCGTCTTGCCCAAGGGAAAGAATACACCGGCGCTCCAGACGCCCAATTCAGTTGTCTCGCCCGTCACGCGTTCTTCCGCAATATCAACGAGTTCGTAGAATTGCGGCCGTAAAATCAAGGCTTCGAGATTGTCCCGGACGAGCACATAGGGCGAGGGCTCACCGGTTGCCGCATCTTCGACCACCCGAATCGGATTGTCCGGGCCTGCAGTTACCATATGGTCCAAATTTGTTCGAAAGACTATGGTCTGAGTCGGTCCCGCACCCGATATAATGATTTCCACCGCCGTAAAGGGCGCATCGTCGACATCGATGCGGCCTTGCTCTACCGGCGTAACCAGGAAAAAGTTACCGTTACCGTCATGCCGCAGCACCGATGAAAAGAGTTTGCACAATGCAATCCGGACAATCGGCGAGTCCTGGTAATACCAGGTCCCGTCGCGGCCGATCCGAAATCCGAAATCGCCGCAGATTTCCGGGTCGAAATCCCATTTCGGCGCCGCGCCGGGCTCATCGGCGAGGCGGCGGCTGTTTATCAACTTGACGAGATCGGATGGATTTGGGGTTTGCTTGCTCATCGCCCGCTCATATAACGGTTTTAACATATCCGGCCATAGGAGATAGACCTTGACCCCTGCGAAATCCAGCACTGCCGACGCTCCCGACGACACGCCGTCGCTGGACCGGGCGATCGAAGACACCGGTCAGAAACTCACGCGAGTGCGCGAAGCAGTCGGCACGGTGATATTCGGGCAGGAACACGTGGTCGAGCAAAGCCTGATCACGCTGCTGTCGGGCGGGCACGCTTTGCTGATCGGCGTGCCGGGTCTGGCCAAGACACGGCTGGTCGAAACCCTGGGCATCGTGCTCGGGCTGCAAGACCGCCGCATTCAATTCACGCCGGACCTGATGCCGGCGGATATCCTGGGTTCCGAGGTCCTGGAGGAATCCGAAAGCGGACAACGTTCCTTCCGGTTCATCAAAGGCCCGGTATTCTGTCAATTGCTGATGGCCGACGAGATCAACCGCGCGAGCCCCCGCACGCAGTCCGCCCTGCTCCAGGCGATGCAGGAAATGCGCGTCTCGATCGCCGGCGCGTATCACGACCTGCCGCGGCCCTTTCATGTGCTGGCGACCCAGAATCCGCTGGAGCAGGAGGGCACTTACCCGCTGCCGGAGGCACAGTTGGACCGGTTCCTCATTCAGATCGATGTCGGCTATCCGGACGAAAGCGCCGAACGCCGGATGATGGTCGAAACCACCGGTACCGGCGAGAACGCCGCAAGCTCCATCCTCGATGCGGAAAGCCTGATGGCCGCGCAGCAGGTCGTCCGGCGCTTGCCGGTTGGCGAGAGCGTGGTGGAAAGCATTCTCAAGATTGTCCGCGCCGGACGGCCGGAATCCAGCGATCTGGAAGAGGTAATCTCGCATGTCGCCTGGGGGCCCGGCCCACGGGCCAGCCAGTCGCTGATGCTGGCCTGCCGGGCGCGTGCACTGCTGCAAGGGCGCCTTTCGCCGTCGGTCGACGATATCGTCGCCTTGGCGCCGCCCATCCTGCGCCATCGAATGGCACTTAATTTTGCCGCCCGCGCCGAAGGCATGACGATCGAAACGATCATCGCCCGTATGTGCGAGCGTTTGGATTGATCGTATATTGACCGCCCGATGGTAAGATCCGAAAGCACATTGGCGGCTCAGGAACGCGCCGAGCAACTTGCCTCCCGGTTCCCGCCCCTGTTGGTTGCCGCCGAGCGCGTGGCATCCACGGTGGCCCAGGGCGTTCATGGACGCCGGCGGGTTGGGCAGGGAGAGGCCTTTTGGCAGTTCCGGCGCTATGGCCCCGGCGATCAAGCCAACCACATCGATTGGCGGCAATCGGCCAAATCACGCTTTATCTTCGTACGCGAAACCGAATGGGAGGCCGCCCAGAGCATTTGGATGTGGCGCGACACTTCGCCCTCGATGGCGTACCGGTCCGGCAAGACGTTGCCCACCAAACGCGACCGAACAGATCTGCTGCTGGTCGCCTTGGCGTCATTGCTGATGCGAAGCGGCGAGCGCTTCGCCCTACTTGGCGGCGATTCGCCGCCGGCCACCGGCCGCGCCGCGTTCAACCGGCTGACCACCAAGATATTCGCGGCGCACCAGCCGCCGGCGGCGGATGGCGATTCCAGCCTGCCGCCTGGCGCGCCGCTGCCGCGCTACGCGCAAGCCGTTTTGATGGGCGATTTCCTGGCGCCCCTGGACAAGATCGAGATTGCCCTGCTGGCCTTGGCCGGCCGCGGCGTACGCGGGCAGATTTTGCAGATTTTAGACCCGGCGGAGCGCCACCTGCCGTTTCGCGGCCGGGTCCGTTTCAGCGGATTCGAAGGCGAAGACCAGACCTTGTTGAGCCGGGTGGAAGCGGTTCGTCCGGAATACCAGGCACGGCTCGATGCGCAAATCGACGGCCTGACCGGGATCGCGCGCCGGCTCGGATGGGGTTACAGGAACCACCTGACCGACCAATCGCCGGAATCCGCGCTGCTCGCCCTCTATATGGCGATGATGCCCGAGGCGAGGCGCTAGGCGATGCTGAGTCTTGGCCCGATCGCCTTCGTCACGCCCTGGATCTTACTGGCGCTGCTCCTGTTGCCGCTGCTTTGGTGGCTGCTGCGCGTCACGCCGCCGGCACCCCGCCAAGTGCGCTTCCCGGCGATACGTCTCCTGTTCGGCTTGATAAGCCGGGAAAAGACGCCCGACAGTTCGCCACTCTGGTTGATCCTGCTGCGCCTTGCCATGGTCGCGGCATTTATCCTGGCAATGGCGCATCCGCTGATCAATCCCGGCGACGAATTGCCCGGGCAGGGGCCCGTTATTCTTGTTGTTGACGATGGTTGGGCGGCCGCACCCAATTGGTCGGCCCGTCAAGCCGCCCTGCGGCAGACCATTGCACAGGCCGAGCGGGAAGGCCGCGGCACCGTGCTGGTCACCACCGCGCCGAGTGGCGCATCGGAAAAACCAACGATCACCGGCGTCTTGAAACCATCGGAGGCGCGCGGCGCCATCGATCAGTTGCGCCCCAAACCGTGGCCGACCGACCGCAAGACGGCGATCGCAAGCATCGATGACTTGAATTTGGGCGAAAACAAACTCGTTCTGTGGCTTTCCGACGGACTAGACGGCCCATCCGCATCGACCATGGCGGAGGCACTGCTGCGTCAGGGACGGGTTCGCGTGTTCACCGACGCGCCCGACCGGCTGCCCAAGATTCTGCTGCCGCCGGATGCTCTGGAGTCCAACCTTACGGCGACGGTGCGGCGCGGACCGGGCGGCGGCGCCGAAACGGCGGCCGTGCGGGCCTATGCCGAGGATGGCCGGTCGTTGAGCCGGGCCGCGGTTTCCTTCAAGCCCGGCGAGACCGAGACCACGGCGCAAATCGAGCTTCCCGTCGAGTTGCGCAACGAAGTAACCCGTATCGCCATCGAACAGCAAGACAGCGCCGCCGCCGTCACCCTTCTCGATGAACGGTGGCGGCGGCGGCCGGTCGGCCTGATCTCGGATCGGCCCCTGGACAGCGGGCCGTCATTGCTCAATGAGACCTATTACATCGAACGCGCGCTCCGGCCGTTTTCGGACCTCAAACATGGCGGCGTCGCCAGTCTCCTGAAATCCGGCCGTGCGGTCATTATCTGGCCGGACGAACATGCCATGGTGGCGACGGATATGGTGACGCTGACCACCTGGATCGAGGACGGCGGCCTGCTGCTCCGTTTCGCCGGACCGCGTCTAGCGCGCGACATCGACGACACGCTGACGCCGGTGCGATTGCGCCGCGGCGGCCGCGACTTGGGCGGCGTCTTGCTCTGGAGCCAACCGGCCCGGCTGACTCCGTTCAGCGAGGAGAGCCCCTTTCGCGGCTTGGTGATTCCCCCCGACGTCACGATTTCCCGCCAGGTGTTGGCGGAACCGTCACTCGACCTTGCGGCGAAAACCTGGGCACGGCTATCGGATGGAACGCCGCTGGTGACCCAGGAACGCCGGGGCAAGGGACGATTGGTTCTGATCCACACAACCGCGAATACGGCGTGGACGAACCTGCCGCTTTCCGGTCTTTTCATCCAATTGATGCGGCGCATTCTGACGACGAGCCGAGGCGTCGATGCGGATAAGATCGAAAAACGGCCGTTGCCGCCGCTCGAGACGTTGAATGGTTTCGGCCAGGCAAGCAAACCCGATGCGGATGCGACGGCCATTCCCGCCGGTGCGTTCGCGAAAACGAAATCCAGTCCTCGCCATCCGCCCGGCTATTACGGGTTTGGCGATACGCGGCGGGCGATGAACCTGTCGCCACAGATCGACTCACTGGCGCCGCTGCGAGACTTGCCGGCCGAAATCAAGCGGCAGGCGTATGTCAACGCGGAGGAATTCGACCTCAAACCGTCGCTGCTGATCGCCGCCTTGCTGTTGCTGCTGGCCGATACCCTTGCCAGCCTCGCATTGCGGGGGATATTGCGGGACGCCCTTTCGATGCGCGGCCTGCGGACATTCATCACGCGTGGCGCCGCCGTCGGCATCATCATTTTCACCGGCGCCTTGTTGGTCGCGACGACGGCGAGTGCACAGAACGCAGGCGGTCCGGACGCGCGGGCGCTCGAGGCCAGTCTCGCGACACGGCTCGCCTATGTCATCACCGGCGATAATTCGATCGACAGCGTGAGCAAGGCCGGCCTTACCGGCCTGACCGACGTGTTGAACCAGCGCACGGCGGTGGAAGTCGGCGTGCCGATCGCCGTGGATGTCGACGACGACGAATTGGCGTTTTATGCCTTGCTCTATTGGCCGATATCCGCCGAACAGACCACACCGGCGGCGGCCACGATCGCGAAATTGAACCGCTATCTGCAAAATGGCGGCACGATCCTGTTCGACACGCGCGATCAGACGGTGAGCGCCGCCTTCATCAGCCGCCCGGCACAGGTATTGAGACAGATTACCCGCGGTCTCAATCTGCCGCCGCTCGAACCGGTGCCGCCAAATCATGTGCTAACGAAGGCATTCTATCTGATGCAGGATTTTCCGGGCCGTTGGTCCGGCAACCAAGTCTGGGTCGAACGCGGCAACGCGAGGAACAACGACGGCGTTTCGCGGATCATCGTCGGCAGCCATGACTGGGCCGCCGCCTGGGCGGTGGACGGCGGCGGCAGGCCGATGTTCGCGGTCGTGCCGGGCGGCGAACGGCAGCGCGAAATGGCCTATCGCTTCGGCGTCAATTTGGTCATGTACACACTAACGGGCAATTACAAATCCGATCAGGTCCATGTTCCCGCCATTCTCGAACGGCTGGGGCAATAGGCGATGAGCTGGGCCAGCATCGATCTTTCGCCCTTCCTGCCGTTGCCGTGGCTGTACGCGCTCAGCGGCATCACCGTTCTCGTCGTACTGTTGGGGCTGGCGGCACGCGCCAACGGCGCCTGGCTTCGCGCGCTGGCGGCCGCCTTGTTGTTGCTCGCGCTTTACAATCCCGCCTTGGTCGAGGAACAACGCGAACCGCTCAAGGACATTGCGGTCGTGCTGGTCGACGACTCACCGAGCGTCGCCATCGGCGATCGGCGAAGCCAGGTGGCTCAGGCGCTGGAGGCGCTGCAAGACCAACTGCGGACCCATTCCAAGACTCTCGAAACCAGAATCTTGCATATGCGGCACGAAAAAATCTCGGATGGCGGCGACGGCACGAAGCTGATCGATCCGCTGGTGCGGGCATTGCGCGACGTCCCCCCGCAACGGGTCGCCGGCGCCATCCTGCTGACCGATGGCCAAGTGCACGATTTGCCGAAGGTGCCGGAAACCGCCGGACTGCCGGCGCCAATACATGCCCTGATTGCCGGCAATCCGAACGAGTCGGACCGGCGCCTGATCGTGGTGCGTGCGCCGTCATTCGGCATTGTCGGCAAGCAGATGACCATCACGGTGCGCATCGAGGATTCAGGCCCGAAAGGCTCCAAAGACGCGGGCGCAGGGCGGGCTCGGATCACGCTGAGAAAAGACGGCCTGCCGGCCGGTAACCGGACGGTTCCGGTCGGTGTGGACCATAATCTTATATTCTCGCTGGAACACGGGGGCCCGACCGTATTCGAGCTCGCGGTCGCACCCGTGCCCGATGAGCTGACCGTGCAGAACAACCGGGCGGTGGTTTCGGTCAACGGAGTCCGCGACCGGCTGCGCGTCCTGCTGGTGTCCGGCGAACCGCACGCCGGCGAACGGACGTGGCGCAACCTGCTCAAATCGGATCCATCGGTCGATCTGGTGCATTTCACGATTCTCCGGCCGCCGGAAAAACAGGATGGAACGCCGATCAACGAGCTGTCGCTGATATCCTTCCCGACCCGCGAACTGTTCGAGGTCAAGCTCGAGGAGTTCGATCTCGTCATCTTCGACCGTTACCGGCGGCGCGGAGTCCTGCCGCCGATCTATCTGCAAAACATCGTCGACTACATCGAAAACGGCGGCGCGCTGTTGTCTGCCGCCGGGCCCACCTTCGCGAGCCCGTTCAGTATTTACCGGACGGCGCTGAGAAAGGCTTTGCCGGGCGAACCCACCGGCGGCGTGGTCACGCGCGGCTTCCAGCCGCAAATCAGCGTGACCGGCTTGCGCCATCCGGTTACCGCCGGGCTTCCGGCAGGCCCGGAACAATATTCCGACGGCCGGCCGCGCTGGGGCCGCTGGTTCCGGCAGATCGAAGTCGCACGGTCCCGGGGGCGCACCCTGATGAAAGGCATCGACGACGCGCCGCTGCTGATCCTCGACAAGGTCGGTGACGGCCGGGTCGCGCAGTTCAACAGCGACCATATCTGGTTGTGGGCGCGCGGGTTCGAAGGCGGCGGACCACAGGCGGAATTGCTGCGGCGTCTCGCGCACTGGCTGATGAAGGAACCGGAGCTGGATGAAGACGCCTTGCGGGCGTCGGTTCGCGACGGATCGCTGGTGGTGAACCGGCGCAGCGTCGATCCGATCGATCCCGCCGTCACCGTTACCGATCCCGCCGGCAAAACCCGGAAATTGACGCTTAGTGAGGTCAGCCCGGGGCTCTACACCGGTAAATTGCCGGTTTCGATGGCAGGGCTATACCGGGTCGAGGGAGACGAACACGTTGCCATGGCCGCCGCGGGCGCGTTGAACCCGCTGGAAATGGCCGATGTCCGGGCCTCGGCCGAGTCCCTGATGCCGGTGGTCAAGGCGACCGGCGGGTCCGTGCGGTGGCTGCGGGATGGCCTGCCATCGCTGCGCAGAGTGGCCGCACGCCGCAGCAAGGCAGGCCGGAGTTGGATCGGACTGGTAGCGAATGAACAATACCTGGTCACCGGCGCGCGCCGGATTTCCGTTCCGCCACCGTTCCTGCTGCTGATTCTGCTGCTGGGATCGATCGCCTGGGCGTGGCGCCGCGAAGGCGAATAGCGGCGCCCATTTCGTGGCCCGCGCCTGACGGCTGGAAATCCCGAAGGAAACGAAATTCCAGACAAAAGAAAACCGCCGGTCCCGGCCCTGTTAAGGGCTGGAACCGGCGGCTTAATATTTCAGCCTAGCGTTGATAGATGATGATGCCGCCCCGCTTGCCGGTCAGAAGTCCCGGCCCTTTACCCATGCCGCCTTCGGCATCCTGCGTATCGACATCCTTGTCGCCCTTGATCGACCCGCAGGCCGACATCGACAGCGGCAAGGCGATGACGAAAAGCGTCACGAATATGCGGCGGAGCGCCGTCATCCCATCAACCCTCGACTAGAAGCGGGCCCGGAAGCCGGCGCCGAAGTACCAGATGTTCTCCGGATCCGTGCCGTCGCGCTTCACATCGTA
>JAOTYV010000296.1 GCA_029861675.1 Alphaproteobacteria bacterium
GAAATGCTGCGGGTGGCATCGGCCTCCGGAAGCGAAATCGGGCAGCGGGCGAAGAAAATAATGGATAAAGGGAATCTCGTGCCGGACGAGATGGTCATCGAAATCGTCGCCGATCGAATTAGCGAGCCGGATTGTGCGAACGGTTTCATTCTTGATGGATTTCCGAGAACCGTGCCGCAGGCGGAGGCGCTTGACGCAATGCTTGCCGAAAAGGGACTCAAGCTCGACCATGTTATCGAGCTCAAGGTGAAGGAAGAGGCGCTGGTTACCCGGATTTTGGGACGGGCGAGCGAATTGGCGGCAACCGGGCAAGGCCGGGCGGACGATACGGAAGAGACACTGAGAGAACGCCTGGCGGTATATAAGGATCGGACCGTACCCATCCTTCCGTACTACCGCGACAAGGGGTTGCTGGAATCGATCGACGGGATGGCGGATTTTGATACGGTCGCGGCGGGCATCGATGCGCTGGTTGGCGGCGGCGGGAATTGACAGCATGATTGTATTTCCTATAATCCGACGCCCCGGCGCCCGAGCAATGGCGGCCGGCGTTTGTTGTTCCGGAATAGTAGAAAATATTACCTATCGCGGCCTGATTGACGTGGCGGGCCGGTATTTTTGTGAGATATCTGAACGACTGAATGAGGAGTTGAGCACGTGGCACGCATAGCTGGCGTGAATATCCCAACGCAGAAGCGCGTGGAGATCGCGCTGACGTATATACACGGTATCGGCCGGTCGAAAGCGGTGGAGATTTGCAGGAAGTGCGATATTCCGTCGGAGCGCCGGGTTGCCGAGTTGGGTGAGCATGAAGTGACGGGCATTCGTGAAGCCATCGACCGCGAGTATACGGTCGAGGGTGACTTGCGGAGAGAGGTCGCGATGAACATCAAGCGGCTGATGGATCTCGGCTGTTATCGCGGACTTCGGCACCGCAAGGGGCTGCCGGTGAATGGGCAACGGACTCATACGAATGCGCGTACCCGGAAGGGCCCCGCGCGTCCGATTGCTGGTAAGAAAAAAGCGGTCTAAGGAGCGGCACGAATGGCCAAGGCACCGAATACGGCGCGCGTGCGCAAACGTGAACGTAAGAACATCACCTCCGGTGTCGCGCATGTCAGCGCGACCTTCAACAATACGATGATTACGATAACCGATGCGCAAGGCAACGCGATTGCCTGGTCGTCGGCGGGTGGCATGGGCTTTAAGGGCAGCCGGAAGTCGACGCCCTATGCGGCCCAGGTTGCGGCCGAGGACGCCGGACGCAAGGCGATGGAACACGGCATGAAGACCCTGGAGGTTTGCGTCAAAGGGCCCGGATCGGGGCGTGAATCGGCTTTGCGTGCGTTGCAGGCGGTTGGGTTTACGGTGACGTCAATTAAGGACGTTACGCCGATTCCCCATAACGGTTGCCGGCCGCCAAAGCGCCGTCGGGTCTGACGGGGCGCAAATTTCAGGGCGCAATTTAGTCTTATATCTATGGGCGCCGCCGCATGGCGGGCGCAATTAGTCGAGAGAGTGAGGTCGCAGTGGTGATCCAGAAGAATTGGCAGGCTTTGATCAAGCCGAATAAACTCAATATTGAACCCGGGACGGATTCTTCGCGGGGCGCAACCGTTGTCGCGGAACCGTTGGAGCGGGGTTTCGGTCTTACTTTGGGGAATGCGTTGCGGCGGGTTCTCCTGTCGTCCCTCCAGGGGGCGGCGGTAACGTCGGTTCAGATCGACGGTGTGCTGCACGAATTTTCATCCATCCAGGGTGTTCGCGAAGACGTTACAGATATCGTTTTGAACATCAAGGCGCTGTCGCTGCGGATGCACAGCGAGGGGCCAAAGCGGATGAACCTGGCCGCCAAGGGGCCGGGTGAGGTGACCGCGGGTCAAATCGAGACCGGGCATGATATCGAAGTGATGAACCCGGATCTGGTTCTCTGCACGCTCGATAAAGGGGCCAGTCTCAACATGGAATTGACGGTCGAGACCGGCAAGGGATACGTCGCCGCGTCGATGAACCGTCCGGATGACGCCCCGATCGGGTTGATCCCGGTTGATTCGGTCTACAGCCCGGTTCGCAAGGTTTCCTATAAGGTCGAGAATACCCGCGTTGGGCAAGTCACCGACTATGACAAGTTGTCGATGTCCGTGGAGACCAACGGAACGGTGACGCCGGAAGACGCCGTCGCCCTGGCCGCGCGTATTCTTCAGGATCAGCTGCAGCTGTTCATCAACTTCGAAGAGCCGAAGGCCCGGGTCGAGCAGGAGCCTGCATCGGACCTGCCGTTCAACAAGAACCTGTTGCGCAAGGTCGACGAGTTGGAATTGTCGGTCCGGTCGGCGAACTGCTTGAAGAACGACAACATCGTATATATCGGCGATTTGGTGCAAAAATCCGAAGCCGAAATGTTGCGGACGCCGAATTTCGGACGTAAATCCTTGAACGAGATTAAGGAAGTGCTTTCCCAGATGGGCCTCCATCTCGGGATGGAGGTGACCAATTGGCCGCCGGACAACATTGAGGATCTGGCGCGCCGTATCGAGGAACCGTATTAAGGCGCGACGTATCGATCGCGAATAACAGGAGCAGCCACGATGCGGCATAGAATGCACGGGCGAAAGCTGAACCGCAAAAGTCAGCACCGTAAAGCCATGTTCTCGAACATGGCTGCGGCGTTGATCAAGCATGAGCAAATCAAGACGACGCTTCCGAAGGCGAAGGAATTGCGGTCAGTGGTCGAAAAACTGATCACCCTGGGCAAGAAAGGGCGTCTGCATGACCGGCGCCGGGCCTTTGCTTTCTTGCGCGACGACGCGATGACCGCGAAGTTGTTTGAGACATTGGGGCCCCGCTACAAGGAACGGAGCGGCGGTTATACGCGCGTCTTGCGGGCGGGTTTTCGGTATGGCGATGCCGCGCCGATGGCGATCATCGAATTGGTAGAACGCGACGAGGATGCGAAAGGCCTGGATTCGGGACCATTGCCCGATGATGACGATTTAGAGACATCCGCCGCGGCATAGAGCGCCATGCGCCGGTACGTCGAGACAAAGGGGTCGGCCGAGAGGTCGGCCCCATTTGCGTTCTTCCGGCTTGTTTTGAGTGCGGCGAGGGGATACATGCCAGATATGGCACGACCGATATTGATCCCGTTGGGCTTGTTGCTTGCGTTCCACGCGCTTGCGGCGCCTGCGCTTGCGCAAGGACGCGATGTTCCCCGGGCGAAGCGGCAAATAGAACTTTCGTTTGCCCCGATCGTTCGGCAAGTCGCGCCGGCCGTGGTGAATATTTACGCGAAGCGGATCGTCCGCCGGCGCAACGTGTCGCCCTTCTTTGACGATCCCTTTTTCCGGCGCTTCTTCGGCAAGGACTCTCCCTTTGGCGGAAGCCGGGAGCGCATGGAGAACTCGCTCGGGTCCGGTGTGGTCGTTCGCAAGGACGGCGTCGTCGTCACCAACCATCATGTCATTCAGAACGCCGAAAGCATCAAAGTCGTGCTGAGCGACCGGCGCGAATTCGACGCCGAGATACTGGTAACCGATGAGCGGTCGGATATCGCGGTTTTGCGCATTGATGCGCGGGGCGAAAAACTGTCGTTTGTCCGCTTCGGCGACCCCGACAAGCTCGAGGTGGGGGATCTGGTTTTGGCCATCGGAAACCCCTTTGGGGTGGGCCAGACGGTGAGCAGCGGTATCGTCTCGGGCCTTGCCCGGACCTCGATCGGGGTGACGGATTTTCGCTCGTTCATTCAGACCGATGCGGCGATTAATCCGGGCAATTCCGGAGGCGCTTTGGTGTCGATGACGGGCCGGTTGATTGGCATCAACACGGCCATTTTTTCGCGCACCGGCGGGTCGGTGGGAATCGGCTTTGCGGTGCCGAGCAATCTGGTCCGGGCTATCGTGCAGAGCGCGGTAACCGGCAAGCCGTTGGTCCGTCCTTGGTTGTCGCTCCGCGGAACCGACGTCACGGCCGACGTTGCGGCGGCGCTGGGCCTGGACCGTCCCGGCGGCGTGCTCGTGGAATCGGTTTACCGCAATGGGCCGGCGGCGCGCGCCGGGTTGCGGCGCGGCGATGTTATCGTTGCTGTGGACCAGCACAGTATCGAGGACGTTCAAGGCCTGCGGTTTCGCTTTGCCACCCGTTCGATCGGCGAGAAAGTGACGGTCAACGTCCGCCGGGGCGGTAACATTGTAAAAATGCCCTTTCAGTTGGAAGCCGCGATCGAGCAGCCACCGAGAGATCTCACTGTTTTGAAGGGGGCGCACCCGCTGTCCGGCTGCCGCATCGTCAATTTATCGCCCGCAGTTGCCGAGGAATTCGGCCTCGAAACGGACGCGGAAGGCGTTCTCGTTGTCGCCGTTCGACGGGGGAGCCGAGCCTCCCGCGTCGGGTTGCGTGCCGGCGATATCATTCTCTCGATCAACGATCGACCCATGGCGCGCGTGGCCGATGTTAAGCGGACAACGGCGCGCCGGCTGGATGAATGGATACTCGATCTGCGGCGCGGCAACCGCAATCTGCGGGTCCGGATAGGCTAGAAGGCAACCAAATTGGCCGAGGTTGAACAACAAGGTCTCTTTGAGAAGTCGGCGCCGCGGCCGTTGGCCGACCGGCTGCGCCCGGCCGAACTGGGCGACGTCGTAGGGCAGGATCATCTACTTGCGGAAGGGGCGCCGATCCAGCGCATGCTGTCCGGCGGCTTGGCCTCGATGGTGCTCTGGGGGCCGCCAGGATGCGGCAAGACCACTGTGGCCCGCCTGCTGGCGGAAGGGACGGATCTGGCGTTCGAGCCGCTATCCGCTGTTTTTTCGGGCGTCGCCGATTTGCGCAAGGTCTTCGAGCGCGCCAAGCAGCGCCGCACGATGGGGCAGGGTACGTTGCTTTTCGTGGACGAAATCCACCGCTTCAATCGGGCGCAGCAAGACGGCTTTCTTCCCTATGTCGAGGACGGCACCGTGGTGCTCGTGGGGGCGACAACCGAAAACCCGAGCTTCGAGCTGAACGCCGCCCTGTTGTCGCGGTGTCAGGTCTTCGTGCTCAACCGGCTCGACCGGGCGGCTCTCGATACGCTCATGGAGCGGGTCGAGCAGTCCGAGGCCCGGCCTTTGCCGCTGGATGCGGACGCGCGCATCAGCCTGGTCGCCATGTCGGACGGCGATGGACGCTTTCTGCTCAATTTGTGCGAGGAGCTCTATCGGCTTCCCGACGGGACCGTATTGGACACGGCGGGCCTGTCGGAAACCGTTCAACGGCGCGCGCCGGTCTACGACAAGGGCCAGGACAGTCATTACAATCTCATCAGCGCCTTGCACAAGTCGCTGCGCGGGTCGGACACCGACGCGGCGTTGTACTGGCTGGCCCGAATGCTGGTCGGTGGCGAGGACCCGCGCTATATCGCCCGCCGGCTCCTGCGGTTTGCCTATGAAGACATCGGTTTGGCGGATCCGGACGCGGCCGTGCATGCGCTGACCGCATGGCAGAGCTATGAGCGGATCGGCTCGCCGGAAGGCGAACTGGCCATTGCTCAGGCGGTCATCTACCTGGGCGCCGCCCCGAAATCGAATGCCGGGTACAAGGCATACGGTGCGGCTTCGCGGTCCGCCAGGGAAACCGGATCATTGAGCCCGCCGAAGCATATCCTCAACGCGCCCACCGAGTTGATGTCCGAACTTGGGTACGGCGCCGGCTATCAATACGATCACGATGCGGATGACGGGTTCTCCGGGCAGAATTATT
>JAOTYV010000049.1 GCA_029861675.1 Alphaproteobacteria bacterium
TCAATCTAGGCCTCGCGGCCATGGCGGGGCAAGTCGCGGCGCGCATCGTCACGCAGTTTGGATAGGCGCGCGCCGTGCCAAACCTCGTGCTTTGGATTTATGGATCGCTGGTCGTTTGGCAAAGCGGTCGACCGCTATTGGGACGTGGACTACGAACAGGTTCTCACGGTCCATTCGGCGCCCAGCGATAGACGTTTGCGCATGCGCCACCCATGAGCGTCGCCCGTTCGCTTTCGGTCAGTCGGTCGGTGAGTCGGAACGGTTCGACGGCCTGTTCGTAGTTGACGACCGCGAACGTGCGTGTCCAGTCGGTGCCCCACAGACAGCGGTCAAGGCCCCAAGCGTCGAATACACGGGCGAGCGGGTCCCAGATGTCCGGGTAGGGGTATCCGGCGTGCGAAAGTGTGCATGCCCCGCTGATCTTGATTGCCGCATTCGGGCGCGTGGCCAAATCGAGCACCTTCGGCAGGTCGGCCCAGGGCTCCGGTGGGGCGGGCGGCATGCGTGGCTGTAAGATGCCCAGATGATCGATGACGAAGCGGGCATCCGGATGACGATCGATTAGCGCCGCGCCTGCGTCCAGCTTGCCCCAGCAGAGAAGATTGACCGGGAAGTCATGCCGCATGGCTTCGTGCAGGATCAGGTCGAGGCCAGGATCGTCCACTGCTCGATCCGGCCCATAGGCTAATCGGACGCGAAGGCCGACCGTGCCCGTTGTTTTCTTCCAGTCGGCGATAACTTCGGCCACAGCCGGGTCCGACGGGTCAACCGGCTTGACGAGGCCAAACCTCCCAGGATGGGCGTTTCGCACCTCGACCGCATAGCTGGAGTCGTACTGATATTTGGAAAAGGCGTTGACAAAGATTGCACCGTCGACGCCGACCGCATCCATCGCCGCTACCATCTCGTCGCCGTTGACGTGGGCGGGCCAATTGGATTTCGTGGTCCCGGGAGGGTCCGGCGGGTTCCAGGGGCGCTCCGGCGTATTGGCGGCATAAACGTGAACTTGAGAATCGATGATCGGCAAGGGGCGGTTCCTCTGCTCAAGGCTATGCATCGGGGATTTTCGAGTTTCACCAGATCAACCCGCCATTAAATGATTCCATTTAAAGGCAGGTTGATCTAGTGACCAATTTTGCCCGCCGCGAGCCGATTTGCTCTGGCAATGCGCGCCTTGGTACTGTGGCGGTCACGATCGTTGCTCCGTCGGACGAAGCGGGACGGGTGCAACGAGGCAGCGCCAGGAACGGAACGGGAAACAATCATGGAAGCAACGTCGGTCCTTTCGGAATTCGCCAGCACGACGCGCCTTGATGACATCAGCGCCGAGGCGGTCGCCGCAACGAAACGGCACATCCTCGATTGCACCGGCGTGGCGCTCGCCGCGACCGCTGAACCCGCCGGGCGCATCGTTGTCGACATTACGCGTGAGCAGGGCGGCGGCCCAAAGGCGAGTGTTCTCGGGACCGCCCTGCGCACCGGCGTCGTGTCCGCCGCATGGGCCAACGGCGCCCTTGCGCACCTGTTGGATTTCGACGATACCGGTTTTTCACATCCGACCGCCTGCATCCTGCCCGCGACGCTTGCGATGGCCGAGGAAGCGGGCGCGACCGGCGGCGAACTGGTGGCGGCAGTCTGTGTCGGCCTGGAAGTGTTCGAGCGGATGTCGTCCTCCGGCCGTCAGCACGAGCATGTGCTGCGGGGGAGCGGATTTCACCCCACCTCTCTCTATGGGTGTTCGGCGGCGGCGGCGGGCGCAGGCAGCATCGCCGGACTGAACCCCAGGCAGATGGGAGTGGCCATCGGGCTCGCGGCGGCGAACGCCGGTGGGTTGACGCAGCATTTCGGCACCTGGGGTAAGGGTATTCACGCTGGCAACGCGGCCCGCGCCGGGGTGACCTCGGTTTTTCTCGCTCGGAAGGACTACGTCGCCGATCCAGCGGGCCTTGAGGGTGACTACGGATTCTATTCGGCATTCCACGGAGACGGGAATTACACTCTCGACAAGATGGCTGATGGTCTGGGAACGCATTGGTCGATCGTCGACCCCGGCCTGACCGTCAAACGCTATCCGTGCTGCGGCGGCAATCTACGCGCGCTGGATTCGTTGGAGGCACTGGTGGCGGAACATGATATCCACATCGAAGACGTTGAACGGCTGGAGGTGGATGTCCATCCGGACCTCCTCGACGTCGTGCGGTTCCACAAGCCTAACGACGGCTTTCGCGGCAAGTTCTCGATCGACTACGTTTTAGCGGCGATGCTGCTGGACCGGCGCGTGGACTTGGACTCGTTTGCGGACAGCTATTGCAGCGCGCCGCGGATGCGGGCTGCGTTGGAGAAAGTCGTGGTCAACGCTCACCCGGAATGGCCGCATGACAGGGCATCTCGCCGCAAGACCCCGGTCACGGTCACGATGAAGGACGGCCGGACTTTCACCCGGCTGGTGGAAAAGGTACGTGGCAGCCCGGGAAACCCGATGACCCGCGACGAGTTGGTGGATAAATATCGCGGCTGCGCGTCCCGCGTGCTGAAAGGCGAAAGGCTGGAGCGCTCTATCGCGGCACTGGAATCACTCGAGACGATCCCGGCGGTCAAAACCCTGATCGAAGAACTGACTTCCTGAGGGCGATTCCCGCAAACCGGGCATTGTCACGATAATCGGTGGCGGCCGCAAAGGACTGCTTCGACACCCTTTCGGGCCGTCTCAAGCCGATTTGCCCTGACACGGCCTCCCGACGCCCGTGGTTATTGTTTCATCTCAGGAGGCGGCGCGGGCGCCGTCGCGGGCCGGTTCGAAGACATAGGCCGACATCGACGCCTGCGCTTCGGCGCGGCGCCGGTGCCATTCCTTCGGGCCGCCGTAATAGGCGAGGCTGCCGGGCTCGGCATTGCCCTCGCCGTTGTAGTAGGAGATGCAGTCCCGAAGCGGACTTGTCAGCATATCCGCTTGTTTGCAGTGCGCGGCATATTCGTCCTCCGGCTTCTTCTTGACGTCGACGATACCGGCGCCCCGCTCGCGCATCGTCTCCAGCAGCCAGGTGACGTAGTCGGTATGCGATTCAAGCCCGACGATAAAATTGAACTGACCACCGCCGCCCTGTGGTCCCGACATGATGAAGAGGTTCGGGAAGCCGTGGCTGTGGACCCCGAGGTAGGTCCGCGTGCCTTCCGTCTGCCACTTATCGCGCAGGGTCCTGCCGCCGCGGCCGACGATCATGTTGAAGGCCCCAGTACCCATCCACTGGAAGCCGGTCGCGTAGATCAGCACGTCGAGATCGTATTGCACGCCGTCATGAACGACGCCGCGCTCGTTGATCTTCTCGACGCCCTTGGGCGCGGTGTCGATCAGTGTCACGTGCGGCAGGTTGAAAGCCGGCAGATACTCGTCGTGGAAGGCCGGCCGCTTGCAGCCATACGGATAGTAAGGCTTGAGCGCCGCTGCCGTTTCCGCATCTTCGACCACCGCGTCGACCCTGGCGCGGATCTGCTCCATGACCCGGAAGCTGGTATTGAGCTGTTTCTGGATAAGCTCCTCCGGCGAGAGCTTCGTCTTGTGGTTCTTGCGAGGCTTGAACTCGGTGACCTTGCCGGAGAGGAAATCATCGTCGCCGAGAAGGGCTGCACGCCCGGACGTAATCTGCGCGAGCCGGTTGCGGCGATTCAATGCCCAGTTCGGTTCCTTCTTCCAGTGCTCGATCTCCTCCGTCCTCGTTGCCCTCTGGTCGCGCACGTCTATGGAGGATGGCGTGCGCTGGAAGACGTAAAGTTCCTTAACGACCTTGGCGATCTCCGGGATGACCTGCACGGCAGTCGCACCTGTGCCAATGATGCCAACACGCTTTCCTTTTAGGTCGACGTGATAATTCCAGCGTGATGTATGGAAGGTTTCGCCCTTGAAGGTTTCCATGCCCTCTATGCGGGCGAGCCGCGGGGTCGTCAAAATCCCATTCGCCAGGACGACGTAACGCGCCCGCATCCGGTCGCCGCGATCTGTGCGGACCGTCCAGTGGCCGGCCGCCTCGTCCCACTCGGTCTGCTGTACAGTGGTGTGGAAGAGGCAGCGATCATAAAACCCGAATTTCTCCGCCATGTTTTGGGCGTATTCGAGAATTTCAAATCCCGAGGCGAACTTCATCGTCGGGAAGTAGCCCATTTCCTCGAGTAGGGGCATGTAGCTGTAGGCTTCGACGTCGCAAGCTATGCCGGGATAGCGGTTCCAGTACCAAGTGCCGCCAACGTCACCGCCCTTCTCGCAGAAACGGACGTCCGTAAAGCCCGCCTTCTGCAGCTTGTGCCAAAGAATCAGCCCCCCAAACCCGCCGCCTATCACGAGAACCTCGCACTCGTCGGTGAGCGCCTCGCGCTCGACCGGGGCGTCGGAGTAAACATCCTCAAGGTATTTAGCGAACTCGCCTTCCATCGCCATGTAGTCGGCGCCGCCGCGCCGCGCTTCCTTGAACTCGCGGTACTTGGCCTGCTCCTCGGCATTGAAAACGGCGCCCGGTGGCGGTGGCGGAAGGGTCTTCAGCTTCGGGTCGTCGATCTCCGAATAGCCCTTGCCGCCGATCCTATCTGTAGCCTTGGCCGCACGCGTGTTGAAGACTTTGAGGCCGGTCTTCGGGTCTATCCGGATCGCCGATGTCATACGTCTGTTCTCTCCCCTATTTTCTCTGCTGTTCGGTCAGATATAGTGAGTTTTTACCGAGATGACGACCATTTAGCGGTTTGTCCCGGGCATAAAGCGGCGTTGTCAGAGAAAAATCGATCGCGTTGCCCGCTCGTCAGAGTCGAATTGCGTCGCAATTGATTTTGCTCTGATACGCCCGGATTTCGATAACCGGACCGTGTCTGTCCTAAGGCCTCACGGGACTACCGCCGTCGCGGTGACCTCGACCAGTGCTTCAGGCCTGTTGAGGGCCTGAACCGTTACCAGGGTCGAGGCGGGATAGCATTCCTCTTTGAAGAACTCCTTTCTGACTTCAACGAAATCGGCGTTGTATCGGACCTCGGTGATGTATCCAGTCATCGTCACGACGTCGTCCAGGCTGCCTCCGGCTTCTTCCATCTGACGGGCCATCTTGCGGAAGATGCAGCGTACCTGGCCGGTGAAATCGCCCGCGAGCGAGTTGCCCTTCTCGTCCTCGTGGGCGAGGAGGCCGGCGAGCCACACAATTTTCCCGCCTTCGGTGACGACCGCCGGCGCATAGGACCGGGATTTTTGATACTCGGAAGCGTATTGCGTGCGTTTCATTTCGCTCTACCGGCTCTTGTTCATCTATTCGCGACTTCGTGGCGCGTATTCCCTGAATTTGCCGCATGTTTCTCGAGGAAGGAGTTCCGGCCTTCCTTTAATTGGCCTTTGTCATATTACAGCCCCTGGGCACACGACCGCTCATTTTGACGGACCAACAGAGGCCAGCCTACAGTGCGGAATATAACCGTAAACAGTATGGGTGCCCATTGTGCCAGAAGATGGCAGCGTTAAATTCCTCGAGGCGGTACGCGGTCGCGTAGAAGACACGCTCGACGCATGCACGAAATGTGGAAAGTGCGTCGAGGCTTGCCCCATGGTCGAGCCTGCTGGACTGAGCACGGCAAAAGCGGGTGAGATTGCCGGCGGCTTGTTGGATCTCCTTGCCGGCGGCCCAGGGACGCCCGACGCCCAGCGATTTGCCGAAGTCTGCACGAACAGCGGCAAGTGCATCCCAGCCTGCGATTACGGAGTTAATCCACGCTTCATGGTCAACATGGCGCGGATCGCCGTCAAAGAACGGCTCGGCGACGAGGCGGTGCGTCATGCTGCCAAGAAATATTTCAACAATATGAATCGCTCAACACGAATGATCTCGCGTCTCCAGCTGTCGCCCGAAGTCCATTCCCGGCTTAACCCACCCTTGCGCCGTGATAACGACTACCCGGCGGACCCGCCAGATATCGTCTTCTATGCGGGATGTAATGTCATCAAGACCCCGCACATCGCCCTAATTATCCTGGAGGTGTTCGACACACTCGGTATTACCTACGAAGTGATGGGCGGCGCCTCGACCTGTTGCGGCATTCAACACTTCAAGCAGGGCGATGCGAAGATCGCCGGCCGCATCGGCTTCAGCACGATCGAGCGGCTCGGACGGCCGCGTTCGGCACGGGTCGTTTCCTGGTGCCCAAGCTGTCAGATTCAAATCGGCGAAGTGGCATTGCCCGCCTATGAGAAATCGTTTGGATCGATGCCGTTCGACCTGAATCCGATCACCGAGTTTTTCGAGGAGAAGCTGGATCAGCTTAGGCCCCTGTTCGTAAACCCCGTTCGCAAACGTGTCGCGCTGCAACAACGCTCGGCTATCCCGGGCATAAACAACGCGGTCAAGAATGTCCTGAATGCCATTCCCGGCTTGGAAGTGGTCGAGTTGGATGTGCCAATACTCAGCACTCAGGCGAGTCATCTCGGCGTCGTGCCAAAATTCAAGGACGAGTTGCGCGAAATGGAGTTCAGGGCCGCCGCCGCGGCGGGCGTAACCACCTTTGCGTCGATCTTCCACGGGTGTCACCGTGAGTTAATCAAGTATCAGCCACAGGTCTCGTTCGAAACGCTTAATTTCATGGAACTGATCGGCGAGAGCATGGGCATCCATATTCCGGATCTATACAAGCGCCTGCGGATCATGGGGGACATCGATGCGATCATCACCGATACCGCTGACCTGATCGATACGCATCGTCTTGATCTCGATACGCTGCGCGAAGTGATCGCGAATGACGTGCTCGACAGCGTGCCGAAGCTTGGCGGGATTAGCAATCGGGCCGATTAGATGATTGCAAACCCAGACCGCCGCTAATCATCAAAACCAATTGCAATCAGGGGGGCGTCCATAGAGGACAACGCCAGGGAAGGACACGCGACATGACCGCTGAGTTCGACGCCAAGATCGAGGCCCTGAGCGACTGGATCGGACGCAAACGCATCGTCGAGGACGAGATCGGCCTGTCCAACGTGCGGCGCATCGCCGGCATGTTGGACCTGGAACCGGATGCGTTCATCAATGGCACGCCGTTGCCGCCGCACTGGTTCTCCATGTTCTTCCCCGATGCGGTCAAGCAACGGGATATCGGGCCCGATGGCCACCCGAACAAGGGGGTGGTGCTGCCGCCGATCCCGTTGCCGAGGCGCATGGGTGCCGGGCGCCGCGTGACCATCAATGGCCGGCTCAAGGCCGGCGAGCCGGCGCGTAAGATCGCCGAGGTGGTCTCCATGGTGCCGAAGGACGCGCGCACCGGGCAAATCTGCGTGCTGACCATGCGCCATAGCATCGAGGCGCGCGGCAAGGTGATCGCCGTGGACGAGTTCGACGCCATCTACCGCGACGCGGTGCCGCCGGGCCAGAAAAGCACGGCGACAACGCCGGCGCCCGCGCCCACCGATCACGACTGGGCGGAGACCAAGCAGGTGACGAACGCCCTCGTGTTTCGCTATTCCGCCGTCACCTGGAACGCCCACCGCATCCATTACGACGCCGACTATACCCGCACCGAGGAGGGTTATCCGGCCCTGGTGCAAAATGGAGGGCTTACCATGCAGCTGATGGTCGACAGCGCGCTCAAGCAGACCGGCCGGGAGCTGACCGGCTATACCGCCCGGCTCACCCGGCCGGTCAGCGTCAACGACACCATCACCCTCGCCGGTCGCGCGATCAACGCGGACGGCCAGATCGAAAGCTGGGTAGTCGATCGCGACGGTGCGAAGTGCGCCGAGATGACTCTCAGCTTCGCTCGATCGCGAGATGAGAGCTAGAGAGATGGCCGGAGGACCGTTGAAAGGCGTGCGGGTGATCGACATGACCACCGTGGTGGTTGGGCCGGTCTGCTCGCGAACACTCGCCGACCAGGGAGCCGACGTGGTGAAGGTCGAGGCGCCGGGGGGCGATATTCTGCGCGCGCTTGCCAAGGGCAGTCGCAATCCCGGCATGTCCGGCAAGTTCATCAACTTTAACCGCAACAAGCGCTCGATCTGCCTTGATATCAAGAAGGCGGCGGGGGCCAGGGCCGTGCGCCGGCTGATCGAAACCGCCGACGTCTTCGTCTCCAACGTGCGACCCGCCGCTCTGGATCGCGCCGGCCTCGACCCAGACAGCCTGCTCGCCCTTAACCCGCGGCTGATCCATTGTGCCATCGTCGCCTTCGGCAAGGGCGGGCGCTACTACAATCAGCCCGCCTACGACCCGATCATCCAGAGCCTCTCCGGTGTGGCCGGCACCTTCGAGCGTGCCCATGGCGAGCCGATCTTCGTGCCCATGGTGATGAGCGACCATATCAGCGGTTTGATCGCCGCCCAGTGCATCGGCTTCGCACTCTATCGCCGCGAGAAGACCGGCAAGGGCGAGGCGGTCGAGGTGCCCATGTTGGAGAACATGGCCTCCTTCGTCACCAGCGAGCACATGGGCGGGGCCACCTTCGTGCCCGCCGAAGGCAGTTCCGGGGATAACCGGCTGTTGAGCCCCGATTACCGCCCGCAGCCGACCAAGGACGGCTATATCACTATCAGCCCCAACACAAATGCCCAGGCTTTCGCCTTCTTCGACGCCATCGGCCGTCCCGAGTTGAAGGACGATCCAATGTTCAACAGCCCGGCCTCGCGTACCCTGCACGCGGCGGAATATTTCGAGGTCCGCGCCAAGGGGCTGTTGCTGCATACCACTGAGGAATGGATGGAGATGTTCGCGGAGCTGGACATTCCGGCCGCACGCTACAACGCCATCGACGACCTGTTCGACGATCCGCATTTGAACGACGTGGGCTTCTTCGCCGACGAGGAGCATCCGAGCGAGGGGAACATCCGCCGCACGAAGGTGCCCAACAGTTTCAGCGGCGGTGGCCGCGAGAACCCGCTGCATGCGCCGCGCAAAGGTGAGCAAACTCGAGAGATCTTGGCCGAGGCCGGCTACGAGGCCGGCGAGATTGAGGCCATGCTGTCCGATGGTGCCGCGATCGAGCTGGACTGAATCGGAAATTCAGGCAGTGTCGGGGCAAAATTGATTACTTTGCCCGAACGTCAGGGTCGTATTTTGTCGCTGTTGATTTTGCGTGATTTCTACGGATGGATCCGAGCGGTTCGACGGCTACGTCGAGTATTCAAAATTTTGCTCTGACATTGCCGTACGGGAGGGACAATAACCATGAGCGATCATGACGCCGGGACCAGCGGAGATCGCATCGTCTTCCATCTGGTACACGGGACCGGGGCAGAGAACGCACCGTGGACCAGGCCGGACTCGTTCTTCCGGAAACATCTTCAAAAGCGGCTGCGTGACCACGGATTAAGCGAGAAGATCGAGTTTACCGCACCCTGGTGGGGTGGCGAAAATCGGCATACTGCCCGGCTTTCAGGAGTGGAGAAGGTACGCGCCGAGGTCTGCGAGAACGTTGGCAACGGAAAGGCGCGCGTTCGCCAAGTACTCGTCGGCCACAGCCACGGGGGCAATGTCTGTTTCCTGGCCTGTAAGGACGAGAACTTCGCAAAGAAAGTCGTGGGCGCGGTCTGCCTCTCGACGCCGTTCTTGGTCTTTCGGCGAGCGCGCTACCTGCGGTCGGACTACCTGGCCTGCTGGGTGGCATGGTGGATGGTTGCGTTGGCCGTGGCGGTAGTGATCACAAATGAAGCGTGGAAGGCGATGTTCCTCTCGCTACCGGTTCCGCTCGCTTTCGCGGCGTTCTATTTTTGGGCTTATCGGCGCAGGTACGAGGATTTGGAGGCCATCTCGGCGCCGGAATCGCTGCCTGTCCCGTCACTTCTTATCCGGTGTCCGGGGGACGAGGCGTCCGGAATTTTCGGCGTATCGCTTGTCCTTGAGCGCGCCCGAGTCGTCGCCACCACGAAGGTAGCTTCATTGTGGGGTTGGTTTAAACAGCACTGGATTGTGTACATACTGTTTGCGGCCTTGGCAGGCGTCGGAGTTGCAGCCGCAATGTTCGCGAGTATGGCGCTAACCGGCTCACTGGATGCACTGAAGTTGCCGGTGATTTTCCTGTCGGTCTTATTCTTCATCCTGCTGGTCTTGCCCCTGCTGGCGGGTTTTCCGGTTCGGATTCTGCTGTACGGGTTCTCATTCGGATTTGACGTGGCCACGAGAGGAATTTTCCTGGCCGTTACCGCGGAAACCGCGCCACCCGGCGTCTGGCAAGTGCAGACGATCCACACGCAATCATCCGAATTCGGCGCTCCAACGCTGACTCAGGCTCACAGCGAGCCATACAACAATGAGGAGGCAATCGAGACGATTGCGTTGTGGGTGAAACGGCTTGTAGAGGCAGATGAATCCCGCGATCCCTGAGCGATGAATCGAATCTTTGGCGCGGTTGTGCGGTGTATGTTCTCCGATAAGCCTGGCATCTGGAACGCGCATCATCCAGCGATAGGGACCAGTTCGGGTCGATGCATTCGTGCCTGACCATTCAATAACGCCGCCCGTCGCCTCCGACGCATCCTTCCCTCATTTGGCAAAGTTCCGAATAAGCCAGCGCTCTCAATCAAAGTGGACTACAATTTGCCTTGCTTTCCACATGCGGAATGGATGGCGGAAGCGTAGTGGTTGGCGACTGCAATATGATCCAGAACCGCGAATCTGAAAAAGCTGAAATCGAATTTGGTCAGCGGAAATTTGAATGCGTAGTTTGAAGGTTAGAGTCGGCGAAATTGGCTCAAACATCGCGAAAATGATCAATACCGGAAGGAAGAGATTAACAGCTGAGCTTCCCGAATCGACAAGTAGCAAACGAGGCGCGCTATGAATTCCGCAACGGACCAGCATATGCCGGGAACCGGTGATCTTGCGGAGAAGGATCTCCCACTTCTCGAAGATATTCGGCTTCTGGGGCGTCTACTCGGCGAGACCGTCCGAACCCAAGAAGGTCAGTTCATCTTCGATCTCATCGAGACTATCCGCCGCACATCAATCCGATTTCACCGCGATGACGACTATGAAGCGCGGCGCGAACTCGAAGAGATCTTGCAGACCCTTACTCCCGAACAGGCTGTGCAAGTCATTCGGGCCTTCAGCTATTTCTCGCATCTGGCCAATATTGCCGAAGACCAACATCACGTCCGCCGTACGCGCAGCCATGACATCGCGGGCGATCCGCCGCGACCCGGAACGATCGCGCGAGCAATGACTCGGGTCGTCGAGGCTGGATATTCTTGCAGTGCGCTTGTCGAGTTTTTCAACGAGGCCGTCGTTTGTCCCGTCCTGACGGCGCATCCGACGGAGGTGCGGCGAAAAAGCACGATGGACCTGGAAATGTCAGTGGCCGAATTGCTCGACCGTCGCGGGCGGGGCACCTGGACGCCGGAAGAACAGCGGGACATCGAAGACAAGCTGAGCCGCGCTATCCTCGCTCTTTGGCAAACGACGCTGCTGCGCCAAACCCGATTGAGCGTGATGGACGAAGTAACAAACGGCCTCTCCTATTACGACTACACCTTCTTTCGCGAGCTGCCGCGACTTTATGCCAATCTCGAAGACAGCCTTGCGGAACTGGGGTCGACGGATGACACTTCGACGATCGGTTCGTTTCTCCGAATCGGTAGCTGGATTGGCGGCGATCGTGACGGCAACCCGTTTGTCGACGCTGGTGTCTTACGCGAAACCTTGCGCATGCAAAGCGCGCATGTCTTGAACTTTTACCAGGAGGAATTGCCGAAGCTTAGGAGCGAGCTATCCCTTTCGACAACCATCGTCGAGGTCTCGCAGGATTTGAGGGAACTTGCTGCCAGATCGCCGGACACGTCGGTGCACCGCGAGGTCGAGCCCTACCGCCGTGCGATCTCGCTGATCCGGGCGAGGCTGGCGGAGACGCAGCGGGTCATCAATGGTGTCGTCGCATCGGTAGGAGATGTCGGCGACGCCGCGCCTTACACATCCCCCAAGGAACTGCTCGCCGACCTCGAGATCATCCGGGAGTCGCTATTCGCCAATGGTTCCGAGGCGCTCACCCGGGGGCGGCTCCGACTGTTGCACCGAGCCGTCGACTGCTTTGGATTTAACCTCGCCAGTCTCGACCTGCGTCAGGACTCAGATGTCCATGCGGCGACGATCGCCGAGATGATCGCCGCTGTCGCACCCGATGTGGACTACCTGAAAGCCGGTGAAGACGAACGGATTGGGCTGCTCCGCAAAGAACTTGGGACGCTTCGCCCGCTCATGAGACCCAACTGGTCCTATTCCCGGCAGACGGCGGACGAGTTGGCTATCTTTGCGGAAGCCAAGGCCGCCCACGACACATATGGCCGAAATGCGATTGCGGCGTCCATCGTTTCGAACACACGCGGTGTATCGGATCTGCTCGGACTGGCGGTCCTGCTGAAAGAGGCCGGACTTATAACACCCGAAGGGCACAGCGACATCGATGTCGTGCCCCTGTTCGAAACCATTCCGGACTTGCGCAACTGCGTCAGCATCATGGATCGCCTGCTTGCCATTCCCGAATATCGGCGGCTGGTCGACAGCCGGGGCGGGCTACAGGAAATCATGATCGGCTATTCCGACAGCAACAAGGACGGCGGCTATATTACATCCGGATGGGAGCTTTATAAGGCCGAGATTGGCCTCGTCGATCTATGTCAGCAGTACGAGGTGCGGCTGCGTTTATTCCACGGCCGCGGCGGCACCGTGGGGCGAGGCGGCGGCCCGAGCTACGATGCCATTCTCGCGCAGCCTCAGGGCGCCGTGAACGGCCAGATTCGCCTGACGGAACAGGGGGAGACGATTTCGAGCAAATACACGAATGCCGAGGTCGGCCGGCGGAACCTGGAAATTTTCGCGGCAGCATCGCTCGAAGCATCGCTGTTGCACGCGCGAACCGGGCCTGTTCCGCAGGCGTACATTGAGGCCATGGAATATCTATCCACGCACGCTTTTGCGGCCTATCGCGCCCTTGTGTACGAAACGCCCGATTTCGACGCGTACTTTCGGGCCTCGACTGTCATCAGCGAGATCTCGACGTTGAACATCGGGTCGCGCCCGGCGTCGCGCAAGAAGACGGGACGTATCGAGGACCTTAGGGCCATCCCCTGGGTGTTCAGCTGGTCGCAATGCCGTGTCATGCTGCCGGGATGGTACGGGTTTGGAGCGGCGGTAAAGTCCTGGCTGTCTGACTATTCGGACGATGGTCTGACTCTTCTTCGGGATATGTATCGCGATTGGCCGTTCTTCCGTGCGCTGCTGTCGAACATGGACATGGTGCTGGCGAAAAGCAATATGGCAATTGCCTCCCGTTATGCCGATCTCGTGTCGGACGAAACCTTGAGGCGCGCGGTTTTCAGTCGCATCGTTGAGGAGCGGCGGGCATCAATTTCGGCTTTGATGGATATTTTCGAGAACGATCAGCTCTTGGACGGCAACCCGCTTTTGGCTAGGTCCATTCAGAATCGTTTCCCCTACATCGATCCACTGAACCACATGCAGGTCGAGCTCTTGAAAGCCTATCGCGAAGGGTCGCCCGACCCGAAGGTCCTGCGCGGTCTTCTCCTCACGATCAATGGCATTTCCGCAGGGTTGCGCAACAGCGGCTGATTGTCGTCGACAAAGACACAAGGTATGCCCGCCGCTTTCCCCGGCCTTGCCAATCGTGCTTTTCAGAACTCGAGATCAATGATTTTACCGAGCTCCGCAAGGGCGGCGTCGGTCCGCTCCTGCATTAGCGGCCTGTCCCACCTCAAAACCGGTATTCCTTGATTTTTGTTTCTGTTTTGCCCGCTAAACCGGCGGCATGATCAGTATCTTTCGTCTCGTTCTTCTTCAATTTCACGCCTGCCTGAAATCTCGTGCCGAAATCCGGGCCGAGAACATGATGCTCCGTCACCAGCTGGATATGCTTCTTCGACCATCACGCGAGCGGGTGCGCACAACCAAGGTCGATCGCCTCTGGTTCGTGTGGCTCTACCGCCTTTGGCCAAGGTCGATTCAGGCGATGATGATTGTTCATCCGAAAACTCTGATCCGCTGGCATCGGGAGGGAGTCAGATGGTATTGGCGATGGGAGTCCCGCCGTCGCGGGGGACGGCCCAGGGTCAGCGCAGAAATCCGTCAACTCGTCCGGCAGATGAGCAGGGAGAATCCGCTATGGGGCGCGCCTCGCATCCACGGCGAACTCCTCAAGCTGGGCATTGGCGTCAGTCAGTCGACGGTATCGAAGTACATGCCGCGTCGCCCTGATCCGGGACAGCGCTGGAAGACCTTCTTGGAAAACCATCGGGATTGTATAGCCGCTGTCGACTTTCTGACCGTCCCGACAATATCGTTCAGACAGCTCTATGTGCTCGTCGTCCTGAACCATCAACGGCGTCGGTTGGTTTACCTTGCCGTCACCGCGAACCCGACGGCTTTCTGGACGGTTCAGCAGATGCGCGAGGCTTTTCCATGGGAAGGCGCACCGCGTTACGTTATCCATGATCGCCACGGAACATTCGGGGAAACTTTTCGCCGAAGGCTTCAGCTATTGGGAATGACATCCGTTCCCATCGCGCCCGGATCGCCCTGGCAGAACGGACACGTCGAACGGGTTATAAGTTCCATCCGTCGCGAGTGCCTTGATCACATGATTATCGTCAACGCACAGCATCTACGCCGCGTCCTGCAAGACTATCTCGTCTATTACAATGAGGCGCGAACGCATCATGCTCTGTCGAAAGATGCGCCTGTCCCGCGCGCTACGTCTCCGCTCCATGAGGAAAAAATTATCGCAGTTCCCCAACTCGGAGGCCTGCATCACCGATATGAGCGACGCGTCGCATAAAAACGTTCAGAACCAGATCGGAACAAGAGTTTTGAAAAGGCACAGGCAAAGGCTGGGACTGGCTGGCGGTGCAGACAGTCTCGAGCGAACCAGTCTCCGCCGATTTCCCTGTTAAACAGGGAAAAAACAGGGAATTTTCTTAATATTGAGGTGTTTTGGATGTCTTGACCCCTCGTAATGCACTGGAATTACGCCAATTTTTGAGCAATTTCCCTACGCACTAGAACAGGGAATTTAAATCATTGAACAGGGAAATTTTCTGGAGGAACAGGGAAACTCAATCGAGTTTCAGGCAACCGCAATATCACACCTCGTCTTCTCGTGTTCGTTCATTTCAATGTGTAGACTCCGGCGCAGCGCCGATAACAGCCGCCAGGCAACTATAGCCACCCGCGCTCGCCGAAGGCAGTAAGATCAACTCCAGGCGGTGCATACCATCCCCCCGAGCGATAGCGGGCGCCAAGTTGCAGAGCGACTTCCTTGTTGCCATAAGGAATCTGTAGTGGCGTATCTATTCCCGAATTCTGACGAGCAGGAATTGGTGGAGCGGCGGTGGCAACGTTATCACCTGAGTTCTTCCGAGCCTTCTTCTTTGGCGCCGTGGGTTTCGGCGGCTTGTTGGCCGTCTTGCGACTGCGCTTGCTGCGCTCCGTGGCCTGGTTCGATTCAATCCATAAGGACATGGCAGTTGACCTGGCCTTGGCCGCGTCGGGAATGACGATGCCTTTCTCCTGCGCAATCTTCTTGGCAAATGATATCTGCGCCTGACTTGCCGGTTTGCAGCCAGGCTTTCCATCCATTTCACCGCCAGCTTTCTTGGGCGCGTGTTGGTTTAGGAATGCGCGGCAGATAGATCCCGACTTCGTGTAGCCAGGTGGAGGCTTGATTCCCTTCTGCCGGGCGATGCTGACGGCAAAGCGTTTCATCGCAGGCGTTGGTGGACGTCCTCCATATTCGCTACCGACTGCAGCGCCGAGCAAGGGCGGCCCTCCGGTAGCGGCGCCTTCCTTGAGCTTGCCGATAATCCGTTGGGCGACATCGCACACAGCATCAATCGCACCGACCATCTCCTGTTTGCCGATGACGACGTCGTCGAGCAAGCATTCGAGTTGCGCCGTCGCTCCCGGGTCGACGAGCGCCGGATCGGCCTGTTTGAGAATGCCGAACAGCGACAGGCCGGTCTCGGTGGGGACGATGTTCTTTCCCTTGGTAATCAGAAAAGCCTGTTTTTTTAGCCCGCCGATGATGTCGGCTCGGGTCGCCGGCGTGCCGATGCCCTTGGCTTCCTTCAGGCGCACCCGCAGAACCTCGTCGTCAACGAAGCGCCAGGCATTTTGCATCGCCTCGATCAGAGCGCCTTCATTGTAACGCGGTGGAGGGCGGGTCTCCTTGTCCTCAATGGTCGGGTTCTGCAGTTGTGCGCCCTCGCCGTCGCGCAGTGCCGGAAGCAATTGCGCACCGTCGCCTTTTTCGTCGGCAGGTTGCCAATCAGGGAAGGCAGCACGCCAGCCAAGATCGATGGGCTGGCGACCGGCAGCGCGAAAATCGAAGCCGCGAACGTCGAGCGTTGCAGTTGTTTGCCGGTAGCGAAAGTCGGGCATGACGGCGGCTAGGTAGGCCCGCGCGATTACGTCGAACAGTTTTGTCTCGTCGGTCGATAGGCGAGGCCAAACTTCACGCAGGTCGTCGATTGTGTTGACGTTGGGAATGACGGCGTGATGACTCGCCCCCTTTAGACTCTTGTCGTGGAAACTGCCGCCCGCACCCTTGCGGATGACCGGCGGCTCGGGCACGGGGATTGTGCTGAACGCTTGGCCCACCTGCAGTCCGGCTACGATCCGCGGCACGTCCGCTATCAAGCTCTCCGGCAGGTAGCGCACCTCGGCGCGGGGATAAGTGATGATCTTCTTGCCCTGGCCGGCATACAGTTCCTGCGCCACCTCAAGCGTCTTGGCGGCCGGCCAGCCGAAGCGCGAGCCGCACAGTTTCTGCAGCGAAGGCAAATCGTGAAGCTTAGGTGGCCGTTGCCGCTTGTCCTCGACGCGCACGCCAAGCGGGCCCTCGAAGCCTTGAGCCGCATCGACGACGGACTCGGCAATCTCACGCCGAACAATGCGGTTCTTAGGCGAGTGCCGCATCTGGAATTGTCCACCGGCAACTTTCGCGGTGGCGACAATTTCAAAATAAGCGATTGGCACAAAGTCCCGGATTTCCAACTCGCGCTTACACACGATTGCCAAGGTTGGCGTCTTTACTCGGCCAACCCCGATTACTCCCCGGGCACCTTGGCCCAGGATGACGGTCGCGGTGCGGGTCAGTGACAGGTTGTAGATCTGGTCGGCCTGCCTGCGTGCGACGGCGGCGGCGTAAAGAGAAGAATATTCGGTATTTGGCTTTGCCCGACCGAAAGCCTCGCGAATGGTCTGCGAGTCTTGTGCGGTAAACAGCACCCGCATGACCCGGCCGCGATATTCGTAATGCTCCAGAATTTCCTGACCAATGAGCTGACCTTCGCGATCGCAATCGGTGGCGAGCCAAACCTGCTTGGCGGTGCGCAGAGCCTCGCGAATGGCTTTTAGCTTGCGGGCTTTGTTGCCGCCCTCAGCTGGGCGCGTGCCGTAAAGGCCATCGGGCCGCAGAAGGATCGGCGACCAGCGCTTCCAGGCCGGCACAACATCCTCCGGTTCGAGCAGGTCGAACAAATGGCCCTCGGCCGGCAGAATTTCGCCGTAGCGAGAACCAACGGCGGCGCGGACGTCTTTCGCCTGGCTGGTTTTCTCAGTGATGACAATCTGATCAGCCATGGCGGGCTCATTTAGGAGATTGATTGCGACAGCGGGCTAACAGGAACATATAGAGAACATTTGGGGTTAGCAAGTTACCTTTTGGCAACTCAGCGGTTTGAGAATTGCATTCGTAATAAGTAGGTCGACTAAAGAACGACGTTGAATATCAGTAAACTAAGGAATTAGGAATCGCTTTAATACGGTTCTAATACGGTTAGCCGCCTTAGCTCAGTTGGTAGAGCATCGCATTCGTAATGCGGGGGTCGCGTGTTCGAGTCACGCAGGCGGCACCATCCTTCCTAATCGGACCAAATGCTTCAGATGCGTTTTGTCGCATTGCTCCTTCTATCTATTTTCGCCGGCGCAGTTGTCGCGCGCGCGGGAACTTCCTTCGACGCCTTTGTGGTCGGACTGAGGCCCATCTGCGCGAAGTCGCCCTCTCCGAATTGCGCGAGCGCCATCGGCTCTTTCCTGGATTCCAACGCGAACGGGAGGGTTGAATTCGCGGAGGCTAAGCGCGCGCGCGACCAGGCAAAGCGCTCGGTCCGGGACAAAAACGCGTCGCTCAACTCAATCGAGCGGAGCATGATTAGCGTGGCGCTGATGGTATTTCAGCACGCCGGAATTCGGAAGGTGTTCGCTAATTTCGACACCGACGCCGACGGTAGCCTGAGCCAAAGTGAACTATTCGCCGATTTCCGTCTCGATCAGAGGCCATTTAAGGATGTGATTGCGGACCCCAAAGGCGTTGACTGGAAGAGTTTCGCCACGCGCTTCGGCAAGGTTGGGTTTCTGATAACAGATTTACTTTCACCATCGCATCGCCAGTGACCGCTAGAACTCTGGGCTCACCCTAAGTCAGCAGTACCGCTAACTCTTAATACGGATTATTCAAAGGGGAAGTCATTGTTACCCCCTGGGAACGATACAATCTGGACCGCCCGGAGCGGTTCAAAGAGCTAAAGGGTAACCTTGCAATTGACCTGGAGGCGCTCGGCCTGGAGTACCTGGAGGAGCTGGGGCTCTAAGCGGGCGAACTATTAAAAGCGGATCGCGCCGCATTGGCAGTCGCCGGTGTATGAAACGGTCATCGCCGCCTCCTTTCGATTGGCCTCAGTCCCACGCCTTCTGCGCCGCGGCTTCGCGGCCGGCGATGCGGCCGCCGACGAAGCATTCGGTCAGGTTGGCGCCGCCGATGTAGAGAAAACCCCAGATGCCGCCGCACTCGCCGGCCTCGTACAGATTTGGGATCGGCTCGCCGAACGGGTTGAGCACACGGTAGTTGGCGTCGTGGACCGGGCCGCCCTGGGTGTTCGAGACCACGGGCCACATCTCGCCGGTGTAGAAGGGCGGCGATTTTATCGGCATCATCGTCTTGGGCGCGCGCGCGTGCTCCGCGTCCTCGCCGGCCTCGCAGGCGGCGTTCCAACGGTCGACACTCGCCTGCAGGGCATCGGCCTCGCAGCCGATCAGCCCGGCCAGCTCGGCGATCGAATCCGCCTTGCGGAGGATACCGTTCTGCACCTCCTTCATGTTGTCCTGGCTCCAGAAGTAGGGCTCGATATCGGCGTCGTTGAAGATCGTTGAGCCGAGCGGATACATCTTCCGCCCGTCCTCGTCGACGATCATGTGACACGGCACATAAGGGTAGTCGAGCTGTACGGTGTCGTAGTTGTCGAGCGGGCGGTGGCCGGTGTCCTGCAGGTAGGGCGGATATTCGTTCATGAAGCGCTTGCCGGTCTTGTCCACCAGGATCCAGGCCATCTCCACGTCCGGCTCGCGGATATCGGACACCCAGTCCGGCAGCTTCTTGACGCGGATCGAGAAGGGGTAATCCGGGTCCGGGTGCTTGAAACCGTATGAGCCGTGATAGTGCCACATGTGCCAGAGGTCGGCCCCGACATCGAGCGCCATGCGGATGCCGTCGCCCGTGTTGCCGCGGAAAGACGCGCTGATCGTCGGCGCGTACTGCCAGTACTGGCGCTGCATCTCGTAACCCGCCTCGAAGCCACCGCAGGCCAGCACCACGCCGCGCCGCGCCTTGATCGCCTTGCGCCCGTCCGGCCCGTCGACCCAGAGACCCTGGACCACACCGCCTCCGTCGGCGATGAGCCGCATCGCCGAGGTCGACAGCCGGGTCTCGATGCCGCGTTCGCGGATGCTGTCGTCCAGCACCTTGAACAGCTTGGCGCCGTTGCTGATCGAGCGCGCGCTGGGATATTCCCTGGCGCCGTCGAAGCCGGGAATGTCCAGCACCTCGATGAAATACATGGCGTCGTGGCCCGGGAAGGGATAGTTCGCCGGCCGGTCGACCCGCCCAATCTCGCCGCCGTTCACCTTGGCGAGGTCGCGCACGAAATCCTCGACCTGCAGCATCTCGTCGACGAAGGTCTCGTGCACGTCGCGCGGCGTCCGCCCGTCGTTGGTCGCTTCCAGATAGCTGATCAAGCCGTCGCGGTCACGAGACATCCGGATGCCGCCGCCGGCGCAGATCGATATCCCACCCGGCGTGCTCATCTTCTCGATCAGCAGGACCTTGGCCCCCGCGTCATGCGCGGTAATCGCCGACACGCCCCCGGCGTAACCGAATCCGACGACGACCACGTCGAAGGTTTCGTCGAAGGAAGACACGGTTTTCGGCGGCAGGTTGGCGGGCTTGGGCATGGCGGTTTCTCCCGGTGCGTTGATTGGACAGGGTTGGAAAAGGCTTGGAGCCTCGATTGCATCGCGTTGGACGGGGACCTGTCAAGCGGCGTGCCGGAACGGCCCAGGACCGGAAGTTTGCAACCAAACACCCCGATGGCTACCCTGATGCCCGTAAACCTGGATTCCCCAAATGGCTCCTCCCAATCGCCGACAATGGTAGCACATTGGGCATCCGGCCTCGAATTCGGCCTTGAGCTGTCACGATAGGCTGTGTTCCGCTCTTGATCGGGCTGATTTGGCGACAAGAAACCCGGCCCCGTGACCAATTTGCACCGTGAGGGCGCACATCGACCTGCGCGGCACACACCTGTTCTGTCGGGCGACCTGGATGCTACGGGTGAGAGTGCCGTCATGGCGGTAGAGGGGCCGGTCGCAGGCCGTCAATCAGGCGCAGGAGCTTCTCGGGATTGCGACCTCGGCAAGTTGGAACGTGATATAGCGACCGTGGCGGACGATCTTGGCGCCGATTTGGATATGTGGCGACCCGGCGTTCGGAAGTTCACCCTGGAGGACCTTTTATTATAAGTTCGCGCGGACAGGGACAGTTAGCACTGGGTGACGTCGGCTTCCGTAGCGGGGCATCCGCGTCAACATCAGCTACGCCCGCGCCAGGGGAGACCGTATACGGTGTTACAACTTATGATAAGGTCTCTGCTGCCAGCAATGAAGAGAGCTTGTTATGTCCCTAAGGGACAAACTTATCACCTTAGCGAACAGTTATAGCGAACCTGATCAGCCCCCACGAAGTGGTCCAATTTCATAGTTAGTGCATAGACGGTCTGCGGTCCATCGGGACGATGCTCTCCGGCGCTGGTGGTTTGTATCCGAGCGCACTGTGCGGCCTGAGGGTGTT
>JAOTYV010000297.1 GCA_029861675.1 Alphaproteobacteria bacterium
GACGCCGGTAATCGACAATGACGGTGCGGCGAATACGGTCTCCGAGAGCGCCGCGAACGGCAGCGTCGTGGGCGTTACCGCGCTGGCGAGCGACGCGGACGGCACCGATACGGTGACCTACAGCCTGACCGACAACGCCGGCGGTGCCTTTGCCATAGATCCGAACACTGGTGTGCTCACGGTCGTGGACAACTCCATGCTTAGCTTCGAAGTTGATCCGACGATGAATGTCATGGTCCAGGCGACATCGTCCGATGGCTCGACCAGTGCTCAGTCCTTCGCCATCACAGTCCAAGGAACGGATCAAGATAATGATGCGATGGGATTGCCCAGCGACGATGTTCTCCAAGGTAATGGCCAGGCAAACGTCATGTATGGAGGTGCTGGTGTCGATAGTCTGGACGGTAAGGCGGGTGATGACGTTCTATTCGGCGGGAGCGACGATGATGAGCTAATAGGCGGTCCCGCCAATGATGAACTGCATGGTGGTAGTGGCAATGATGTCTTGTACGGTGGTAAAGGCGATGACGTCTTGTACGGTGGCAGTGGCGCTGATGACCTCATGGGTGATGATGCCAATGATGTCTTGTACGGTGGTAGTGGCGATGATCAACTCGACGGTGGGAAGGGCGATGACATACTAAACGGTAGTTCGGGCAACGATACGGCCATCGGCGATGATGGCAACGACATCTATCTTTTTGGAGCGGGCGACGGCACCGACACTTTCGACGGCGGCGGCGGGGCGTGGACCGACACCGTGGAACTCCATGGCGTCGCAGGGCAGCCGGCCTATACCGATTGGACGCTAAATGGCGCAACGGTCGTCGACACCGGCGCCGATTATCTCGTTCTCAGCGCCGACTCCAGCGGCACGATTACCTTCGACGACGGTTCCGAACTAACCTTTACGACGGTCGACCGTATCGAGTGGTGATGCCCGGCCGAATGGCCGCTATCCGGTGACTAGAAGAGCCAGCGTCATCGTTAGGCGGCGCTACAAGCGGCCATGGGGCGTCCGCGAAGCGATGCGGACCCTTCCAGTGGCAAAGTTATAGGCCGAGCCGCGGCGCTAAGGGGGTAAGGGAACGATTCGCTCGCCGAGCCGCAAGACGCGGTGCCGCGGCGCCACCACGGCGACCGCGCCGCGCTTGATGGCGTCCCAGGTTTCTGCCGCTTCAGCCCCGCGCGCGTACCAATGGTTGTATTCGTACCAGGACGACGTGCCCCGGCGGAAACCGTGGACTCGGAGACTGTCGCGCAAATGCCGGCGAACGAAGACATACTCGGGGGCAGAGTCGTCGATCAGGTCGGCCGCGAGTAACGCGCATATGGCCTCCGACTTACTGGCGCAAACCTTGATTAATCCACGTTTCGAAGAAAGCAGGTAATCACGGAAGTCCTGCGCGGCGACGAGGTCCGCCGGCCAGCGGATGAAGGAATCAAAGACCTGTTTTGGGTCAAACTCCAATTTCCGTTGCTGACTCGCGTTCGCTCTCCAGTGCCAATATTTGTCGGAACGATCGAGGATCGCCAGTTGCCGGTCGATGGCGTCACGTTCCGGCAGGGCGTCATCGGCGCGTATCCGCGCCAGGGCGGCGCGGCCCGGGGCGCCGAGCTTGAATTTCAACAGCCCGAAATCAAACGCGTCCGGCGCGACCCGCCCCGAGACCAGCCGATCGACCTGCGTGCGCACGCTGAGCGCATGGGGGTCCAGGATCGGCGTCAGCATGGCAAGGACGATCAGTGCCGTCATGATCCCGAGCACCGGGTTGTAGCGCCGTGCCGCATCAGGCCAGGCGAGACGCCACCGCACCACCGCATAGGCGTAAGCAATAGTCCAGATACCGGCGCATCCGGCGAAGATCAATGCATAGACCCGATCGGGCGTCAGACCGTACTGACCGACCCGCAACGCGGTAGCGTAAACCGCCAATCCTACAAAAATTGGGGCGAGGAGGAGGTGGACTCCGAGCAGAACCGTCATAAGGCGCGGCGGCGAGCGGCCGGCGCTACCCCGAATCCCGGCGTTGACGAGGAATATGGCGCCGAACGCCACGGTCAGCAGGACCCCGGTCGCATGCCCGGTATCCCACAACGGCGCCAGCCCAGTAAACGGCAGGACCGCCAAAAACAGGGTCGCGGCGACCGCCAGTACGGGCGCCAGCATCGCGAACAAGGCAAGGGAAAGGTCGTGGATCGACCGGAGAATCCGCGCATGCCGACGGAGAACCGCGAGTGACAGACCGGCCGTCAGCCCGCTGAACGGCAGCGCAAATCCGACGGATCCGAAAATATCCTCAAAAAAAGCGATGTTCACAAGGTTGAATAGGCTGGCCCAAAGCCATAACAAGAGCCAGGCGACGCCGAGGAAGAGCCCACCCGCGGCGATGGCGATCACGTTGCGGCAGGCATGATCGAAAAACGCCGGATACGGAAACGGCAACCGGCGTTCGACCAGCCAGACTTGGAACAACGGGAGGCTAACCGCGGCGATGATCGCCGCGGCAAAGATGGCGGGGAGCAGGGCCTCCTCGAACTCGGCGCGAGGAACGCCGAAACGGATCTCGGCCCACAGGTAGAGCAAGGCCACCGGCAGAGCCACGGTAACGGCGAAAACCGTTGCCGCGCGCCATCGCCCGTCTTGCACCGTCAACATGTAGAGGCCCGGCGCCATGGCCAGGAACATCCGCGCCGCCAACGCGACGTCCTCGCCGGCGAAGGATCTTACCGCGTCCAGCAACAGGGCGAGAAACGCGACACCCTGCACCAGGCCGATCGCGGCAAACAACAGAAGCTGCCGCCGCGGGATGGGCGGGTCCTGAGCCAGTCGGTCTTCGGTCATTCGCTGTGCCTCGTGCATAACATTATGAACAGAGGAACCCGCTGGGTATCCGCCAGCATCCGTCGGAAGGCATGACAGCTGAACAGACATAAAATTACGAGACCAAAATGAATATCGCCTATGTTCCGCGAGGCGTCAAAAACGGACATCGCACAACCCCGCCCCGAATGTCCGCCATTGGGTAAAAAGCGGACCCGGCGACACCATATGGTGGCGCTGCAAACGGACACAGAGGTTCCGCGAGGCGCTTTGGATCTCTCCGGCGGCCTCACTTCTAACGGCCGACCCATCACGCGCCCTGCGGACCGCGAAAACGCAAATGACCGGCCGTCTCATGAAAAACGCATCGATCGGAAAAATCCGCGGGTCGTTATCCGGATCGAGCCGCGGGAACTTCTTGTCCAATAGCCCAACGCGGCAAATTTTTAAAAATTTTGACTCGGCGGGCGGGGTCCCATGACGTGCGGTGCGCAATTTCGCGGCTGTGCCCTACCGGGGGGCGGGGGCCGGTCCCGATGCAAAGTAAATAGGGAATGGGCGCCGATGTGCCGCCCCTTTTTGGGCGCCGTTCAAGGCTCGTACAGCGGCGGTCTAGGACCGGCGGGGAATAATTCTATCGAAATTCCCCGAAGGCCATCCAGAGGCGCCGAAATGCGTCTAGCGGGGCATCTGGGGTGGCCCAAAGGTGGCCCATTTCGTCAATGCACGCGGGAAAGTTTTTGTAACCCTTTGAAATAGTGGTGAGCCCGACAGGGATCGAACCTGTGACAACCTGATTAAAAGTCAGGTGCTCTACCAACTGAGCTACGGGCCCATACCAGGGGTATGACCGGCGGCGCGCCTGGGCCGCCTGCGGCGGAACATAGGGGCGCTTTCCCGGCGGGTCAACAGCCACCAAGGGAGTGCGTTTGGCTCACGCAACCGCATGTCGAAGAGAGCTCCCGTCGCTGCAATATGCGGTCCCTCGGAGCGCGGAAATCCGCTACACTCGGGATGGCTTGCGGACGGACCGATGCGGCGCAGGCCGGTGGGCCAGTGGCGGGCTAACGCAGCAGGGAGGGCGGCGGATGACACAGAGTTGGGATTATGATTCGTCGGTGGATGCCCTGACCCGGCCGGGAAGGGCAACCGATTTTTTCACCAATACGCGCCCCTATGCCCCGCCGGCATTGTGCGCCGAGATGGCGCGGCTGGTTTACTGCAGCGATTTGGACCGGGTCAGCTCCGCGCTCGGGCGGGCGGGATTCCGCGGGCCGGTCTGGTTCCGCGCCGAAGGGACCGATGCCTTTCTGGCGGAAAGCGCCGATGTTGCGGTGCTCGCCTTTCGCGGCACCGAGGCGCCCGATTTCGGCCGGCTCCTGGGAGCGCCGTCGCTGCAGGCATTGATGCAGAGCGCCGGCGGGAGCTGGCAGCAGGCGGCGGCGGAGATGATGGCCGGGCGGCTGCCCGATCTACGAGACCTGTTCGATCGTGCGCTGGTCCAATTGCAGGATCTGTTTACCGACCTTGATTTCCTGCCCGAGGCGTGGCCGGAGGGCGGCAAGGTGCATCGTGGATTCGCCCAGGCACTGACCCGCGTATGGGACGATGTGGCGCCGCATCTCGAGCGGCTGGAGACTCCGGTGCTGTTTACCGGCCACAGTCTGGGTGCGGCGTTGGCGACGCTGGCGGCGAGCCGGCGGGCGCCCGATACGTTGTATACCTATGGTTCTCCGACCGTGGGCGACGACGACTTCGCAGCGACGCTGGAAGGCGTGGCGATCCACCGGTATGTCAACTGCTGCGACATCGTCTGCCGGATCCCACCGGCGCTCTATAATCATGTTGGTACAACGCATTACATCGATAGCGCCGGCGCGCTTGGCGCGACGGAAGAGCCGGACGCGGCGCGATGGCAGGCCCGGTCGGAACACTTTCAGGCGTATGCCGGGCAGTGGGACAAGGTCTGGATCCGCGATCTCGCCGACCATGCGCCGGTCAATTACCGCCGCGCGATAGAGCGGGCGTAGGGCATTAGACCATTTCTTGTTTAAATTGACTCAAGTGAAATGGTCTATCTCTTTGTTTGGACGCAAATACGTCGTCGCGAACCGTTTCGGTTCGCTCGGGATTTGCCCTGGGCGGCTATTCGCTGCCCCTCCGGGTCATATGTTCCCGTTCGGCCTCCCATAGATCGGCGTAGCCGCAATCCTTGTAGTCCTCGAAATACGGTCCGCCGGTCGTGTAGTGGAGATTGGAAATTTCATCCACCGGCGCGGCGGGGTCATAATCGACCAGATGGTTCCAGCGGTGCGGTATCTCGCCGATCAGATCCTCGCTCTCCAGCCAGTGGAAGCGGTGCAACTCGAGACCGCTGGCCGAATTCACGTAATCCGGCGTCAACGCGCCGCACCGTGCGCAATTCAACAGCATCACGCTGGACCAGTTCTTCTTTTCGAACCGGGTTTGCGGCTGACCGAGGAACTTCGTTTCCTCTTCCGGAATATGGTTGTGATGAACGCACATCACCGCATAGCGCTCGTCGCGCAAATCCCAGAGATTGGCGACGTCGTCCAGCATCAGCATGTCGCAATCCATGAAGATCGCCCAACCCTCGAAGCCGCACAAATAGGGGACGAGAAAGCGGGAGAACGAGAAGTCCGTCGATTGCAGGGGATGGCGTTCGCGCCACATCAACGGGCCGAGCTGCGACAGCATGACCGGCGCCACCGCGACAGGGCGGCTGGCGCGGCGCTGGATGGAATGCGCCAGCACGTTGAAGGCAATGGCCTCCCGCGGGTCATAGCCGATAAAGATGCGGATCAGCTCCTGCGGCATTGCGTGTCCATTCCGGTGTCGGTCCGTGAAAAATTGCCGTTTTCGGTGGTG
>JAOTYV010000298.1 GCA_029861675.1 Alphaproteobacteria bacterium
TCATCATCATTTTGCCCTTGGTCATCATCGTTTTGGCCTTGGTCGTTATCGTTGCCACCACTGCCACCACCGCCGCCGCCGCCGTCACCACCGCCGCTACCACTGGCAGCCTGTTCGACGGATTGGGCCGTCAAATCGAAGATCTGATACGCCATCGCCCCAAGCTCGCTCACGGCCGCGATGACGGCGACCGCGATGAGCGCGCCGAGCAGGCTGTTCTCGATCGACGTCGCACCGGACCTATCGCGGCCCAGTGATCGCAAATTATTCAGAGAATATATGTGTAGTAGAGAGTACATAACTTGCACCGTCGCCGTTTTTATTAAATATATGTAAAATTATCGGAGTATTAATCTGACATTATACTAACCAGTACAAGCATCATTACAGTCATATTCATCACACTTTGGCGAAGATTTGGTTTATTTCCTATCCTTGGGTTGCGAAAGAGGCGAGGGACGTCAGATTGCGGGCCGCTTCGGCAATATCGGCCGATTTCCCCTGATTTCTGGGCACTTCCGCGGATCGGTGGTGCACGGCGCCCAGGATTGCCGCACCGCAAAGTGCTGGACGAAGCAGGCATGGGGCGGTATTGCAGGCTCGGACCATGTCCACGGCCGTACGACGTTCAATTAATTCTCTGAATTACACATCTCTATGAAAATAAGACTATAAGTCTATGGAATTATTCGCTAATGCGATCCAGGGTTTGAGTGTCGGCGCGCTCGCTTTCTGCGCCGGCGCAGTATTCGTTGCGGCGGTAATCCGGGGCTTTACCGGCTTCGGCTCATCGCTGATGTGGGTGCCGAGCCTGTCGCTGGTCCTGCCGCCGGTCGCGGTCGTGCCGATTACCTTCCTGCTTGAAGCGGCGGCGAGCATGCATCTGCTGCCCTCGGTGCGGAAGCAGTCGGATTGGCCATCCCTCTGGCGGATTTGGCTGGGAGCGGCGGTCGGCGTGCCGGCGGGGCTGTACATCATATCCGTGGTGCCGGCGGACGTGACCCGCGCCGCCGTCGCGGTTACGGTCATTGCCGCAGCATCGCTGCTGTGGCGGGGCGTTCGATTGAAGGCGGTTTTCAACGGGGCGCAAGTGACTCTGGTGGGCGGCGCGGCCGGGCTGCTGACCGGCAGTGTCGGTATTCCGGGTCCGCCGGTTTTTCTCTATTTCCTATCGGCGCCCCTCGACATTGCGGTAAGCCGGGCGTCGATTATTACATTTTTGCTCGGCGCCGGTGTCTTGGGCAGTATATTCGCCGCGGTGCAGGGCCTGCTCGGGGTCGACTCTCTGGTGCGCGCGGCGATGCTCCTGCCGCTGGTCCTGGGCGGCAACTATCTGGGGGCGCACGCCTTTGGCCGCGCCGATCCGGAACGCGCCCGCCGCGGCGCACTGGTGGTGTTGATGACGATCGGCGCGGTGTTGTTGGGGCGGGTTATTTATACGGCCGGGTGAGTGGGTTAATCGGTACCGCGGGCCGCGAATTACAGTATAGTTCATTGGCAACCGCTGCTCTGAGACCGGAAGGATCCGACCTATGCGTTACCCGACGAACGACCTGGAAAATCATTGGCTGCCCTTCACGTCGAACAAGGACTTCAAGAAGAACCCGCGACTTCTCGTCCAGGGCAAGGGCGTCCGCTATACATCGCATGAGGGCCACGAGCTCATCGATGCCGTGTCCGGCCTGTTTTGCTCGCCGGCCGGCCACTGCCGGCAGGAGATTGCCGACGCGGTCCACGAACAATTGATGGAACTGTCCTACGCGCCGTCCTTTCAGCACAGCCATCCGGCGTCGTTCGAACTGGCGCGGCGCATCAAGATGCTGGCGCCGGGCGACATCGACTACGTGTTTTTCGCCAATTCAGGGTCCGAGGCGGTCGAAACGGCCCTGAAGATCGCGTTGCTCTACCATCGCGTCCGGGGCGAGGGGCAGCGCATGCGCCTGGTCGGACGGGAGCGGGGCTATCATGGCGTCAATTTCGGCGGTTTTTCGGTCGGCGGCATGGTCAAAAACCGCGAAAGTTTCGGTCTTGGCGTGCCGGGCGTGCTGCATCTACGCCATACCTGGATGGAGGAGAATCGTTTCAGCCGGGGTCAGCCGGAACATGGCGCGGAGCTGGCGGAGGATTTGCAGCGTTTCGTCGATCTGCATGGCGGCGATACCATCGCGGCCTGTATCGTTGAGCCGGTCGCCGGCTCCACAGGGTGTCTGGTGCCACCAAAGGGCTATCTAGAGCGGCTGCGGGAAATCTGCGACGCCAACGGTATCTTGCTGATTTTCGATGAGGTCATTACCGGTTTCGGAAGACTCGGTGAAAATTTCGGCGGTCAGCGTTTTGGGGTCCAGCCGGACATCATGACCATGGCGAAGGCGTTGACCAACGGGTCGATCCCGATGGGCGCGGTCGCGGTGCGCGAGAAGGTCTACAAGACGATCACCGAAGCCGGCGCGGAACAGGCGGTGGAGTTTTTCCACGGCTATACCTATACCGCCCATCCCGCGGCATGCGCGGCGGGCATCGCGGCGCTGGAGATTTATGAACGGGAAGGGCTGTTCGGCCGTTCGAAGAAGTTGGAGAACCATTTCCTCGATCTGCTGTACGGGCTTCAGGATTTGCCGGTTGTGACCGACATTCGTGGCATCGGGCTGCTGGCTGCGGTCGATTTGGCGGCGGACGGATCGCCCGGCGTGCGCGGCTATCAGGCGGTGCGCGATTTCTACAATGCGGGCGTTTTCGTGAAGATGACCGCCGACAGCGTGCTGATCGCGCCGCCCTTCGTCTCCGAGGAAAGCGATATCGATCAAATGTTCGAGATCCTGCGCGGCGTATTGGCGGGCTACAAGGTATAGCGGCGGATCGCGATGCGCGCCCGGTCAGGTTAGGCCATTTCTTGTTAAAATTGACTCACGTGAAATGGTCTATCTCTTTATTTTTACGCAAATACGCCGTCGCGAACCGTTTCGGTTCGCTCGGGGTTTGCCCTAGTCCGCGGCTTCCACGCTGACCGGCTCGCCATCCTTGATCGGCTTGAGCGTGGTTACATCGCCGAGCGCACGGCCGAATATGTTGCACGCACTGGCGAGGCGAATTTCGCTGCCGTGCGATGCCGGCGTCGGGCCGAAGCCAATTGCGATGGCGTTGCCATCCGGCCAATAGGCGATTTCGCCGGGATCGACGACGGCGCGGGCTGCACCCTCGCGCATAACCTCGACGGGGGTGGTGAAGTAGACTTCCTCGCCCCAGGTCATCGCCGCAGCGGTGAAGGGCAGGGCGGCAAGGACCGCTGTCGCGGTTGGCGTGTCGAGTAATCGGACGTCCAGGGAAATGTCGCCGACGGTAATACGAATATTTGCCATTGGAGGATTATAGTCACAAATCAATCCTGCATACTATGTGCGTTGTCTCACCGTGCGCCCAGTAAACTGACTTTATTTTTGAGAATTTCGATTAGGCCGTCGTATCCATGGCGTTTCAGCGTCGCGCTGTACTCGGAGCGTTTGGTCGACAACTCGCTGATGCGGCCTTTGAGAAATATGTCGATAATGCGCCAGGACTTTTCGTTCTGGCGCATTAAATAGTCGAGTCTGATCCGCTCGCCGTTCGATTTTTGCAGGACTGTCTTGACGAGTTTTAGGCCCTTGCGGGCTTCCTGTACCGTGACGATCTCGAATTTTTCGCCCGAATATCCATTGAACCGGTCGGCGTATGTCGCGATCGTCAATTCGGAAAACGCCCCGGTCAGCGTATCCTGTTGCGCGGCGGTCAGCTTTCGCCAATGCCGGCCGGCGGAATAGCGAATCATGAAGCGCAGGTCGAAGCTGTCCCGGATCACCGGCGTCAGCTTTTCAAGCCGCCCCTTATAGCCCAGCGTGTCGGCGCGTTGCATCGACTGCAGCAGGGCTAAATTGAATTTGGAGATAACGGATTTGGGTTCGTCGGCGGTTACCGAAGCCAAAAGAGGGCCCGCAATCAGGAAGGCCGCCATACCAATTGCGGCAGCAACTCTGTACAGCATCTTATCGTCCTCCAACAATGCATCCGGCCTGAAAGGCCTTTGGCATCGGATTATTTTGCCATACAGGCGTCCCGCACGCCCGATTCTATTGTGGTCTATGTGGTTGAACCGGCGGCGCCCATCAAGGGGGCAGGGTAAATTGCCACAAAATCGCCCGTTTTCCGGCGTCCGTGCCGGCCATTTACTCGAGTGTTTCGCAACCCGCTTGCAATCCGGGCATTGCGTCTTACTTTTGAGCCGGCCTGCCAGAGCCCGCCGGGGCGCGCCAGGGGGCGATGGAGGACATATGACCACGTTGATTACAGGCGCGACGGGATTCGTCGGTTCGGCGGTGTTGCGGCGGCTGGTCGCGGCGGGCCATACGGTGCGCGCGCTTGTCCGGCCGTCGAGCGACCGCAGCAATCTGGGCGGCGTCAAATGCGAGATTGTCGTGGGCGACTTGAGTGATCCGGCGTCGTTGCGTGCCGCCGTGCGGGGCTGCGAAGCGGTCTTCCACGTTGCCGCCGACTACCGGCTCTGGGTACCCGACCCGGATGCTCTTAATAAAGTGAATATCGATGGATCCGTGGCGTTGTTCCGGGCGGCGGCCGATGCGGGCGCAACCCGCATGGTTTACACCAGCAGCGTCGCCACCCTTGGGTTGCATGCCGATGGTACGCCCGCGGACGAAGAGACGCCGTCACGGCTCGACGACATGGTCGGTGAGTATAAGCGATCCAAATTTCGCGCTGAGGCGGCGGTGCGCCAGTTGGTGACCGAGGATTATCTGCCGATCGTCATCGTCAATCCTTCGGCGCCGATCGGTCCCCGCGATATCAAACCGACGCCCACTGGCAAGATGATCCTGGACGCCGCCGCGGGACGGATGCCGGCCTATGTCGATACCGGGCTGAACGTGGCGCATGTGGATGATGTCGCGGATGGCCATATGCGGGCGTTCGACCGTGGCGTGGCCGGCGAGCGGTACATACTGGGCGGTGCGAATATGTCGCTGCGGGAGATTTTGGTGTCGGTGGCCGCCTATGTCGAGCGCAGGCCGCCGCGCATCCAATTGCCGCATGGTCTGATCATGCCGATTGCCCATGTCGCCGAAGCGGCGGCCCGCATGACCGGCAATGAACCCATGGTCACCGTCGATGGCGTTCGGATGGCGAAGAAGAAAATGTACTTCACCTGCGCCAAGGCAGAGCGGGATTTAGGCTATGCCGCCCGGCCGCCGCTTGGCGCGATCCACGACGCAGTCGATTGGTTCCGTGCCGAGGGGTATCTCTGACTAAACCGAAGGGTTACCGGGCCGACGCCGATTTACGATAAAGCTGAAATAATTAGTGCGAGCGGATCTTGACAATGTTGCGATGCAAAACAACTTATGTCCGGGCATTTCGACCCGTCGACTGACCGCCGGTATAGGCGGCGTTGTCGAATTGTCACAGCTTCGTAGGCGTTCCCAAGCCGGTATTTACTTGCTCCGGGGCTGCTGTTAAGAGTGATACTACCAAAGGGTTGCATGGGCAGCCCTTTGATTTTTACGGCCTCGTCCGATCCTTATGTGGAGGCACCGAATATGCGGGTTATCCTAGCAAAACCGAGGGGTTTCTGCGCCGGTGTTGTGCGCGCGATCGATATCGTCGAATTGGCGCTGCGCAAATACG
>JAOTYV010000050.1 GCA_029861675.1 Alphaproteobacteria bacterium
GCCATAGCACGGCTGATCGAACGGTACTGTCTCGCTACCTATGACGCCGCGCTGGACGCCTACCTGGACTATTCCGAACGGCGCCTCCGCGCCGCGATCGATCGGCTTGAACCCGGCACCTACCGGTCGGAAGACATGATGTCGGGAGCCGGCGACGCGTTGGCGCGGATTGCCTGCACGGTGACCGTGCAATCGGGAGGACTGATCTTCGACTTCGAGGGAACCGACCGCCAGATCCCAAGCGCCCGCAATGTTCCGACCCAGGCGCTTGCGGCCACCGTCTACACGGTCATGAAGGCATTGCTGGACCCGGATGCGCCCGCCAACGGCGGCGCTTTCCGCGCCATCGAGATCCGGGCGCCGGCGGGCTGCATCGTCAATCCCGTACCGCCGGCGCCGGTCGGCGCGCGGTCGATAACCTGTGGCGTCGTTGACGGCGTCATCATCTCGGCACTATCGGCGGCAATGCCGGCAAAACGCATGGCGCCATCCGGCCCGCACCACCTGCTGCTTGTCGCCGGGACCGATCCGCGCAACGGACGATATTTCGTGAATTACGAGACCGTCGCCGGGGCGCTGGGCGCCCGCGCGAACCGCGACGGCATGGATGCGGTGCGGACTTTGTCGTCCGGCAGCGCCAACCTTCCGGTGGAGGCGCTCGAACATGCCTACCCGTTGCGCATCGAGCAGTATGCGCTGCGCAGCGGATCAGGCGGTACGGGGCAGTTTCGGGGCGGTGACGGGCTTGTCCGCGACTACCGTGTCCTTGCCGACGATGTCACGGTCAGCCTGACCGGGGAACGGCAATCGAACCCGGCGCAGGGAGATGCCGGCGGCGGAGACGGCGCCCTCGGCGCATTCCTCCTCGATCCAGACACCGGCGGCGAGCGCAAACTCCCTGCGGCCGTAAGAGAGCTGAAATTACCGCGCGGTGCGGTGCTGCGGATTGCCACACCTGGCGGCGGGGGATTTGGCCCGGCGCAAAAACGGGACGCCGACCGTGTCGCGCGCGATCTCGACGAGGGGCGCATCACGATGACCACGGCGCGGACGGCCTACGGTTGGAAGGACAGTGTCGGAGACGGCTAGCGGTGGGTATACTCCGCCATCCACACTGGGCGCCACGGTGATCCAGGTTCCGACGAAAGGGAATTAAAAATGCCCAAGACGCTTTCCACAGAGGCGGTCGAGCATTTCCACAATCACGGATATTTCTCGCCCGTCCCCGTCCTGTCGCCGGACGAAGTCGCGCATTTTCGGGGCTGCCTCGAGAATTTCGAAGCAAAGTACCCAAGCGACGTCAAAAAGCTTAAGAGCAAGTCGCACCTGCTGTGTCCCTGGGTCGAGGATATCGCGCGCCACCCGCGCATACTCAACGTCTACGAAGACCTCATCGGTCCCAATATTCTCTGTTACAGCATGGCTTTCCGGATCAAGGACCCGGACGGCAAAACCCATGCGGGCTGGCATCAGGACGGCGCCTATAACCCGATCAAACCCATCCTGGTGATCGGCGCGCTCGCGCTCGCTGAATGTTCCGTGGCGCATGGCTGTCTTAGGGTCATCCCCGGCTCGCACAAGACCGGCGTTCTGCCCCATACGGATACGGGCAATCCGGATAGCATCCTGTCCCGTGGCCAATACATCTCCGCGGATATAGACGAGTCAAAAGCCGTTGATATTGTATTGAAACCGGGCGAGATCGGCCTGTTCGACGCCGGGATCATTCACAGTTCCGGGGTCAACCTCTCGGATGAACGCCGCCTTATCGTGCTGGTGGAAATGATACCGACGCATTCGGAAGTCCGGGCGCATCGCGATTCCGCGATGCTGGTGCGCGGAGTCGATACCTATGGGCATGTCGATATCGACCCGTCGCCGAAAACGGAGTTCGGCCCGGAGGCGCTAGCGGCGTGGCGCAATGCGACCAAGAAGACAGGCAAGAACGTGTTTGCCGGCAGCCCCCTCCCGCCGACCGAAGTTTACGGCGGCCAAGCGTCCGACCGGTAGATACCGGCAAAAAGGGAGCTCGAAACAGCGGGCCGTCTGCCTTGCGGGCTGGATGAAGCGTAGGCTCACCCTCGCCCGGACGAGCATCCCGTATCAGAAGAAGACATAGGATCTGACCACGACGTTCTTGCGGCAGGGCGCGTCGTCCGGCGCGGTCGGGTCGATGCAGGCTGTATGGAATGACCAGCGCGAGACGGAGCCGTCTGCGATGGAGTCGTAGCATTTGAGCATCGAGACTTCGGTCGGCTTCTGCTGGGGAAACCAGTACCACTCGTGGTCCGGGCGGTAGGTGAAACGCGTGGTCTCGCCGACACGGTCGTCGTAAATGCGGTAGTTGGTGATATAGGGCTGGTCGGCGAATGAGGGCCAGGCGCAGAGTACGAAGGGGTTCTGGCGCACGGTCTCCATCGGCTTGGCGAGGTTGATCGACATGAACCGCCGCGACATCTTCGCGTCGGCCTCCGCCTCCGTATAGTGCTGCTCGCGCCCGAAGTTCCGCAGGTTCTTGGTGAGCAGCTCACGGCAGCGCACGCGGCCGCTGTTGTCGTTCAGGTCGTTGTGTACGAGGTTGGCGTAGTTGGCGTTCACACCCGGGTTCTTGTTGTCCTGGTCTTCCGTGCGGTCGCCCTCGTAATCCTGGTCAAACACATCGTGGTTGTACACGAGCGCATCCGTCGCGCCCGGGAAAAACTCCAGGAGAAGCTTCTCTATCTCCGGGTAGAAAACGCGCTCCACCTCCGCGGAGTCATAGAAGTTCTCGCACTTGGACTCGCAGTGCGCCAGCGAGACGCCGAGCGCGTCCATGCATTCGGGGCTGTTGGGCGAGAGACCCGGGTGGTACTCCTCCATTCGCCGCGCGTCGCGCATCACCTGCGGAAAATAGAGGCATCGCCTTTTGGTGTCCTGCTCCTCCTTGCGCAATGCTTCCGCCTCGGCCGCGCGCGCCGGGTCCCGCCAGAGTGCGTTGGACGAAACGATGGAATAAGACGACTGCTCGGAGACGGTATAGCGCAGTGGAAGCGCCAGGCCGCCTTCCGGGGCTTCCATGTTGTTCGCCCGAATATAGTCCATGCATTCCGAATATTCACGAAATCCAACGCCCCACTTGGTCTCGATGGGGCCAGGCGGCGCCTTGTCGATCATGTCGATAACCGCCTGTCCCTCCCCTTCGGCAATCTGGTTGAGCGCCGTCTCCAACGCCGCAGCGGTTCCCGCATCCCCGTCCCGGTCGAGCGACATGTAGGATAAACCGCCATTCGCGGCGATCGGCGGCGGCTGCCCTTCGGTGAGTTGGAAGGGAGGCACATAGGCCGACGAAGCCGTATCCGTATCCGCCGTAACGCGGTTCTCCATGACCTTGAGCCGATCCATAACATTCCTCCTGATTACAAGCGCTCAATCGTGACACACAGGGTGTATTCCCGCTAGGGCCTGTACTTGCTTAATCGTGTATTTGCTGCGGCCTGCCCCATTTCGAGGCGCGATTTTCCGGGCAAACCAGGCCCGGTGATCATGTGCCGAGGGTTGACGCCTCTAGGCAATTCGGGCCGCTCCGGGAAGGGTAAGGCCTCGCCTTAAGCTTCAGACCAGCGCCGGCTGGCGCGTCTGCTCCTCCTGCCCGGCCGTCTCGAAATATTTGTTCCCGAGAATACTCTGGTTGTCGTAGATCGACCCCTTGATCAGGCCCGGACGCGTCGGTAACGGAATTCGGACCGGCACCTCCTTCGTACGGGGGATGAGTGTCGGCTGGCCGCGTACAATCCGGCTGTCGAAGGCTTCGAGCCCACCCTTAAGGTCATGTAGCGGCCAAGCGTCGACTGCCGCATAGGCGTACAAAAGAAAATTCCGTGAGCGCGACGACCGATTGCAGGACGAACCGTGAATCAGCCGAGCGTGATGGATGGTCAAAGTGCCCGCCGGTCCCATCAGCGGTACCGCCTTCGACAAATCGACGTCACACTCCTCGAGATCCATCGCGCCGCAGAAATAAGGGCCTTCGTGATGATTGTAGGTCGGCCCTTTGTGGCTGCCGGGGATTACCATCATCGGGCCGTTCTCCTCCGTGCAGTCGTCGAGGTAGATGCCGACCGCCAGGACGTCGTCGTTGGTGTGCGGGTAGAAGGCCCAGTCCTGATGCCATTCGATCGACTCGCCTACGCTCGCCGACTTCATGTTGATCTTGGTGTTGTGTATGCGGATGCCCGACGGCATCAGCGGGTCAAGCAGGTCGAGTATCGCCGGGTCGGCGGCGAGCCCCCCGAAGTATTCCGAATGCTCGTGTGGGGACTTGATGCGGCGGATCCGGGGCTCTTCCGGCGTGTGGCTCGGGTCGAGGTCGAGCATCGGGATCGGTTCCGTGATGGTCGAGGCGACGGCGACCATGCGGTCGGTCTCGGCGATCGACGCGCGGAGGATTTCCTTCGGCACCACGTCGTGCAGCACGAGGTAACCCTGCTCATTGTAAGAGTCGATTTCGCCCTGCGTCAGCGTCCGCGTCATGTGGTTCCTCCCGCGAAGATGTATCCACTGGCCCGGTCGCACGGCGACCGTATCGGGAAGCATAGTAGCATCACAAAGCGCTGAATCGAAATTCGGGCTTTCGGATAGCGGCCATCCGCTGGACACGGCCGGCGTTGCCCTGAGAGCCTATGATCCGGCGTTTCCAGGGCGCTCTCATTCACGCGCGGTCGGGTGCTTCGCCGCCGTAGACTTCTGTCGGCGCGAGGGGGCCGGTGACCAGAATGGCGGGAGAAAACCGTGATCGTGCTCATCTTGCCAATGCTTAGAAGACGTTATCACGCTACGTCAGCCTGAAATCCGGTTGTTGCTGATCGCGCCGGAATATTCTAGCGGTCGAACTGTTTTGCATATTCGGCCTCCTGATCATGGATTTGCATTGCGCGTTCTAGAATGGCGTCCTTTTTCTCCGGCGGCACAATAATAATGCCGGTCTCGTCGCCGAAAACGATGTCACCCTGGCGAATTTGGACATTGCACATCGTCACCGGCTCATTCAGTCCGACCGTCTCTAAATCCCATAGACTTTTTACCGGCGAGAAGCCTTGGCAAAAAACCGGAAAATCGAGCGAGCGAATCTCGTGCGCGTCGCGCGTCGCGCCGTTGATCACGGCGCCCGCCACATCACGGGCGCCGGCGCGCATACAATGGTTTTCGCCCCAGGTGCCCGTGTCGATCCGCCCGCCCGCATCGATGACGACAACCTCGCCCGCCGACGCCAACTCGCCCGATACCTTGGCATGGCTGACCAGGGCGTCCGTGCGCGAAGCCGTGCAGTGTTTCGGTACCTGACGCACCGTAAAGGCAGTCCCAACCATCTTGCCGCCCGGTTTCCCCAAATAGGCAAAGCCGTGCAGCACGGTCCGGGGCAGCGACAGGCCCTCCATCGCATCGCTGATATGCCCGCTTTGCAGGCTCAGAAAGGTGTTCCGGTCTTTGTCGCTGAGGGCCATTTTTCATTATCCGTTTCTATTTACCGGTTCATGCCGGGCGCGTAACCGCCCCCGCACTGCAGAACTTCAATACGACTGCTTTTACTCGATACCTTCAGGCTGGTCAGGATCAGACATCGCGCCCACCTTCGCCGCCCGTGCGATAGCGCTTTGCCCCCGGACTGCTGAGAAACTTCTCGACGGTCGCGCCGTTCCAATCTCTGCCTTTCCGGGTGGTCAGGCCGATGGCGTTGAAATGCCCGGCGATGGCTTGCGGCGTCTTCATGCCGGCCGCCTCGGCAGCCTCCACCTCGGCCACGATACGCCTCACGAATGCCTCTATCTCATGTCGCGGCTGCACCATATCCTCGACTATACAGAATCGGTGCGGCATGTCGCCTTCGGCCAAAAGCGGAAGACAAGGTGTGGCCCGCCGCAGGTGCCCTTTGGCCGGCGACCGGTATTCGACGATACGAAGCACGCGGTGGGCCGCTAACGATAGCGGTTGCGCATATCGACCGTGCCGTGATTCTTTTGGTGAAAATAGTTGGCGCTAAAGAACTCCATGATGAGATCGGCATAGATCGCCCGCGCGTATTTCGGCGGGTCGCCCTCGCCGGTGCAGCCCGGCAGCACTTCGATCGTACGGTGCGGATTTGGACTATGAAAATAGGCGAGCGAATATCGATCCTTCGCGCCATCGACGATCACGCCATGCGGCGTCGACAGGAATCGGTCGTTCGACATCCGTCGCAGGATATTGCCGATATTAACCAGGAACGTGCCGGGGATGAGCGGCGGCGTAATCCACGCGCCGGACGGCAGGCGCAGTGCCAGCCCGGGCACCTCCATGCGCGCCAGGATCGTCAGGAAACTGTTGTCCGTATGCGGTCCGGCGCCGAAGTCGTTGTCCTCGAGCCTGGTCGGCGGATAGTGCAGCATCCGCAACGTCGCGTGGTTCTCATCCGCGAACAGGGGCGCAAAGAAATCCGCATCCAGTCCAAGCGCCGCCGCGAAGGCCGGCAACATCCGATCGCCGAGCGCGTTCACCGCGTGGAAATAGGCCATCACGCCCTCGCGAAATCCGGGCAGCTTCTCCGGCCAATAATTGCCGCCGCGCAACGGTAGCCCCGCGATGCGGTCGGGATGGTCCGGTGCGCGGTCATGCGTAACGAAGAAAGATTCGTTTTGGTTCGGCTTGGTCGCCGCGTGCACCGTCGAATGCGCCTGTTTGCTGGTGTTTATCTCCAGAAAGCCGACATTGTTGCTGTCCAGCTTGAGTTTCCGCTTGTCATCCGACGGCTGGGCATGAAACCGCTTCGATTGCTCGAACGCGCCGTCGATCAGATCCTGGGGAACCCCATGGTTCTTGATGTAGAGAAACCCGATGGTTTCACAGGCCTGCCTAACCTCCGCGCCAAGCTTCTCGAGCGCACCGGCTTCTCCGGCAAAATAGGGACCAAAATCGATGACCGGGATTTGCGCCACGGCCGCGTCCATGTCGTCAGGCGCATTTTCCTTGAACAAATGCATGGACTGAAATCCTTTAACTCAATCCCGGGACCCGAGGCGCCAAGCTTATCCAATCCGGGCGGTCGAAGGAAGGTAAGGCCGCTGCCATCACAACAATCGACGCGAACGGCGGCCGATCGGGAGTCCGCATTCGCACGGTTTTGGTCCGGTCGTCCCTTACCAACGGACATCCCAGCACCCGCGCTCGACTTCCGCTTTTGCACCGCTGCGGACATCCGGTTGGCAAGACATTCTGTTCAGAGCAGCGCTCATTTCGTACCATCCGCTACGCAGAGGATGGACAATGATCGATTATGAGCACGCGCGCCGCCTCGTGCTGCAATATCTGGCTGACATGGAAGCCGACTCCCGCAAGGTTGCAGAATTTAGGGAGGATCTAACGCCGCGTGAACGTGAAGTGCTTGGCCTTGGGCGCAAAGATGACGTGCTGGAGCTGGCTATAATCGAGAACGAAACCATCGAAGGTAATTTTGGCTGGGTTTTCTTTTACGAGACAAAGAAGTACCTCGAGTCCGGGGATTTCAGGGACGGATTGCTGGGCAATGCCCCGATAATCGTATCGAAACTCGATGGTCGCCTACATGAAACAGGGACAGCCGAACCCATTGAGTTCTATATCGAGAACTTTAAACGATCCGGAAATCCGTACGGATGACACTGACGCAACTGAAACCAATTCGGTTTCGAGAATATGAGACTGCGTGGATTGTCGGGGCCCCAGGACGAGTTCCTGCCAACCGCCACCGTCCAGAACCTGAAATGATTCGCCAATCACACCACGAGACCGCCGCCGGACTCCATGATCGCCCGATCCATGCCGCAAAGCCTCATCCAACCAATCCAAAAACGTAAACCCGCTTCGGCAGCGGGCGACGGCGAAAGCATCAAGCGAGACGATAATCATCGGTTTAGCCGAGGGGAAAAACCAACATGAATGTGATCGAAACCAAACTTAAAAAGCTGGGCCTGGAAGTTCCGCCGACCCATCCCTATCCCAGCCCCAACCGCACGTCCGCGGTGAAGGTGGGAAATCTGCTGTTTCTGTCCGGTCACGGCACCGGCCGGCAGGCGATGCCGCTGGACATCAAGCAATACGGCAAGGTCGGCGCCGATGTCACCGAGGAGCAAGCCTATGTCTGCGCAAAATCCGCTGCATTGTGCATGCTGGCTTCGATCAAAGAAACGGTGGGGGATCTCGATCGCGTCAAGCGCGTGATCCGTCTTTACGGCATGGTGAATTGTGCGCCGGATTTCGACCGCCACATGCTGGTGATCGATGGCGCATCGGATTTGTTTTTCGAACTGTGGGGGCCGAAGTATGGTCAGCACGCGCGGGCGGCAGTGGGCATTGCGGGATTGCCACGCGGCGCGGTGCTGGAAATCATGGGCGAGTTCGAGTTGCATCCGGCGCGCAAACGCGTATCGAAGAAGTAACGCCACCCCGCCATCGGCGTTGAAATAACGATGCGGAAATCCCGACCGTCACGCAGCCACGTCCGCTCTTCCCGCAAGAGCCGATCAAGTCCCCGCGCAGAGTTACATCCGCATGTAATCTCTAGTCGGCGGCTTCCGCTTGTGCCCCATCCAGCAGCGTAAGCCGCCACATCTCGCGCGTGTATCGTTCATAGTCGAAACCGGTCGCGGCATGGATCGTACAGCGGTTGTCCCACACGACGACATCGCCCGGCTGCGATTGCGAAACTGGAAACATTGAATACCATCCTTTCCCGTGCCACATCACACGTGCCCGAGCAGCATCTGACACAGATTGCGAAGCCGATGGTCAAGAAATTACTCTTCATTCCGCCAATACTGATCGGCATCGCTGTCTTGCTTTACATGGTAAGCGGCCACCAGGGACCGGAACGCAAACCGCCCGACGAAAGCGCCCGCGCCGTGCGGGTGATCACCGCCGAGCCAGTACGGCTGGTGCCGCGTGTCACCGGTTACGGCAGCGTCTATCCGGGTACAGTGTGGAACGCCATTGCTCAGGTCAGCGGCGAAGTGATCCACATACATCCTGAACTGAAGAAAGGAGCCATCCTGCCCGCCGGCACCGAAATCGTGCGTATCTCGCCGGCCGATTATTCTCTCGCCATTAGCCAGGCGCAGGCCAATATTCGCTCTGCAGAGGCAAAGCTGGCGGAGTTGAAGGTAACCGAAACCAACACCGCCGATCTTCTTGCAATAGAAAAGCGCGGTCTGGATCTGCGCAAATCCGAATTGGCGCGCAAACAAAATCTTCTAAAACGCGGCAACGTGGCACGGTCAGCGTTCGAACTCGAGCAGCGCGAAACCCTTGCCCAGCGCAAGAAGGTTCAGGATCTCGAAAATACCTTGCGACTGCTGCCAACCCAACGGGCCGTGCAGAATGAGCAGATAGCCATTTACCGGACCCAACTGGACTCGGCCAAACTCGACCTGGAACGCACCCGCATCACCCTGCCGTTCGATGCGAAAATCGCCGTGGTCAATGTCGAGGCGAAACAGTTCGTCCAGACCGGCGGCGCAGTGGCGACCGCCGACAGCGTCGACGTTGCCGAAGTCGAAGCCCAAATGCCCATTTCCCAGTTCCGCGCCATGGTGAATGCCAGCATTCCCGGTGGCCTGCCCAAGGGATTCACGACGCAGTCTTTTTCGCGGATCGTGGAGTCCTTTGGTTTTACGGCAACAGTACGGCTGCGTGTCGGCAACGATATTATCGAATGGCCCGCGCGCTTTGCCCGCATCAGCGACACCATCGCCCCGAAAACACGCACCATCGGCGCCATTGTTGCCGTCGACGGAGCCTACGCCAAAGCCACGCCAGGCAACCGCCCACCGCTCACCAAAGGCATGTTTGTTGAAATTGAAATTCGCACGCGACCTCGCGAAACTGCCATCGTGGTGCCCCGGGGGTCGCTGCATGGCTCGAGCGTTTATGTTGTTGACAGCAAGAACCGACTTGCAATCCGACCGGTGACCATCGGTCTGCTACAGGGCAATCTGGCCGTCATTGACAAGGGTATAGAATCCGGCACCCGCATCGTTGTGTCCGATCTAATCCCCGCCGTCGCCGGTATGCTCCTTAAGCCCGAGCCGGATAAGGAGGTGCTGACGCGGCTAAGAGCGGACGCCGCAGGCGAGACCGCGCAACCATGATCCGCTATTTCGCGCGCCATCCCACGGCCGCCAATCTCGTGATGATCGGCTTTATCGTTAGCGGCCTTTTCGCCGCGCCGGTTCTGCATCGCGAAACCTTTCCGCGCGTTCAGCCGAACAAGGTTGAAATTCAGGTGCTCAATCCGGGCGCGCGCGCCGAGGATGTCGAAGAGGCAATCTGTCAGCGCATCGAGGATGCCATCGACGGCATCGACAATGTCGACGAGATTATCTGCGAAGCGCATGAAGGACGCGCCCGTGCGGTCGTCGAAATGGACGAAGATGCGGATTTTGACCGATTTACCACCGACGTGCGGACCGAAATCGACGCCATCACCGACTTCCCCGATCAGGCCGAAGACCCGGTGGTCAAACAGCTCGGCCGGACCGACTTCGTTGCTTCCGTCGCGGTCACCGGCGCCGCCAGCAAACCCGACCTCAAAGCTTATGCGGAAGCGCTGAAAGACCGCATGTTGCGGTTCGGCGGAATTCCCAAAATCGATGTTAAGGGATTCTCCGATCACCAAATCCGCATCGAACTGCCGGATGCCGTGATCCGGCAATACGGCATAAGCATTTCCGACGTCGCGCGCGCCATCCAGCGCCAAAGCCTCGATCTGCCGTCCGGCACGCTTCAGACCGGTGACCAAGATCTGCTGATACGCATCGCCGATGAACGCAAGGCAGTGAACGATTTCCGCGATGTTATCGTGGTGGCGGCCACCGGCGGCGGGCAAATACGATTGGGCGACATCGCCAGCATCACCGACCGCTTCGATGTTGACGAGGCGAAGGTGCTGTTCAACGGCAAACCGGCCGCCATTCTCGATATCACCAAGACGGAAAACGACGATACGCTGCTGGTGATCGATGCGGTCAACGACTTCCTCGAACGCGAACGGCAGATCGCCCCGCCGGGCGTCGAGATGGTGGTTACAAATGATAATTCCTCCATCGTCCGCGATCGCCTACGGCTGCTCCTGACCAATGGCGGTCAGGGCCTAGTCTTGGTTTTGCTGGTTCTGTGGCTGTTCTTCGGGTTTCGCTATGCCTTCTGGGTCGCCGCCGGCCTACCGATTTCGTTTCTGGGCGCCGTCGTATTGATGGTGGCGGTCGGCTACACCATAAACATGCTGACCATGGTCGGGCTGCTGATCGTTATCGGCCTGCTGATGGACGATGCCATCGTCATCGCCGAAAACGTCGCCACCAAGCGCGACCAGGGCATGCCGCCGGTCGACGCGGCGATCGAAGGCGCGAAACAGGTTTTGCCGAGTGTCTTTGCCTCCTTTGCAACGACCACTTGCATCTTCGGTTCTCTGGCGTTTTTGAAGGGCGACATTGGTCAAATTCTGCGCGTCGTACCCATCGTGATGCTGTTCGTCCTCGTGGTCTCGCTGATTGAGGCCTTCCTGATCCTGCCGCACCATCTGGCGCATGCCCTTGCCAGAGCCGACGACAAGCCGGCGCGCATCCAGGCGGCCGTTAGATTCGGCATTGACTGGCTGGGCGATCGCGTGGTCAGCCCGGTCGCCAACGCCGCCGTTCAGTGGCGGTACCTGACCGCGGGCATTGCCGTCGGGCTTATGCTGATGGCCATCAGCACGATCGCCGGTGGCTGGCTCAAATTTGCCGCCTTCCCGGAGCTCGATGGCAACGTTATGGAAGCGCGGGTTCTGCTGCCGCAGGGGACGCCGCTGGCCCGCACCGAGCAAGTCGTGGCGAGGATCACGACCGCGCTCGGGTTGGTTAACGAACGACTGAGCCCGAAGCAACCCGACGGCCAGCCATTAATCCGGACGGTGGTAACAAAATTCAACGAAAACACGACCGCCAACGAGACCGGCGCGCATGTCGCGAGCATTACCGTTGATCTGCTTGATTCTGAAACCCGGTCCAGCCGCATCGACGATGTTATCGCCCTGTGGCGTGCGGAGAGCGGCAACATGGCCGATATCGTTTCGGTGAGGTTCTCGGAATCCCAGGTCGGGCCGGCGGGTCTTGCGTTTGATGTCCGCCTCACCGGCGATGATCTCAACGAACTCAAAGCGGCGGCGGTCGACCTCACCGCGAAGCTCGACGGCTACCGCGGTACGTCGAACCTGACCGACGACCTCCGGCCCGGTAAGCCAGAGCTGAGGGTCCGGCTGAAAGACGGGGCCTCGACGCTCGGCGTAGATGTACGCCAGATCGCGGACCAGCTTCGTGCTGCTTTTTTTGGGACCACGGTCAGTGAAATCCAGCGCGGCGCCGAGGCGTACGAGATCGACGTCAGGATTGATCCCCGTAACAAGGATAGCCTGGCCGATATAGACAATTTCACAATTTCGCAGTCCGACGGCAGCCTGATCCCGCTGACCGCCATTGCGGAAATCGAAACCGGCCGTGGATTTTCCCGCATCAACCGAGTCAACGGCCAACGAACGATCACGGTCCAGGGCGATGTCGATGTCACCATCGCCAACGCCAACGAAATTCTCAACGACACCAGGAAGACCTTCTTTCCCGAACTGGCCAAACGTTATCCAGGCGTATCAATTTCATTGCAGGGCCAGAACAAGGAAGCTCAGACGACGCAAGGGTCCATGTTAAGCGGCTTTATCCTCGGCCTGATCGGCGTCTATCTGCTGTTAAGCTTCCAGTTTAAGAGCTATGTCGAACCGTTGATCGTGATGATCATCATTCCTTTTGCCCTGGCCGGCGCCATCGTCGGGCATCTCCTGCTAGGGCTGGACTTCACCATGCCCAGCATGCTCGGCTTCGTCGCCCTGGCCGGCGTCGTTGTCAATGACTCCATCCTGCTGGTCAATTTCATCAAGCACTTTCACGGCGATACGCAATCGGTCGCCGAGGCGGCGTCGCTTGCCAGCCGCGCACGCTTTCGGGCTATCCTGCTGACCTCACTAACCACTATTGTCGGCCTGTTGCCGCTTCTCGCAGAGACCAGCCTGCAGGCCCAGATCCTGATCCCGCTGGTCACCAGCCTTGCCTTTGGACTGATGGCCACCACTGTTCTGGTGCTGTTCCTGGTGCCGGCGATGTATTCGATCCTCGACGATTTCGGTCTGGCCAATATCGATTGACCGACGTCCACGAAAGAAATCGGAGGTTCCGACATTCGACCATAGTGAATTCGGGTGCTTCGCAAAAATTCTTCATGTCGTCTTTTGGGTGAGAGCCGACCAAATTCCCCACGTAGGGTTTCGTACACCATCCCCTCAAGACGGAAAGAGAAATGCCCAATTGGGCCGCGCTATCAGTCGGCGGTTTCCGCTGGCGCCCCATCCAGCAGCGTAAGCCGCCACATCTCGCGCGTGTATCGTTCATAGTCGAAACCGGTCGCGGCATGGATCGTACAGCGGTTGTCCCACACGACGACATCGCCCGGCTGCCAGTGCCATTGGACCGTGAAGTCCGGTCCCGTCACGTATGGCAGCAGGTCTCTTAGAATGAGAACGCTGTCGTCTTCGATCCCTTCCAGATCGCAGACGTCCAGCTGGGCGTCGGCGATCTCCTCGCCTTTCGGCAGCACGGCGCAAGTGGAACTGTTCAAGCCGTACAGGGCCGGCGCACCGCTCACCGGGTGCGTCAGCACGACCGGAACCCGGTTGGGCGGATTGGCCGCCCGCTGTTCCGGTGTGAGGACCGGGTAGTTGGGAGAGTACAGATTGATTTTCTTATCGTGATGCGCCAGCGAGCAGACCGCTTCGAGCCCGGCGAGCTTTTGCTTGGCGTCTTCGTCGAGCCGCGCGTAGGCGCTGCGCGTATCCGCGAAGAGCGTTTCGCCGCCCTCCGGTAGCGCCTGCTTGCAATGGAAGACCGACCCGATGGGCGGATTGCGCCGGAACGTCGAGTCCGTGTGCCAGACCGGCCGCCGCGTCCGCGGATTGTACTGAACGTCCGTGTCGTTCTCGAGTTGGGGAACGATCGCAAACTGGGCTACCTGTTTCCCGGCTTCGTCCGTGATGTTCCCAATCCGCAGAATTGGAAAACCCGCGATCATCTTGTCTTCCCGCGCCGCGGCGTATTCGGTTTCCACATTGCCGAAGACGTTCGACCACGAAACCAGTTCTTCCGGCGTCATATCGGGCAAGTCGCCGCCTCGGACGGCAAGCAGGCCGCCATGCCGGGTCCAGAGATCGTAGGCCGTCCGTGCGAAGTCCGGATTGCCGAGGTCGTCCCGCGTGACGTGATCGATCAGGATGCCGAAATCGCCATTCAGCGCGGATATCTCGTGTTTCATTTTTCGTCGCCCAATCCGTTGAGAATAATTTCAACCGCCCGGCTACCCCGCCGTTTCCAAAACCGGAAGCGCCGCCGCCTCGCGCGCGGCAATCCGGCCGGTGATGAAGCACTCCGACAGGTTCCCGCCGCCAAGATACAGGCTGCCCCAGATGCTGCCGAGCTCGCCCGCCTCGAACAGGCGCGGGATCGGCTCGCCATAGGTATTCAGGATTCGTTGCTGGGTGTCATGCCTCGGGCCGCCCTGGGTATTCGACACGACGGGCCACACCTCGGCGATATAATAGGGCGGCGTCTGGATCGGCATCATCATTTCGGCGGGACGATCGAAATCCTCGTCCGCGCCGCGCGCGCATTGGCCGTTCCAGCGGTCGAGCGTCGCCTGCATCGTCTCCTCCGGCACGCCGATATGCGTGGCCAGCTCCTCCACCGACCCCGCCTGCGTGAGAATGCCGAGCTGGACTTCCTTCAGATTATCGTCGCTCCATGTATAGGGCTCCGCCTCGCGGTCGTTGTAGACCGCCTGCCCCAGCGGATACATCTTCCGGCCTTCTTCATCGATGACGACATAGGCCGGAATGTTGGGGAAGCTTTGCGTCTGCGGATCATAGAGGTCGAGCGCGCGATGGCCGGTATCCTGGACGTAGGGCGGCGCTTCGTTCATGAAGCGCTTGCCCTTCTTGTTCAGGACGATCCAGGACATCTTTACCGCCTTGCTCAAATTGGCCGGTACGGTCGCGCCGTCGATTTCCCCTTCCGGCCGCCAGTCCGGCAGCCGTTTCATCCGAAAGCATGTCGCATGCTTGGGATCCGAGTGGAGCATCCCGTAGGATCCGTGAAAGTGCCACATATGCCAAAGCTCGGCGCCGACATCCTGCGCCATGCGGATGCCGTCGCCCGTGTTGCCGCGGCTGGCGGCGGAATGAACAGGGCTGATCTGCCAATACTGCCGTTGCATCTCCGCATTGGCTTCGAACCCGCCGCAGGCGAGGATCACACCCTTGCGCGCTCTTACACGGCGTTGCGCGCCGTCCTGTTCGAACGTCACCCCCGTCACGGCGCCGCTGCCGTCCGTCGTCAGCCGCTGCGCGGGGCAATCGAGGCGCACCTCGATGGCGCGCTTGTTGACGTTGTCCTCCACGACCTTGAACAGCAGGGGTCCGCGGTTGCGTCCCTGCACGTGGGGATAGCCAACGCGCGGGTCGAACCCCGGCACGTCGGCGATTTCGATGGCGCCGAATGTATCGAAGCCGGGATAGGGATAGTTCCCCGGATGATGCCGGGCTTCGCATTTCGCGTCATTGACCTTGGCGAGGCCGCGAATGTAGTCGGCCAGCCCGATCAGTTCGTCGGCGAAAACGCGCACGATCGCATCGTCCGTGCGGCCGTCGCAGCTCGCTTTGAGATAGGCGAAGGCGTCGTCGGCGTCATCGGCGATGCGGATACCCCCGCCCGCCGTGATCGATATGCCCCCCGGGTCCGGCATCTTCTCCGCCAGCAGCACCGAACACCCCTGGTCGCTGGCTTCGATCGCCGCCGCGCCGCCGGCGAACCCGTAACCAACCACGATGACGTCGAATGTCTCGTCGAAATGATCGCCGAATTTATCCGGCTGGGCAGTCTTGCTCATGGTCGGAGGTCCTTTTGACAAGAGAGGTTATGGTCAGGAAAAGGTACTGTCGATGCGATGCATGCCGCCGCCGTTCCCCTCACGCATCCTGGGGCTGCACGAAGTGTATCAGCAGACCGCCGCCGAAGTTGGACGGATGAACGAAGCCGATCTGTGAGCCGCGCCCGCCGGGCCGCCCGACAAGGTCGATCATACGCCAACCATCATCGGCGAGTTTCGGCAGGATTGCGTTGATGTCCTTCGTCGCGAAGGCAAGATGGGCCAGGCCGGGGCCCCGGCGTTCGACGAATTTCGCGATGGCGCTCTGGTCGCCCTTCGTGTTGCCCTCCTCTTCCCCGAGCCGGTCCTTCGGTTTCATCGTCGGGTCATAATCCATCAGAAATTCCAGTTCGCAATCGCCGATGGTGATGAAGACGTCGCGCAGGCCGCCGAGAATTTCCGGCGGGCGCGCGTGATAGACCGCGCCGTATTTGTCCGAGATGAAGCTCTCGGTAACGTTGCGGATTTCAATATCCGTCTGCGTGCTTTCAAGAGGACAGCCGAGATTATCGACGAAAACCCGGACGCCGCCATCATTGTCGTCGCTGGCAATCCCCAGGTGATCGATCTTGTAGGCAGGCCCCGGCTTCGCCGGAATTTCGAGCGGTTCGATGAAACGGGTGCGGATACCGACCGTCGCCGCCTTATCGATCGCGACATAGCGTTTACCGTCGGGTCCAATGCCCTCGTCGGTGACGGGCAATTCGTGCCGCGCCGCCGTGGCGGCGGGATCGTCCGCACCGAGCGCCATGTGGTGCACGCCGGGAAAGCTCGGCGCGTCGAGATAAGGATCGTCCAACTCGAACACGGCAAGCGCGGATTGGCCGACGCCGAAGAAGGGAATGCTCCGCCCTTCAAACGTTACATCCGTCCGCTGAAGGCCGAGCGATCCGCCAAGAAACCGGCAGGCGGATTCCACGTCACGGGCGACGAGGGCCAGATAATTCAGTGCGTATCCCGCCATGATCAGACCTCCTGCCGTTCGACGAAATGCCCTAATACGCCGCCGAGCGCTGTCGGGTGAATGAATCCGATCTGGGCGCGGCGCGAGCCGGGACGCCCTTGCAGATCGATCATCCGATGACCCGCCGCATCGAGCCGGCCCAGGGCGCCGACGATATCCGGCGTCTTGAAAGCGATGTGATGGAGACCGGCGCCGCGCGACGCGATATAGCGCGCGATCGCGCTGCGGTCGCCGCGCGTGTTGCCGGCCGCGTCATGCCGCGCGTCGTCGGCCGTCACGCCGGTGGTCAGGTCCTGAATGAATTCAAGTTCGCAATCACCGACGGTGATGAAGGTAACCCGCATGCTGCCGACGAGCTGCGACGGCCTTGTATGAAAAATGTAGTTGTAGGTATCGGACGTAAAATTCTCGGAAATCGTCTCGACTTCGCTGTCGGTCTGCTGACTTTCGTAAACGCATCCCAGCTTGTCGATGAAGGCCGTGCGCGCGGCCCGGTTGTCCGCCGACGCCACGCCGATATGATCGATCCGCTCGACCATGTCGGAGGATGCGGCGGCAAGCCCGAGCGGCTCGCTGAACCGGATCCGCACGCCGCCGGTCGCCTCGCGCGCCAGCTCGATTTGCGCCTTGCCGTCGAGACCCTTGGACACCCCGTTTACCGTTGCCAGACCCGATGCCGCCGCGGCGGCCGCCGGGTCCGACGCAGCGATGGCCACATGATGAACGCCCTTCCTGGCATCCGGCCCGAGAAACGGATCGCCCGGCTGAAAGAAGGCCAAAGCGGACGCGCCGATGGAAATCATGGGGACGGTCGTGGCGCCACAGGAAAAGTCTGTTCGGGGCAGTCCGAAATCCGTCTCGAACAGCGCGGCGCTTCGCTCCGGCGCGTCCACGACCAGAGCCACATAGGTAAGATCGGGAGCTTGGGCAGTTTTCGTCATTCGTCCTCCTTAATCTGAGCGCCGATGGCAGCGACCGGTACCCGCCGCTAACGGAGCAGATCGGTCAACGCGGAAACGCTCGGCAGTTTGGCAAAACCGTGGATGGTTGCAAGGCTCTCCTCCACCTGCTCTGGCGCGAGCGCGGCGGGCGCCAGAGCGCGGTACTTGGCATCGACGTCAGCCCACTCGATGCCGCGACACCCCGCGCCTTTCGGCACCAAGACGGTGTCCTCGAAGACCCGTCCGTCGCTTGTTTCGATGGTCACGGTGGCGCCTTGACGGTAGGCGGTGACGTTTTTCGTCGGCGGCGGTGCGACTTCGGTCTTGTCGATCAAGTGGTGAATAACCGGATCATCGATCTTCGCCTGCGTCGCGTGCGTCCAGTTAAAATCACGATCGGCGACACTGGCGGCCAGGAAGTATGCCGTGCTGTGCGCCATGTCGATGAGGTTTTCCGGATGCCGCGGTCCCGCCAGCGCGGTCAGGCCGGGCCGCGACAATTTGATTGCGGCGACTTCCGCGTCTTCAAGTGCGCCCTTGCGTGCCGCATTCGCCGCCGCCTCGGCGGTCGCATGGTTGAAATGACTGCCCGGCATCAGCTTGATCGCCATGTCGGTAACGATATCCCACTCGTGGCCGAGATCCGCGACGATATCGGCGCTGCTGTTCGCACCCGGCGCGCCATAGGTCTCGCAGAAGCCGCCCGGCATTTCGAAAATCCGGTCTTCGGCGGTAAAGCCCAAATCCGCGGCCATTGCCGCCTCCATCCCGAGGAGGGTGGCGAGGCCCCCATGATATTCACGGGCCACGGTTTCATTGCCCGCGGCCACGAGCCCGCCAATCGAGGTTGCGGATAGCGCGATGGCGTGCGTCGTTTTCATACCGTCGAGACCGAGCAGACGCGCCGTCGCCGCCGCGCTGCTGAAAATGGCGATCAGGCAGGCGTGAAAGCCCCGTTGCCGAAAACCGGGCGTAATGGAGGCGCCGATGCGCCCCGCCGCCTCATAACCGAGCACGATGGCGGCGAGAACATCCCGGCCCGACGCGCCGGACTTTTCCGCCATGGCGAGCGTGGCGGCGGTCAGTGGCGTGCCCGCATGGGTAATATTACGGAGATCGCTGTCGTCGGAGGCCGCCGCGTCACTCATGACCGCATTCGCGCGCGCCGCACTGACGGCGGGCAGCTTTACCCCGCCGTCGAACCAGATGCTTGCATCCGCCCGTCCGCCGCGTTCCTGGGCGAGAGTCCGGATGACAGCGGCAGACGGAATGTCCCGGCCACACGCCGCGCTCGCCACCGTCGAGGCAATCAACATCGCCGCATGGTCCATGGTCTGCCCCGGCAGGTCCGATGGGTCGGCGTTGGCGACAAACGCCGCCAGTGTGCGGGCTACGGTAATGATATTTCCTTTCGACTATGCCTGAATGCCCACGGAATGACGGGAGGCGAAACCTCTCGGCATCGATCACGGGAATGCTACAGCCCAAGCCCGCCATCGAGCAAAATAGTCTGGCCGGTCATATAGTCCGATGCACTGGACGCAAGATAGAGCGCCAGCAACCCGGCTTCCCGGAGCCGCCCGGTACGTCCCAGCGGCACATCGGCCTTTGCCCGCTGTTCCGACCGGCGCACCCGCGCCGCGCCGCCCGTTACAATGTCGGGAAAGAGCCCCGGCGCGATGCAGTTGACCTGCACCCCATGCGGGCCCCATTCGAGCGCCTGCGCCCGGGTAAATCCGGAAAGCGCGGTTTTGGCCGTAGTGTAGAGAACCATGTCGCGGCCGCCTTGATGCGCCGTCCAGGAGGAAACATTGATGACCTTACCCGACCCCCGCGTCAGCATATGCGGCGCCACCGCGCGCGTGCACAGAAGCGCCTCGGTCAAGTTGATGTCCATGATGAAGTTAAGGTCGTCGTCCGCAATTGGCGTAACGTCGGCGCCGGCGCCCGGCAAGCTAACCAGCGGCGTTCGGATCGAATCGCCAAGCGCGTTGACCAGCACGTCGATACGCCCGAACGTGGTGAGAACCTGGTCGACGGCGCGCTGAACATCCTCCGCCTTCGTCATATCGGCGATGACGGGCACGACGCGCCGCCCGGTCGACGTCGCCATTTCCGCGGCCACCTCGGTGACATAGGTGTCGGTCAGCGCATTGATCGCAACATCGGCGCCGGCCTCCGCAAGCACCTGCGCGATGCCCTTGCCAATCCCGCGCCCGGCGCCGGTGACGAAAACGACCTTGTCCGTGATGTCGAACTCGGCGGGTACCATAATGCGGTCTCCAGGAATGTGGCCTCGGAATGCGTTCCGCTATTATCAACCGCGTGGAGTTTATGGCACAAGCGAAACACCTGAGCCGTAAACGCGGCGCCGCCGTTTGCAGACTCCGGTCGTTGTGAAATGGTATAGGGAGCGCCGGCCGCTCGAATTTTCATGAAGAGAACCGCACTGGACCGCTGTCATTCTATTTGTTTCGCCACCATCGGAATGAAACCGTACGATGGATATCTTCGGTCAACGTTAGCGCGCAACACACCCTTCAAGGCAAGACAAAGGACCTGATAAAGATGGATATCGTTCGTGTAATTTTGGCAATTCTCGTGCCCCCGCTCGGGGTTTTTCTACAGGTTGGGATTAAACCGCATTTTTGGCTCAACATTTTGCTGACCCTTCTCGGCTACATCCCGGGAATCGTGCACGCCATCTGGATCATCGCCCGGCGGTAGGCAGGGTCGGCGCCTAACGGCATCAATAAAATATGGCCGACGGTTATGGCGCTTCCTTTCGGTTTAGAGGGCGTTCAGAGCGTCTATTACCTTCTTCTCCACGACAATTCCTTCGCGCCGCCGCCGCTCCCTGC
>JAOTYV010000299.1 GCA_029861675.1 Alphaproteobacteria bacterium
CATCGCAACCCGATATGACAAGACAGATACAAGCTATGCCGCTAACTTAAATCTCGTCGCGGCTATCATCGCCGCAAGGTAATTGTCCACAGACCCTAGGCCATTTCTTCTTTAATTTTATTCAAGTGAAATAGTCTATCATTTTGTTTTTACGCAAATACGTCGTCGCGAACCGTTTTGGCTCGCTCGGGATTTTCTCTAGCCGCGTACCGCGGCGCGGCGCAGCCGGTCGTTGATCGCGCGCCCTAATCCGGTCTCCGGGATCGGCGCCACGGCAATTGCCGAATAGTCCGGCCGGTCCAGGGCGTCGAGAAAAGCGAACAGATTGGCCGCAGCTTCGACCAAATCGCCATCCGCGCTGAGGTTGAGCGTCGCGCCGTCGGTGCGCCCGAAACCGAGCAGGGCTTCGCCGGCCTCGGCCGACCGCGCGTCCAGCCGGACCGGCAGCGCCGGCGCGTAATGGCTCGACAGCATGCCGGGCGCCTTGGGGGCGCCGTCTTCCGCGCCGGCAACGCCGACCGCACGCCCAAGAACGGTCTCGATTTCTTCCTGTGTGACGCCGCCCGGGCGCAGGATGGCCGGCGACGGCCCACTCACATCGAGCACGGTGGATTCGAGACCGATGGTGCAGGGTCCGCCGTCGAGAATGATCGCCACGTGTTCGCCGAGCGAGGCGGCGACATGGGCCGCGGTCGTTGGGCTCAGACGGCCGGATCGATTGGCGCTGGGCGCGGCGATGGGGACGCCGGCGGCGCGCAGCAGGGCGCGGGCGCCGTCATGCGCCGGTACGCGGAGCGCGACGGTGTCGAGCCCGGCGCAGGCGAGCCGCGAAATTGGGCTGTCCGGCCGCCGGGGCAGCACCAGCGTCAATGCGCCCGGCCAGAATTCTGCCATCATCCCACGGACGTCGTCGTTCACGGTTGCATGGTCCGTCACCTGGGCGGCATCCGGCAGGTGCACGATCAGCGGGTTGAAACTTGGCCGGTCCTTTGCTTCGAAAATCGCCGCGACCGCGCGGTCATCGGTGGCGTCGCCCCCGAGGCCGTACACCGTTTCGGTGGGGAAGGCGACCAGCTTGCCTGCGCGCAGCGCGCGACCGGCCTCCGCCAGGCTTTGAGGGGTGATCGGTTCGACGCGCGGCATCGGGCTGCCATACACGGGGGCGGCGGTGCTGGCAAGCGGCGCCACCTTGGTCTTGCGCTGAAAATTGGAGCGTTGCACAGTACCGCCCAACCGGGGGGTGTGTGATGGTAGGCAAGGTCTTCAATATCGCGCAGCAAAAGGGCGGCGCGGGAAAAACCACCGTGGCGGTCAATCTGGCGGTCGCGTGGACCAAACAACGCGGCAAACGCGTTGCGCTGCTCGATGTCGATCCGCAAGGCAGTTCGAGCGTCTGGTACGAGGCGCGCGAGCATTATTTGGGCTCGGATGACACCGGACTGACATTTCGGCGCTCCAGCGGGAGCCGCGCGGTCAATGAGGCGCGCGCGCTGGCGCGCGACCATGACGTGGTGGTGGTGGATATGCCGCCGCATGCGACGTCCGCCGCCAATGCGGTGATCGCGGCGGCCAGTTTGGTCGTCGTGCCGGTGCAGCCGTCGCCGCTCGATTTCTGGGCCACCCTGCCGACATTGGAGGTCGCGTCGGCGGCGAAGAAGCCGGCGCTGCTGGTGCTCAACCGGGTACCGCCGCGGGCCTTGCTGACGGCGACGATGATCACCCGGCTCGGCGACTACAAGGTGCGCGTTGCGAAATCGCCGCTCGGCAACCGGGTCGCCTTCGCCGAAAGCGTCGGCGCCGGCCGTACCGTGTTGGAGACCAAACCCGGCAGCAAGGCCGCGGGCGAAGTGCGTGCGCTGGCGCGCGAACTGATGCGGATCGCCTGAACCCGGCCCATCGCCCATTTCCCCGCTTTATCTTATGGAGCTGTCTCGTTACTTTTTCGGCTCAATGATGGGGAGCGAGACGCGATGACGAACAATACCGCCAAATATAAGATCGCAAACATTCCGGGCGATGGCATCGGCAAGGAGGTCGTGCCGGAAGGGCTTCGCGTGCTTGATGCCGCCGGCCGGAAGTACGGTATCGAATTCAGCTTTGCCGATTTCGACTGGAGCTGCGAGACCTATACCAAGACCGGCCGGATGATGCCGGAAGACGGTACCGACCAACTGCGTGAACACGATGCGGTTTTTCTTGGCGCGGTCGGCTTTCCGAGCGTACCGGATCATGTGTCGCTCTGGGGACTGTTGATCCCGATCCGGCGCGATTTCCACCAATACGTCAATCTGCGTCCCGTGCGGCTGTTGCCCGGCATCACCCCGCCGGTGCATGGGTACGAGCCCGGCGACATCGATTTCTACGTGGTGCGCGAAAACGTCGAGGGTGAATATTCCGAAATGGGCGGCAAGATCTATGCGGGCACGGAGCAGGAAACGGTGATCCAGGAGACTGTGTTCACCCGCAAGGGCGTCGACCGCATCCTCAAATACGCCTTCGACCTGGCCATGTCGCGCGACGCCAAGCATGTCACCTCGGCGACCAAGTCGAACGGCATCATCTACACCATGCCGTATTGGGACGAACGCTTCCGCGAAATGTCGGCGCGTTATCCCGATGTGAAGACCGACCAGTACCATATCGACATTCTGACCGCGCATTTCGTGCGGCATCCCGACTGGTTCGACGTCGTCGTCGGCAGCAATCTGTTCGGCGATATCCTGTCCGATCTGGGACCGGGCGTGACCGGGACCATCGCGGTGGCGCCCTCGGCGAATATCAACCCAGAAGGCGAGCATCCGTCGATGTTCGAGCCGGTGCACGGTTCCGCGCCCGATATCGCGGGGCAGGGCATTGCCAACCCGATCGGCCAAATCTGGTCGGCGTCGATGATGCTGGACCATTTGGGTCAGCCCGAGGCGGCGGCCTCGATCGTGACCGCGATCGAAACCGTGCTGTCGGAGAAAGGCGCGCCGCTAACCCCCGATATGGGCGGCAAGGCGAACACGCAGGACCTCGGCAAGGCGATTGCGGAGGCGATTGGGTGACGACCCGTTACTTCGAGGACTGGCAGGTCGGCGACAGTTTCGAGACCCGGGGGATCACGATCACGGAATCGCAGATCGTCGACTTCGCGCTGCTCTACGATCCCCAGTCGATGCATATCGACAAGACCTTCGCCGCCGAGGGCATGTTCGGTGAGTTGATCGCCAGCGGCTTTCACACGCTGTCGATCAGCTTTCGCCTGTTCTACGACATGGGCTATGTGGTGCATTCCAACATCATCGGACTGGGGCTCGACGACGTGCGCTGGACCGCGCCGGTGCGCGCCGGCGACACGCTGCGTTGCCGGGTCGCGATCACCGCATTGACACCGTCGCGCTCCAAGCCCGACCGGGGAACCATGTCGTTCAAGGCGACAACCCTCAATCAGCGGGACGAGGAGGTGCTGCATTACAGCAGTACGTGCATCCTGCGAAACCGGCCCGAGGAGTAAGGGCGGATGCGGGGCGGGGCCGCCGTCTTGGCCGTGCTTCTGGCCCTCCTGTTTGCGGCCCCGGCCTTTGCGCAAAATCTTCCTGCGTCCTGCCGCACCCTCCATGTGGTCGATAACGGCTGGCATGCCGGCGTCATCATCGCGGCGCGGGATTTCGCGCCGGCCCGGTTTCTCGGCTCCGACTATTTCAAGGGCAAGGATTGGCTGGAATTCGGCTGGGGCGATGCCGGGTTTTATCAAGCCAAGGAAATCTCCGCCGGGCTCGCCCTGCGAGCGCTGTTTTGGCCGTCCGAGGCGGTGATGCATGTCTATGGCTTCAACGGCGCGCCGATGCGCGTGTTCGGGAAGAACAAGGTCGTCGCCTTGCGGCTGCCCGACGCGGGTTATCGGAAGCTGCTCGACGGGCTGCGCGGCGGTTTCGCGCGCGGCAGCGGCGGCCGGGTCATGCCGTTGAAGCGCGGGCTGTACGGCCGCAGTCACTTTTACCGGGGCACTGGCAGCTACTCGGTCATGCGCACCTGTAACACCTGGATCGCCGAGGTGCTCGCCGCGGGCGGCGTCGCCGTTGACCCGGACGATGCGGCGCGGTCGAGCGATTTGATGTGGCAGTTGCGGCGGTTGCCGGCGGACGGGTGTCCAAGACCTGTGCCTGCCGACAATAAATAAGGCGTCGTTCCGTCAACGAAAAACGGAAGCGCCTGAGCGCTCCCGTTATTCTCGAAGAAATGTCAGAGCAGTCGGTCAATCGTCCCCGGCCGCCGTTTCCTTGGCAATTTCGGCCGCGATCTTCTCGGCCGGCTGATAGATCTCGGCGCCTTCCGCCTTGAATTTCTCGGACATGTCGAACATGCCCTGCTCGGCGAAGTCCCGGATTTCCTGGGTAATCTGCATCGAGCAGAATTTCGGGCCGCACATCGAACAGAAATGCGCGACTTTCGCCCCTTCGGCCGGAAGCGTCTGGTCGTGGAAGTCCTCGGCGGTTTCCGGGTCCATGGACAGCTTGAACTGGTCGCGCCAGCGGAAGTCGAACCGCGCCCGGCTGAGCGCGTCGTCCCACAGGCGGGCGCCCGGATGCCCCTTGGCGAGGTCGGCGGCGTGGGCGGCGATCTTGTAGGTGATCACCCCGTCCTTCACGTCCTTGCGGTTGGGCAGCCCCAGATGCTCCTTCGGCGTGACGTAGCACAGCATCGCGGTGCCATACCATCCGATCATCGCAGCCCCGATGGCGCTGGTGATGTGGTCGTAGCCTGGCGCGGTATCGGTGATCAGCGGTCCAAGCGTATAGAACGGCGCTTCGTCGCAATGCTTGAGCTGCTCTTCCATGTTGATCTTGATCTTGTGCATCGGCACGTGGCCGGGGCCTTCGATCATCACCTGCACGTCGTGTTTCCAGGCTATCCTGCCGAGTTCGCCCAGCGTCCGCAGCTCGGCGAATTGCGCCTCGTCATTGGCGTCGGCGATCGAGCCCGGCCGCAATCCGTCGCCGAGCGAGAAGCTGACGTCGTACTGCTTCATGATCTCGCAGATTTCCTCGAAATTGGTGTAGAGGAAATTCTCCTGATGATGGGCGAGGCACCATTTGGCGAGGATCGAGCCACCGCGGCTGACGATGCCGGTGACGCGTTTGGCGGTCATGGGAATATAGCGCAACAGCACGCCGGCATGGATAGTGAAGTAGTCGACGCCTTGTTCGCACTGCTCGATCAAGGTGTCGCGGTAGACTTCCCAGGTCAGGTCCTCGGCGATGCCGTCGACCTTCTCCAGCGCCTGATAGATCGGCACGGTGCCGATCGGCACCGGGGAATTGCGGATGATCCATTCACGGGTGTCGTGGATGTCCTTGCCGGTGGACAAATCCATCACCGTGTCGCCGCCCCATCGGGTCGCCCAAACCATTTTCTCGACTTCCTCGGAGACCGAAGAAGACACGGAGGAATTGCCGATATTGGCGTTGATCTTCACCAGGAAATTTCGGCCGATGATCATCGGCTCGGTTTCCGGATGGTTGATGTTGGAAGGGATGATCGCGCGGCCGCGGGCGATTTCGTCCCGTACGAATTCCGCCGTCACGTATTCGGGAATTTCCGCGCCGAACGTCTCGCCGTCGCCATAGAATTCCGAGCGGCCGAGGTTTTCGCGCGCCG
>JAOTYV010000300.1 GCA_029861675.1 Alphaproteobacteria bacterium
CTGCGTCGTGAAGGCCTTGGTCGACGCGACGCCGATTTCCGGCCCGGCAAGGGTCGGCAACACGCCATCGGATTCGCGGGCAATCGTCGATTCCGGGACGTTCACCACCGACACGATGTGCTGATCTTGCGAAGCGGCATAGCGCAGCGCCGACAGGGTATCCATGGTCTCGCCCGATTGGCTGATGAAAATGGACAACCCGTTCGGCGTCATCGGCAAGTTGCGGTAGCGGAACTCGGACGCAACATCGACTTCCACCGGCAAGCGCGCGCATTGCTCGATCCAGTATTTTCCGACCAGACCCGCGTAATAGGCGGTGCCGCAAGCGCTGATCGATACCCGCGACACGGCCGACAGGTCCATCGGCAATGGCGGCAGCGCGATGCTGCGCTCGACCGGGTTGAGCATCGAATGCAAGGTATCGCCGATCACCGCGGGCTGCTCGAAGATTTCCTTCTGCATGAAATGGCGGTAGTTGCCCTTGCCGATCAACGCACCGGACACCACCGTCTGCACCACCGGCCGGTCGACCGCGCGCCCGGTCCAATCGAAAATCGACGCGCCGTCGCCGGTAACCACGGCCCAGTCGCCTTCCTCGAGGTAGCAGATGCGCTGGGTCAGCGGCGCCAGCGCCAGCGCATCGGACCCGAAATACATCTCGCCATCGCCAAATCCCACGGCGAGCGGGCTGCCCTGCCGCACGCCGATCATCAAATCGTGCTCGCCGCGAAATATCAGCACCAGCGCGAAGGCGCCTTCAAGCTCGCGCATCGTTGCGGCGACCGCTTCCTTCGGGGTGCATCCCTCGTCGAGATACCGGGTCACGAGATGAACCACGACTTCCGTATCGGTTTCGGTTTCGAACTGGTTGCCGCGCGCCGAAAGCTCGTCACGCAGCGAATGAAAATTCTCGATGATGCCGTTATGCACCACCGCGACGCGGTCGGTGGCGTGCGGATGCGCATTCGTCTCGTTCGGCAGACCGTGGGTCGCCCATCGCGTATGCCCGATTCCGATCGTGCCCTCGACGGGTTCGCGGTCGATCAAGGACGCAAGGTTGACCAGTTTGCCTTCCGCGCGGCGGCGGTCGATCCGCCCGTTCACCAGAGTAGCGATGCCCGCGGAATCATATCCCCGGTATTCGAGCCGTTTCAGGCCGTCGACCAGCAGGGGCGCGACCGGGTTCTTGCCGACGATACCGATAATTCCACACATTCAGGACCGCACCTTGCGTCGTTTCGATTTTTCCTGCGGCCGCTTCGGCGCCGCTTCCGACAATTTTTCCCGAAGCGCGTTAGCCCGGCCCGGCTTGTCCACCTGCTCACCCCGCGCGATTGCCAAGGCGTCGCCATCGACATCCCGTACTACCGTACTGCCGGCGGCGATGATCGCCCCGTCGCCAACCGTCACCGGCGCGACCAGTGCGGTGTTGGACCCGATGAAGACCGATTTGCCGATCACCGTGCGATGCTTCGCATAGCCATCGTAGTTGCAGGTGATGGTGCCGGCGCCGACATTCGTGCCCTCGCCGATCTCGGCGTCACCGATATAGGACAGATGGTTCGCCTTCACGCCGGCGGCGAGCCGGGCATTTTTCACCTCGACGAAATTGCCGACATGAGCCTTTCGCCCGATTTCGGCACCCGGACGCAGCCGCGCGAACGGCCCAATGATCGCATCCTGTTCCACGCTGGCTCCCTCGAGATGGGAAAACGCCTTGATCTCGGCACCGCTCTCGACGGTCACGCCCGGTCCAAAGACGACGTTGGGGCCAACCGTCACATCGCGCGCGAGCACCGTGTCGTGGCTGAACCAGACCGAGTCCGGGTCGAGCAGCGTCACACCGGCCTCCATGGCCTCGGCCCGGCGGCGGCGTTGCCAGACCGCTTCCGCCCGGGCCAATCCGGCCCGGCTGTCCACGCCCATCAGCTCTTCCGTCGGCGCCTCGATGACCGCGCAGGTCTGTCCGTGCTTGCGCGCGATCGCGACGACATCGGTGAGGTAGAATTCACCCTTGGCGTTCTCGTTGCCGATCTGGTCGAGGAATTCGAACATGCGCGACGCATCCATCGCCATGACGCCGGAATTGCAAAGATCGATTGCCCGCTGTTCGGGGGTGGCGTCGCGATCCTCCACGATGGCATCCAACCCGCCGGACTCATCCAGGATCAGGCGACCGTAGCCGGTAGGATCCGGCGGCCGGAATCCAAGCACCACGACCGACGCCTTTTCCTTGCGCGCGGCCAGCATGCGTTTCAGCGTTTCCGGCCTGATCAGCGGCGTATCGCCATACAGGATCAGGGCGGTGCCCACATCGAAACCGGCGAGCGCGCATTTGGCCCGGCCCACCGCATCGGCGGTGCCCAGGCGGTCCCATTGCACCGCGGTCGGATTGGGCGCGACCACGTCGCTGACCTTGTCCATATCCGGCCCGACGACGACGACCGTGCGCTCGACATTCAGCGAGCGGAGCGAGTCGAGCACATGGCCCACCATCGGGCGGCCGGCGATCCTATGCAGCACCTTGGGCAACGCAGATTTCATGCGTGTGCCCATTCCGGCGGCAAGAATGACGGCGGCGGTTTCCGCGGTACTCATATCGTGTGTGGTTCCTGGTACATTCCCGGTTTGGCCAACCCAGGGCGCGAAATTGTCATATGGTAAATGCCGCGCCAAGTCACTTATTGTTTCGAAGTCTTTCAACATGTTCTTAACCGCAATTTCTAAATATAGGCTTATGATCAGTGAGGACTACGCTCCTATCCGTGTTCTATTTTTACTTGGTTCCTGTGCCTGTGTTGGATACAAGAAGGGCTAGTCCAAGCGGTGGATAGGACCGCCATTCGACAAAATAAATAATAATTTTCAGGATGTTATGCCGAATTCGCCGCTTCCCGCCCTCATCTTCGATTTCGACGGCACGCTGATCGAGAGCGCGCCGGAACTCGCGCGCTGCCTGAACGCCTTGCTGGCCGAGGACGGCCGCCGCCCGCTGACCCAAGCCCAGGTCGAGGACATGATCGGCAATGGCGTCGCCAAGCTGGTCGAACGGGGTCTGCGCGCCAGCGGCGGCGTTCCCTCGAATCTGGACGCGCATGTGAAACGCTTCATGGCGATCTACGACAGCGCGCCGATCACGGACACGCCGATCTATGACGGCGTGACGGAGACCCTGGCGCGGCTCGGCGCCGACGGACATGTGATGGCGATCTGCACCAACAAGCCGTACGCACCCACCATGAAGATCCTCGACGGCATCGGCATGACGCACCATTTCAGCGTTGTCGGCGGCGGCGACAGCTTCCCGGTCCGCAAGCCCGACCCGGGCCATTTGGAGGGCGTCCTCGACATGCTCGGCATCGCCCGCGACCAGGCGATCATGATCGGCGACAGCCCGAACGATATCAGCTGCGCGGTGGCCGCGGGCGTAAGGTCGATCGCGGTGACCTACGGCTACTCGCGGATCCCGCATGCAGAGCTCGGCGCGGACCGGCTGATCGACCGTTTCGACGCCCTGCCCGCGGCAATCGCCGATCTCGGCTAGCCGAGAACGCTACAGCACCGCCAGGAAATCGCGCACCGCCGCGGCGCAGTCCGCATCATGGGAAAACGGCAGGCCATGGCGCGCATGGGGAAACACGCGCAGCCGCGCGCCGGCGATCCGCCGATGCAGATCAGCCATGACCTCGACCGGAATGAACGGGCTTGAATCCGGATGCAGGATCAGGGTCGGTGTTTCGATAATTCCCAGCTCCGGCCCCAGATCCACGCCGGTCAGCATCGCCAGCGCGTCCAGAATCGCGGCGGGCTCGGCGGCCGTCTGCTGGGCCTCGAACCAGGCGGCGCGGGCCTCGCTCAACCCGCCGTCGAAAAAGCGCTGCTCCATCATATGGGCGGACCAGCCGGCCATGCCGTCGCGTTCGATGATCCCCTGCCAGGACTCCACGTTGCGGATCGAACCGCCAAAATGCGCGCCGTTGCAAACCGTCAGGCTGTGCAAACGCCCACCGTTGCGCGCCGCGCAGCCCAGCGCGACCGTACCGCCGACCGATTCCCCAACGAGGTGAAATCGCGCCGCACCGGCGGCGTCCGCCACGGCGAGCAGATCTTCCACCACGCCGTCGAGCGACCAGATGAAATCCGCCGGCACCGGCGACGCGCCATGGCCCCGCATGTCGAACCGCACCAGCCGATAGCGCCCCGCCAGCACCGGGATCCAGCCGGCCCAGCATCCAATGCTGGCGCCGACACCATGATGAAACAGGATGGTCTCCGGCGCCTCGATCCAGGGCGGCGTCAGGTCGATAACGTCATAGGCGAGCGTCCCGCCGCGATGCTGAATTTCGGCCATGTGCGTGCTTCTCCCGCCCCGATTTGCGCCCGGTCGCGCAACCGACACCATGCTGCGGCGGCCCGGCGCGCCAAGTCAACAAGCGGGTCGGCGGCAGTCGATACCCCCATCCGGGGCCAGCCTTGACACTCTCGGGACCGGCGCGTAAATCTCCCCTCCCGTCTTCGGATCGGGCGCGTAGCTCAGCGGGAGAGCACCGCCTTCACACGGCGGGGGTCACAGGTTCAATCCCTGTCGCGCCCACCATATATTTCATCGTCACCGTCGGAAATTTGTTCGGCTCGGGACACTTTCGTCCGGACCAGCGTCTTCGCTTGATTGCCTAGCGGCAATCCCGCGGGTTAGATAGATCGTAGGCCGCCACAATGCCGCCGGGAGCAACGAGAATGAACGCAGTCGACCTGAACGGACAGAGAGCGGTCGTCACCGGCGGGGCGAACGGGATCGGGTATGCGGTGGCCGAACGGCTTTGCCGCTCGGGCGCCACCGTGGCCATATGGGATATGGACACGGCACGAGGCGAAAGCGCCGCGACCGAACTGGGCAACGCCGGAAAGGCGGTCTTCCACGCGGTCGACGTCACCGATCCGGACAGCGTCGCCAGGACGCTCGTGCAGACCGAGCAGGACATCGGGCCGGTCGACATCGCCGTCAACAGCGCCGGCATCGCCGGCATGAACGCGACGGTCGAGGAATACCCGATCGAGGAGTGGAACCGCGTCATCGACATCAATTTGAACGGCACGTTCTACGTCAACCGCGCCGTGGTGCCGGGCATGCGCGAGCGCAATTATGGACGGATCTGCAACATCGCGTCGATCGCGGGCAAGGAAGGCAACCCCAACGCGGCGGCCTACAGCGCGTCGAAGGGCGGCGTCATCGCGCTCACGAAATCCCTGGGCAAGGAACTCGCCGCCTACAACGTCGCGGTCAATTGCGTGACGCCGGCGGCGGCGCGCACGCGGATCTTCGATCAGATGACGCAAGAGCATATCGACTTCATGCTGTCGAAGATTCCGCGCAACCGCTTCGTCGAGGTCGAGGAGATCGCCTCGATGATCGCGTGGATCGTTTCCCGCGAAAACAGTTTCACCACCGCCGCCGTGTTCGACATATCCGGCGGCCGGGCAACCTACTAGGGTCTGTGGACATTTAATGGATTCACACAGACTCTGAAATGTGATTCAAGCTTCCTTTTGAGGGGAGTTTGCATGAACACGGATCGATTTGTCATTAGCGACGATACTTGGGCGCGGATTTC
>JAOTYV010000301.1 GCA_029861675.1 Alphaproteobacteria bacterium
CGGCCCGTTTCCGGCCATCGCGATCTCCTATTCGGCGGCCGCCTCCCAGGCGGCGATGACCTTCTCGCCGGTAATCTGCGTCCGATGCATGACGCGGCGCTGGGTCGCGTCGATCTCGGTCCGGTAATGCATGGCACACCGGTTGTCCCACAGCACCAGATCGCCGAGCGTCCAGATGTGCTCCATGGCGAATTCTTCCTGCGTCGCATGTGCCCACAGCCGGTCGAGCAAATCCTCGCTCTCCTCGTTCGAGAGGCCCAATATGTGATTGGACGGCCAGACGCGGCGGCGGCCGAGATAGAGCGCGCGCTTGCCGGTCACGGGATGGATGCGGACCAGCGGATGCACCGGGCCTTCGACCTCTTCCAGCGTGGTCGGCAGCTTGGCCGAGGGGCGCAGCACGCCGGCGCTGTTGCGGCTCGAATCGTGGCGCTGGTATTTACCCTCGATCTCCGTCTTCAAGTCGTCGGGCAGGGTTTCATAGGCCATGTACTGGTTGTTGAAATAGGTATCGCCACCGCCGTTCACCGGCAGTTCCAGCGCGTACAGCATGCTTCCGGCGGGCGGGGTCTCCACATAGGAATTGTCGCTGTGCCACACCACTTCGTGGCTGCCGAGGCTCGAATTCGCCTTCGCCGGGTTGCCGTTTTCATCAAGGTTATTGATCGGCGTGATCTCCGGGTAGTCGGAAAGCTGATGGCGGTTCTTCTCCTTGCCGCCGCGCAGGTAATAGGCCCGCGCGCCGCCGACCTGGACGCCGCCGAATATCTTCGACGCCTCGATGAGTTGCGGGTCGGTAATCTTCTTGCCGCGGAAGACCAGGATCAGGTGATCGGCCCAGGCCTGGCGCAGCGCTTGCCGGACGTCGTCCGGCACTGCTTGCGCGAAATCGACGCCCTTGATCTCGGCGCCGAGCGCGCTGCCTGTGGGCACCGCTTCGAAGGATTCAAGTGTGTTGACCGGCTGCCGCGCCGCCATGGCCTCGTCTCCCGTGCCTGTTTTCGCCTCGGATGAAATGCCGTGTCTTGGAACGCCGCCGGACGGCATCACCCGGCAGGGGCTCCGGCCATTAAAGCACAATCCGAGGCTCAGGCCCAAATCGGCGCGCCAAAAATGCCGGCGCCGGGGCTCTTTCCGCCGTCATCCCGGACACGCGGCGAAGCCGCGCCGATCTGGGGTGACGGGCGGGGGCGTTTCTACGCCAACCCCATCAGCCGGAGCCGCGCCTCGGTCAGCGGATTGTCGCGATCCGCCGTGTCGGTGAGGATGGTGAAGTGGTTGAGGCCGGGCATCTCGAAAAACTCGACCGGCGCGTGGTCCTGCCATTCATCCGCGAGAGCCCGCGATTGGCGGCGGAATTCGTCGCTCTCGGCGCCGCCGACGGTGATCGCGATCGGCGCGTCGGTGGCGGGTTTCAGGAACATCGGGCTGTTGGCGCGCGCCATCTCCGGCGTCAGGCGCACTTCTTCCTGCACCGAAATGTTGATTACCGGCGCGATGTCGTAGACGCCGCTCAGCAGGGTCGCGCTCTTGACCAGGTCGCGCGGCAAATCGGGTTCGAAGCCGGGCCAGTCGGTCGCCATCAGCATCGCCGCCAGATGACCGCCGGCGGAGTGGCCCGAGATGTGGAGCTTCGCCGGATCGCCGCCATGGGCATCCGGATTGCGTCCCAGGAAGGCGCAGCAGCGGCGCATCTGTTCGACGATTTCCGCGATCGTCACGGCGGGGCAGAGCGCGTAGTTGACCACGGCGACGATCGCGCCGGCATCGACCAGCGGGCCCGCGACGTAGCTGAAATTCTCCTTCACCCGCGAGCGCCAGAAACCGCCATGAATATAGACATGCACCGGCGCACCCGCCGGGTCGGCGGGGCGGAAGATGTCCATCGTCTCCATTTCGTGGCCGCCGTAGGCGACGGTGTAGGTGGCGTTGCCGGCGGCGGCGCGATAGGCCGCGCTCATCTCCTCGCCACGCGCAACGACCTCCTCGTGGTTGGCCACGGTGGCCCGCGGGTTGAACTGCGCTTCCAGCTCCTCGGCCGAATAGCCGCGGAATATACCGTCATCCATTGTTCGATCCTCCCATGCTGCTTCTCCCATGATCGCGTTCCGGTCCCGGCCTTGCAAGCAGCCTTGCGGCGCAAGCGCCCTTGCCGGGCGTCCCGCGCGCGGGATAGAAATTGTGCAGGCTCCATTGCCCCGGAATTCATCCATGCCCGACTACGATCCGCGTCTGCGCGAAATTCTCGATGCCTTCGAGGCGTCGCAATTCGACGACATCACCGTGCACTGCGCGGAGCTTCGGCTGCACGCGGTGAAGGAAGCGGCCGGCGCGGTGCGGGTCGTCGACGCGGCGGCGACAAGCCGCCACGGCAGCAAGGATCCGGCGGCATGAGTGGCGGCCGCAACATCGGCGTCATCGAAACGGCGCTCCGCGACGGGCAACAATGCCTGTGGGCGACCCGCATGCGGACCGAGGCGATGCTGCCGATCGCGGAGCGGATGGACGAGGCGGGCTACGACGCCATCGACATGATGGGCTCGATCCAGTTCGACGTCTGCATCCGCTACCTCAAGGAAAACCCGTGGGAGCGCCTCAAGCTGATGCGCCGGCGCATCCGCAACACGCCGCTCAAGGGCGGATTGCGCAGCAAGAGCCTGGTCACCTTCCGGGTGCTGCCGGACGACGTCGTGCATCTCTGGGTGCGGCTGCTGGTCGAGCACGGGTTGCGCAAGATCAGCGTGTTCGACGCGCTGTTCGATCTCGAAAACATCGTCGACACCATCAAGGTGGCGAAAGGAGCCGGCGCCGATGCGGGCGCGGCCCTGGTGTTCTGCGAAAGCCCGGTGCACACCGACGCACTCTATGTGGAAAAAACGCGGCAGTTGATCGACCGCACCGGGATCACCCATGTCATGCTGAAGGATTCCGGCGGGCTGCTGACCCCAGATCGGGTGCGCCAGCTGGTGCCCAAGCTAAAGGCGGTGATGGGCGATGTGCCGCTCGAGCTGCACACCCATTGCATGACCGGGCTGGGGCCGCTGGTCTATCTGGAGGGCATCAAGGCGGGCGCGGACATCGTGCAGACCGCCTCCGCGCCGCTCGCCAACGGGCCGTCGCAGCCGGAGACCCAAACGATGGTGCGCAATCTGCGTCAGGCCGGCTACGCGGTCGATGTGGATGACGGCGCGGTTGCCGATCTCGCCGATCATCTGGCGCGGGTCGCGGCCCGCGAAGACAAGCCGGTCGGCGTGCCGATGGCCTACGACGCCTATCATTTCGACCATCAGATCCCCGGCGGCATGCTGACCAATCTGGAATCGCAGCTGCGCGGGTGCGGCCTGCTCGACCGGTACGACGCGGTGGTCCGCGAAGCGGTGCAGATCCGGCGCGAGTTGGGCTACCCGATCATGGTGACGCCGTTTGCCCAGCTCGTCGTCACCCAGGCGGTGCTCAACGTGATCAACGGGGAGCGCTACCGCGTGGTGCCGGACGAGGTAAAGCAATATGCGTTGGGATATTTCGGCACGCTGCTGGCGCCGGTCGACCCGGAGATCATGGACCGGATCGTCGAGAACGGATCGCAGACGATCTCGATGATGCCGGTCGCGCCCGACCCTGCGGTGGCGGACATCCGGCGCGCCTATCCGCGCGCATCGGACGAGGAGCGGCTGCTGCGCTATATGTTTCTCGGCCAGCACGTGGACGACATGCTGGCCGCGCCGCCGATCGATCAGCATTACGATGCGTCGATGCCGCCGATTGCGCGGTTGATTCAGGAGGCGTCAACGCGCAAGAATATCGCGGCGCTGACGATTCAGTCGGGCGACACGCGTCTCGCGCTTAAACGGAGCACCGGAGCACCATGAAAAAGAAGAAGGCCGCGAGCCTCGAGGAAGCAATTTCGCACTTGCGGGACGAATCGGTCGTCCTGATCGGCGGGTTCGGCTACGGCGGCGTGCCGGAGCAGCTGATCGAAGGCGTTTGCGGCAGCGGTCTGCGCGGCCTGACCATCGTCAACAACAATGCCGGCACCGGACACACCGGCATCGCCCGGCTGCTCGAGGAAGGCTGCGTCGGCAAGATGATCTGCAGTTTTCCCTTCGCCAGCGAGTCGCATGTCTTCAAGGAGATGTACGCCGCCGGCAAGGTCGATCTGGAAGTGGTGCCGCAAGGAACCATGGCCGAGCGCATGCGCAACGCGGGCGCGGGGCTCGGCGGCTTCCTGACACCGACCGGCGTCGGCACCGAAATTGCCGAAGGCAAGCCGGAGTTCGACGTCGACGGCAAGAAGTACATTCTCGAGAAACCGCTGCGCGGCGATTTCGCGTTGATCAAGGCCTACAAGGTGGATCCGCGCGGCAATCTGATCTATCGCAAGGCGGCCCGGAATTTCAACCCGGTGATGGCGATGGCCGCCGATTTTACCATTGCCGAAGTGGGCGAGGAGGTGCCAATGGACGCGCTCGATCCGGAGGCCATCGTGACGCCGAGCGTCTATGTCGATTGTTTTCATGTAACCGGTGGATAAAGCGATGACCGTAAAAGTGACGGCTCCCGATAAACCGCTGCTCAGCCGCGATCAGATGGCGAAGCGGCTGGCGCAGGATCTCGAGGCGGATTGGGTGGTCAATATCGGCATCGGCATTCCGACCCAGGCGGTTGCCCATGTGCCGAAGGAACGGGATGTGATCCTGCACAGTGAGAACGGCATCATCGGCATGGGGCCGCCGCCGGAACGCGAGGAAGATGTAGACCGCGACCTGATGAGCGCGGGTAAGGGGCCGGTGACGCTGGTCCCCGGCGGCGCCTTTGTTCATCACGCCGATTCGTTTTCGCTGGCGCGCGGCGGCCGGCTCGATTGTGCGGTGCTCGGCGCCTATCAGGTGGCGGCGAACGGCGATTTGGCCAATTGGAAAGTGCCGGGCGCGGGCTCCGGCAATATTGGCGGCGCGATGGATATCGCGGTTGGCGCCAAGCAGGTCTTTGCCATCATGACCCATGTATCGAAGGACGGGACGCCCAAGATTGTCGACCGGCTGACCTATCCGCCGACCGCGCTCGGCGTTGTTACCCGGGTCTACACGGATATGGCCGTCCTGTCGGTGACGCCCGACGGGTTCGTGCTTGAGGAAGTTGCGCCCGGGCTGAGCGTGGACGACGTCCAGGCCGCCTGTGACGCGAAGCTGATTCTGCCGCCGGAGATCCGCACCATCGCGGCCTGAGGCGATCAGCGAAATGGATTTGTTGCAAGAGCTTGCGGGCAACGCCCGGTTGCAGGAACGGGCGCTGCCGATGCGGCGGGCGCGGGCGTGACGCCGCCCTGCGCGCGGCGTTTCCGGGATTGATGCAGAGGTTTTGCACCAATCAGTAATGGAAAATTAAGGCGCATAAACCATAGTGAAGTGCTAGAGGAGTGAATCGAAGACCAATCCTCGCCCATATATTACGCGGCAATTTCAAAAACATTTGTCGGAGCGACTGGCATGGCCTCTCGGGTGGTTACGCTTAAGAATAAGCATATCGGAAAGATCGTCGCGCTTGCGAAGAAGCAGCTGACGGGACGCAAGGCGGCGGAGGCGGAACTGTTCATCCGCGATTTTT
>JAOTYV010000051.1 GCA_029861675.1 Alphaproteobacteria bacterium
CAGCGCCGTCTGGGTCGGATCTGAAAGCTCGGGCACCGACAGGCCCAGCTCCTCGGCGCGGTCGGCGATCAGCACCCCCGCCCCGCCCGACTGGGTGACGATGCCGACGCCCGGTCCCGCCGGCAGCTTTGTGGTCGAGAACATGTCGACGATGTCGAGCATGTGCTCCTCGTTGCGCGCGCGCACCACGCCGAACTGCCGCGCCGCGCCGTCGAACACCGCATCCTGTCCGGCGAGCGAGCCGGTGTGCGACACCGCCGCCCGTGCGCCCGCGTCCGACCGGCCGACCTTGGTCACCACCAGCGGCTTGCCGAGCGTCATCGCCTTTTGCGCCACCGCGGCGAAGCCCGGCCCGTCCGAGATGCCTTCCAGGTATCCCGCCCCCACGGTGATGCGGTCGTCGTCCAGCACCGCCGACATCATCGTCGCGAAGTCGAGATCGCATTCATTGCCCGTGTTGACGAAAAAGCCGAGACCCAGCCGCCGGTTGCGCGCCAGCGCACAGATCGCCGTGCCGAAGGCGCCCGACTGGGTAACGAAGCCGACCGGCCCCGCCGGCGTCGGCCCCTCCGCATATTGGCTGAAGGTGGCGAGCGCATTTTCGAAACTGTTGATCATGCCGAGCCCGTTCGGCCCGAGCACCCGCACTCCGGATTCGCGCGCGGCAACGGCCAGCGCCTCTTCCATGCGCTTGCCTTCCTCGCCCATCTCGCCGAAGCCCGAACTGAAGATCACCGCACCCGCGACCCCGGCCGCGCCGCACTGCCGCACCGCGTTCTCGACCAGCCGCGCCGGCAGGGTGATGACGGCCAGATCGACCGGCCCCGGCGCCGCGCCGATTTCCGCGTAACAAGGATGCCCGCCGACCTCGTCGTATTTCGGATTGACCGGCAGGATCGCGCCTTCATAGCCCTTGTCGAGCAGGTATTTCAGCACCCGCCCGTTGAGCTTGTTGAAGTCCTGCGAGACGCCGATGATGGCGATCGATTTCGGGCTGATCAGGCGATGGAGAGCGTCGGTCATGGTCTGGCGGCTTTTTTCGTGGGGGATCGGCCGCGGAGAATGGCCGCACAGGGCGGCGATGTCCAGAGAGGCAGAATCGGTGACCAAGAACGGTAGGATTAGATACGAACCTGCGATCCGGTGGAGCTGCGGTTCGGACGTCACACCGTAACGGTCAAATCGGCTGTCTGTGATATGCTGTGAAAATGGATTTGTGCAAGCAAATTAAGTTTCGCAACGTCTTCGCCGCGCTCACCCTCGTCGGCGCCCTGGTCCTCACCGGCCGGCCGCTGGACGCCGCCCGGCAGGCGCCGGATTATCCGGAGTTCACCGGCTCGGTGCAGGGGCTGCTGCTGGTCGCCAAGCCGTCCATGCCGGACCCGCGTTTCGCCAAGACGGTGATCCTGATGGTGCGGCACGACCGTACCGGGGCGTTCGGATTGGTGATCAACAAGCCGCTCGGCGTCGCCGAGATCACGGACCGAGGGCCGGTTGTTCGCCCCCACGGGGACCGAGGCGGCAAACCGGATGCGGAGAAGCATTCCCCGGTGCGCCTGCCGGCCCATCACGGCGGACCGGTGGGGCCGGACAAGGCCTTCGTCGTGCATTCGCCGGATTACCACATCGGTCCCACCTTCCGCGTCAATGACGAAATCTCGGTCACCGGCGACCGGCGCATCCTGCGCGACATCGCCGCGGGGCGCGGGCCGAAACGGTTGCTGTACGTCGCCGGCTATGCGGGCTGGGGTCCGGCGCAATTGAAGGACGAAATACGGCGCGAGGACTGGTATACCGCCCCGCTCGATGCAGGGCTGATCTTCGGCGCCGGCGACGGCGCGGCCAAATGGCGGCGTGCGATGAAAACGCGGCTTCGGGGAATCTGAGCCTTATCCCGCTGCGGCGTCGCTTTGTTGCTTGGCCGCCGCGACCCGGGCCGAAATGTCGTCGGCAATATTCTCGAAAACCGCACGGGCGCGAAAGGCCCGCGCGGGCACCATATGGAAGCGATAGGCACGGGTCCGGATCACCAGCCAGTTCTCGGTTCGGATCACCGCGCGTACCCCGGACCAGCTATGGGACGCCTGGCCGGCGCGCGTGGTGACGAAGAGCCCATCGCCGCGGACTTCGACCGAATGGTCGCCGAGCACATCCCAATCCGAAGAGACGAACAGCATCACAAATCCGAAGAGGAGGAGATAGACGATCGGGAAGCCCAGCACGGTGGCGCCGATCGACAGGCCGAGACGGGTGAGAAACGCCCCCAGCTCGACGGCGTCACCGCACACGATGCAGGTCGACCCCACGCTGAGCGCCGCGACGAGAATACACAGCATCAGGAGGAGCCACCACGTCACCGCCAGACGCGGCGCGAGTTCGAGATTCAACTGCCAGATATCGCGCCGGGTCAGCGTAAAATCGATGGTGCGACCCACCGCCTCCGGCTGATTCTCCGCCGTTTCCGCTACCATGATCGTCCCTGTTCGACGCACGCGGCCGCTAAAACCGGACCGCCGCGCGATGGCCGTACCAAGCTCATGGAAACTATGAGGTTGCCGCCTTAAGGCTTACTTAACGGGCGAAATGTCGGCGGTATAATAATACCCCATAAAAAACCCCCCGCCTTCACCGCCACACGGTCAACGCGGCATCATCGCTAGCGGTATTGCACCGCCACGTTACCGATTTTTTCGCGGGCGATGATCAGCTTCGAGATCTGCGCCGTGCCGTCGCCGATTTCCAGGCCGATGACGTCGCGCAGCCGCTGCTGGTGCGGCGAATCCTTGGAATATCCCGCATGGCCGTGCGCCAGCAGGCAGTTATGAATCACGTCCGCCGCGGTCTTGGGCGCGAACCATTTGCACATCGCCGCCTTGTCGGTATGGGGCCGGCCCTGGTCGCGCAGCCAGAGCGTTTCGTAACAGAGCAGCCGCGCCGCATGGATCAGGGTTTCCCCTTCCGCCAGCGGAAAGGTCACGCCCTGGTATTGTGCGAGCGGCCGGCCGAAGGTCTCGCGCTCCTGCACCCATTGCCAGGTCTCGTCGAGCGAGGCCTGCGCCAGGGCGCAGCATTGCAGGCCGATCAGCGCGCGGCTGTAATCGAAACCCTGCATCACCTGATAGAAGCCGCCGCCCTCGTCGCCGAGCCGGTTTTCTGCCGGCACTGCCACATTATCGAAGAACAGCGAGCCGCGGCCGACCGATTCCGAGCCGAAATCGTCGAAGCGCGTGCGCGTGATGCCGCGGCTGTCGGCGGGAATGACAAACGCGCTGACGCCGCGCGCGCCCTCTTCCGCGCCGCCGGTGCGGGCGAAGACGACGAACAAATCGCCCTGGTCCGCCAGCGAAATGGATGTCTTCTCGCCATTGATCAAATAGCCGCTGTTACCCTGTTTCTCCGCGCGGAGCTGAAGATTGGCGGCATCCGTCCCACCGCGCGGTTCGGTCAGCGCGAGACCGATCAGCGCGTCGCCCGCCACTACCTTGGGCATCCAGTCCCGGGCCACCGCCGGTTGCGCGTGTTCGCAGACGATGCGGCCGGACAGCGACGACAGCATCGGCACATAGGCGGTGTTGAAATCGCCATAGGCGACCGCTTCCATGATCAGCCCGCCGGTCAGCCCATCGACGCCGAGACCGCCGAATTCCTCCGGCAGGTCCGCGCCGATCAGGCCGAGCGATCCCATCTCGCGCACCAGCGCGCGGTCGAGCCGGCCCTCCTCGCCCCGCTGCCGGTAGCCGGGCGCCAATTTCTCGCGGGCGAAGCGGTCCGCCGTCTCGCGGATCGCCTGTTGTTCGTCGGTCAGTGAAAATTCCATGGGATGACCATATCCCGGCCCTAGGCCGGGAAGAAAGGGACAATCACGGCGAAGAAACGCCGAAGCATTGAGCTTCGACAAAACCGATGCCGGGCGTTAGCATCCCCTCCCATGACGGATACGGACCAGAAATTCGGCTTCACGGAGCAGGATCTGCGCGATCTGCCCACGGTGTACCGGGACGATCTGTTCGCCAGCAAAACCGCGCTGGTCACCGGCGCGGGCAGCGGGCTCGGCAAGGCGATCGCGGCGCTATTCGCGCGGCTCGGCGCAAACCTGGTCGTCGCCGGACGGGATGCGGCGAAGATCGAGGCGGCGGCGGTGTTCTTCGGGTCGCTCGGCAGCGGCACGATACTCAGCCAGTCCACCAACATTCGCGACCCGGAACAGGTGTCGGCGTTGATCGACCAGACTTGGGACGCGTTCGGCGGGCTCGATACGCTGGTCAACAACGGCGGCGGCCAGTTCCCGCAGGCGGCGATCGATTTTTCGGTCAAGGGCTGGAACGCGGTGATCGACACCAACCTCAACGGCACCTGGCACATGATGCAGGCCGCCGCCCGGCGCTGGCGCGACGCGGACCGACCGGGCGCAATCGTCAACATCGTCGCCGATGTGTGGCGCGGCATGCCGGGCATCGCCCACACCGCGGCGGCGCGCGGCGGCGTGATCTACCTGTCGAAGAGCGTGGCGGTCGAATGGGCGCCGCTGAACATCCGCGTCAACTGCATCGCCCCCGGCTGCTGCGAGACCGAAGGCTTCGGCGTCTACCCGCCGGAAGGCGTCGAGACCTACACCCAGGCCAATCCGATGCGGCGGACCGGCGACGCCCAGGACATTGCGGAGGCCTGCGTCTACCTGGCCGCGCCATCCGGCAAGTTCATCACCGGCGAGGTGGTGACGGTGGATGGCGGCCAGCAATTGTGGGGCGACCCCTGGCCGACGGGGCGCCCGGATAATTTCAAGCTTTAGGTGAACATGCGCGCCTAACCTACAGATGCTGTGGGATGAAACCAACCCTCACCCTGATCGAAGTCGAAGGGCGAGGGTCGGCTCGCTCAGGCTAGGCCCGAATATTCGGCAATAGCCTCATACTTCGACTTCGCTCAGCATGAGGCTTGGGTTATGCCCTATTAATCAGGCCGGCCCTTCATCATGCGCAGGGGCGTGTAGACGATGACCGTCTCGCCCTTTTGATTTTTGATGGTGTTTTTGGTGCGCACCAGCGCCCGGTTGCCCTTCGAGGTTTTCTTGATCTCCGTCACCTCGACTTCGACATGGATGGTGTCGCCGGCGAAGCACGGCCCCTCGATGTTGAGCTCCATATGCAGAAAAGCCAGACCGGTTTTCTGCATGGCCGATTGCATCAGCAGCCCTTCGGCCATGCAGTAGACCAGCGCGCCAGGTACAAGCCGGCCGTCGAAACTGGTCTCGTTGCGGAGGTATTCCATATCGGTGAACAACACCTCGACCGAGCCCGTGGCGCCGACGAAATTGACGATATCCGGCACGGTGATGGTGCGGCCGAGGGTCTGGAAATTTTGGCCGACTTCCATGTCGTCGTAATACATGCCGATGCCGATGGTCGGCATTTCTTCGCTGCTCATTTTTGAGTCTCCTTGTCGTGAGTTATGTTGCGAGCTCCTCGTACTTCGACAAGCTCAGCACGAGCAGTGTTTTTCAATGCCAGGCCTCATCCTGAGCCTCCTCATCCCGAGCTTGTCGAGGGACGAAGGATGAGGGTTCGCCCTACGGCGCAAAAGCCGGAAAATCCCGTCAGTAGGATCGTGGCAAATCCAGCACGCGCTCGGCGATGTAGCTCAGGATCAGTTGCGGACTAACCGGCGCGATGCGGCAGATCAGCACCTCGCGCAGCAGCCGCTCGACCGTGAATTCCTTGGCGTAACCCATACCGCCATGGGTCATGATCGCCTGCTGGCAGGCCTTGAAGCCGATCTCGCCGCCGAGATATTTGGCCGCGTTCGCCTGCGCGCCACAGGGCAGGCCCGCGTCGTACAGCGCCCCCGCCTGCATCGCCATCAGCCAGGCCGCTTCCAGCTCGCACCAGAGCTCGGCGAGCGGATGCTGGATCGATTGGTTGGCGCCGATTGGCCGGTCGAAGACGACGCGCTCGCGGGCGTATTTCACCGCGCGGGCGAGCGCGTTCTGGCCGACACCGATACCCTCGACACCGACCAACACGCGCTCCGGATTGAGGCTGTGCAGCAGGTATCGGAAGCCCTTGCCTTCCTCGCCGATCAGATCGTCCGCCGGGACGGGCAGGCCGTCATAGAAGACTTCATTCGAATCCACCGCCTTGCGGCCCATCTTGGGAATTTCCCGAACATCGCAATATTTACGGTCGAGATCGGTATAGAACAGGCTGAGCCCTTCGGTCGGCTTGGCGCACTGATCGAGCGGCGTCGTGCGGGCGAGCAGCATGACCTTCTGCGCTTCCTGCGCCGTCGTGGTCCAGATCTTCTTGCCGTTGATGATGTAGCCGTTGCCGCTGCGCTCGGCCCGGGTGGTGATGCGGGTGGTGTTGAGCCCGGCATCGGGCTCGGTCACGCCGAAGCACGAAATATGCTTGCCCTCGATGAGATTCGGCAGCCAGCGCTGTTTCTGCTCGTCGGTGCCGAACACGACGATCGGGTGCGGTCCGAACAGGTTGATGTGGATCGCCGAGCTGGCGCTCATCGCGCCGGACGACCGCGCCACCGTGTGCATCAGGATCGCCGCCTCGGTCACCCCCAAATTCGACCCGCCGTATTCTTCCGGCATGGTGATACCGAGCCAACCCCCGTCCGCCATCGCCTTATGGAAGTCGAACGGAAATTCGCCGGTCTCGTCGCGGTCGAGCCAGTAGTCGTCGTCGAACGGCGCGCATAATTTTTCGACGTTGTCGCGGATCGCCTCCTGTTCGGGGCTCAGGTTGAAATCCATGGGTCGGTTCCTCGCAAATCTCTGTGTTTTCGTCCCGGCGAATGCGGCGGATTGTAGGGATGCCGTGACGCGCGCGCCACCGTTGCGATAGGCTGCGGGCCATACGATCACACACTTTTTCGGAGAACCCCGCATGGATTTCCTGACCGAGGAACAACAGCTTTGGAAAAACACCGTCGACCGCTTCATGGACGAGGAAATCACCCGCGAATACATCCGCGACTGCGACGGTGACCGGCGTTACCCCTATGAAGGCTATGACAAGATCGCGGCGCAGGGCTGGTTGCGGGCACTGATTCCGGAAGAAGCCGGCGGCGATGGCGGCGACATCTTCTCCTATGCGCTGATGTGCGAGGCGCTCGGCAAATACGGCTTCGATTTCGCCGCCTCGGTGCTGGTCTCCACCTTCACGGCGTTGAACATCGTCGAACATGCGGACGCCGCGCAGAAGGACGCCTTCATCGGTCCTTTCATGGAGGGACGGCTGCGCTTTTCCATCTCAATCTCGGAACCCGGCGTGGGCTCGGATGCGGCAAGCGTACAGACACGCGCCAAGGCGGAGGGCGACGACTACGTCATCACCGGCCAGAAACTGTGGTGCAGCGGCGCCAAGGCCGACAACACCGTGCTGTGCATGCTGGTCCGCACCGATCCCGACGCCAAGAAACGCGACGGGCTATCGCTCTTCCTCATTCCGAACGATACGCCCGGCATGGCCATCGAGACCCTGCCGACGCTGTGCCGCCGGGCCACCGGCACCAACCAGGTCTATCTCGACGGCTGCCGCGTCCCGGCGACGAGTATGCTGGGCGGGCCCGGCGAAGGCTGGACATTGATCGTCAACCATCTGGAGATCGAGCGCATCGCCGTCTCCGCCGCCTATGTGGGCAATGCGCAGCAGGCGGTGGACGATGCGCTGGCTTATGCCCGGGAGCGCGTGCAATTCGGCCAGCCGATCTTCGATTTTCAGGTCATCAAACACCGGCTTGCGGACATGCAGACGTGGGTGGACGCCGCCCGCCTGCTGGTCTACCGCGCGGCCGAACTGGCCGTGGCGCGCATCCCGTGCGCCAAGGAGGTGGCGATGGCCAAGCTCTTCGCGTCGGAAGCCCTGCAGGAGGTCACGCGCCACGGCATGCAGATCATGGGCGGCGCGGGCATGCTGCCGGAATCCGACATGGAGCGTTATTTCCGCGAAGGCATGCAGTCGACAATCGGCGCCGGCACATCGGAAATCCAGCGCACGATCATCGCGCGCCAGATGGGGATGGGGTAGCGGGGGGTTCCGCTTCACCCCCCTCCCTAATCCTCCCCCCTTGCGGGGGAGGCTTTGACCGCGAACAGCGGTCAAAGAGGTGGGGGGTGTCACCTGTGGAACAGATAGGGGCGAATGGCTGCCATCAGTCGTCACTGTGGCAGGAATACCTATCGTTCGCAGATGTCCAAGTCATAATTCCATCGTCCGCCGCCGTCCAGGCAGCGATCAACTGCAAGGTATGCGCTACACCATTGCACGCCGAGTATTGCAACAGAGACGACGCCGGCAACGATTGCGACGCGCCGAAAATTCACTTCGCCGCGCTGACGACGATCTCCACCAGCGTGTCGGGGGTGCCGAGCACGGTGCCGACGGTGGCGCGGGTCGGCGGATTGGCCGGATCGATCCATTCGTGCCACGCGTCGTTCATTTCCTCTTTCTTGGACATGTCGGAGACATAGACCATCGCGGTCAGCAATTTCGACTTATCGGTGCCGGCCTCTTTCAGATACCCGTCGATCTTGGCGAGAACTGCCGCCGTCTGTTCCTTCATCGAGGCCGACCGGTCGTCGGCGGTCAGACCGCAGACATAGACGACGCCGTTATTCACGACGGCGCGGCTCATGGTCTTGTTTTTGTCGATGCGTTTGATGCTCATGACGTGTCCCCTGATTGAGTGTCGGTTCGGACGCCATCATCGCCGCAATCCATGTGCACGGTCCAGCCCGCAATATTTGGCGGGGTAAATCTAGTCCATTTCTTGTTCAAATTGATTCAAGTGAAATGGTCTATCTCTTTGTTTATACGCAAATACGTCGTCGCGAACCGTTTCGGTTCGCTCGGGATTTGCTCTACTCCTCCGCCGAGCCCTTCCAATTCGGTTTGCGCTTCTCGTTGAAGGCTTTGAGGCCTTCCGCATGGTCCTCGGTCGCGAACAGCAGGGCGAGCTCCGCCTGCCCGTGCGACAACGCATCGTCCTGGGTCATCTCGAGCATCCGCACCATCGCCGCCTTGCCCCGGCGCACCGCGGTCGGCGACTTGTCGAGAATCCGGCCGACCAGCCAGTCGGTCTTGGCGTCGAGTTCATGCGCCGGCACCACATGGTTCACCAGCCCGATCTCGCGCGCGGCGGCCGCATCGAGGAATTCGCCGGTGATCGCCATTTCCATCAGCACCCGGTGCGGCAACAGCCGGCGCAGCGAGGGCACGATCAACAGCGGAAACAACCCGATCCGGGTTTCAGGCAACCCGAAGTGCGCATGATCCGCCGCCACCGCCATGTCGCACAGCGACAGCACGCCAAGACCGCCGGCCAGCGCATCGCCGTTGACCCGGGCGATCAGCGGCTTGCTGAAGCGCATCGCGGCACGCGCGAACTTCGCATAAGGGTGTTCGAGCGCGCCCTCGTCCAGTTCCAGCGCGGTGTATTGCGTGTCGGGTTTGAGGTCGGCCCCGGCGGAAAACGCCTTGTCCCCGGCGCCCGTGAGCACCACGGCGCGCAGCGAGGCATCCGCCTCGGCCTCGGCCAAGGCGTCGGTCAAGGCGCCGAACACCACACCGTTCAACGCATTGCGCCGCGCCGGCCGGTCGATGGTGAGCCATTGCACCGGGCCGCGCCGGTCGCTTCGTAGGATATTTTTCACTTCGCTCATGGTGGAAATCTACTCTTCCCGTTCAAAGACCCGAACCACCGGGGCCATACGGTCCGTAACGGCGGCGCGTTTCATGCCCTGGGAGTTGAAAGGCATGGCGACATTTCCGGCTCGATCCACCGCGATGATGCCGCCGGCCCCGCCGAGCCGGGCGACTTCGGCCAGCGTTGCGGTCACGGCCTCGGGCAATGCCGCGGCTCCATACTGCATACGCGCGGCAACATCGTGCGCAGCGGCCGCGCGAATAAAATTTTCTCCACTACCGGTGCACGAGACCGCCACCCGGTCGTCGGCCCAGGTCCCCGACCCGATCAGCGGCGTATCGCCGACCCGCCCTGGCCGCTTGTTGAACGTGCCGCCGGTCGAGGTCGCCGCCGCGAGCCCGCCCTCGAGATCGAGCGCCACCGCCCCGACCGTACCGTGGTTCGCCGCCGCCGCGCCGGACCCATGCCCGGTATGCTCGACATAATAGGCCGCCGGATCGTCGACCATCGCCAGCTCGCTGTTATCCGCAAAGGCCGTGGCGCCCTCCCCGGTCAGCATGACATGACGTCCGTCTTCCAGGACACGGCGCGCCGCGGCCACCGGATGCATGACGCCGCGGATCGCCGAGACCGCGCCCGCACGGCGGTCCGCACCGTTCATCACGCTGGCGTCGAGTTCCACCACGCCGTCGGTATTGGGCGCCGACCCTTTCCCCGCGACATAAAGCCCGGAAATCTCCATCGCCTCGACCATGGTGCAAACCGTATCCAGCGCGGCGCCACCCGCCGCCAATTGATCGCGGCCGTCGGCGATCAACCCAGTCAAATGGCGAACCTGTTCGGTGTAATCCATTTCGGGCCGCGCGCCGGCGCCGCCATGAAGGACAAGGGCGTATGGCATTGGAACCGCATTCCCCGGGTGGTTTCGCAGCCGCCATTATTCCCACGGGACGAACGGCCTCCGCAATGGGGCGATTGGCATGCAGATACGCGACGCCGGTAAATCGCGCATCTATGGTTTCCTTGATCCCGTTTTTCTCCTATAGGTCGCCCACAGGAGAGCGCCCCCGCGCCGACGACGAGCCGAACATGAACGCCGAAGCCGTCGCCACCGACGCCCCTCGATCCCACACCCCGTTTCAACGGGCGATGGTGCTGGCAACCATCACGCTGTCGCAAACGCTGTACGGCATGACCTTCCTGATGGTCGCGGTCGTGCTGCCGCAAATTCAAGGCAGCCTGTCGACGACGCAGGATCAGATATCCTGGATTGTCACGCTCAACATCCTTGCGACCGCCATCATGACGCCGATGGCCGGCTGGCTCAGCGCGACCTTCGGGTGGCGCAACGTCATGATCTATTGCTCATTGGGGTTCGTCATCTCGACGGTGCTCTGCGGGACCGCGGAATCGCTGGAAGCCATGATCGTCTACCGGGTGCTGCAGGGCGGATTCGGCGCGCCCATGACGCCGCTCGGCAACGCCATCCTGTTGGATATCTATCCGAAACGGCAGCATGGCACCGTTACCGCGATCTTCGGCATGGGAGTCGTGGTCGGGCCCATCGCCGGGCCGATCTTCGGCGGCGCCCTGAGCGAAATTTACGACTGGCGATGGGCGTTCTACCTGATCATTCCGATCAGCATCGTTGCCTTGTTGGGCTTGTGGGTGTTCCTGACCGATGGCGGCCGCAACCGCAATGCGCACTTCGACTGGGCCGGGTTCCTGTCGCTGTCGCTTGCGGTGACCTGCCTGCAGCTCATGCTCGACCGGGGCGAACGCATGGACTGGTTCGGCTCGACCGAAATCATCCTGGAGGCGGCGATCGGCGGGCTCGCCTTTTATCTGTTCGTCGTGCACAGCCTGACCGCGCGGCGGCCGTTCCTCAATCCGCGTTTGCTGCTCGACCGCAATTTCTGCCTCGGCCTGATCATCGTCTTCGTATACGGCATGCTGAATTTCACGCCGATGGTCCTGTTGCCACCGATGCTCAAGACGCTGATGGATTATCCGGATTCGATCATCGGATTCCTGATCGCGTGCCGCGGCATCGGCGCCGTGATCGGATTTTTTCTCGCCATGTGGATCGGCAAGCTGGACCCCCGGTTCGGCATGATCCTCGGGTTTCTTGTCCAGGCCCTTTCGGGCTGGATGATGATGGAATTCGACGTCACCGTGACGAATTTCGAGGTTGCCGTAACCAGCGCCATGCAGGGCGCCTCGGTCGGGTTGATCTGGGTGCCCCTAGTCGTCGCGACCTTCGCTACGCTCGACCGGCAGTTCCTGGCGGAAACCACCGGCGTCTTTCATCTGCTGCGCAATCTCGGCAGCAGCCTGTTTATTGCCGCCAGCGTGACCGTGCTGGTGCGCACCGGCCGGATGAGCCAGGCCCATTTGACCGAATTCATCTCGCCCTTCAACGAAACACTGGCCTTTCCCAACCTGCCGCAGGCCTGGAATATCGAGAACCTGAAGGGGCTGGCGGCGATGGGCGGCGAGATCGGACGGCAAGCGGCGATGATCGGGTACATCAACGCCTTTGGCCTGTACACGCTGACCTGCCTCGCGATCGTGCCGCTGATCCTGTTCGTGCGCGTCCCCAAAAGGGTACGGATCGGCGCTGCGGAGTAGGCGCGGCGGCGGCACCTTGTATACTGCGCATCATGTCGACACCGGATACTCCAGAACACGCCGCCTACCGCGCCGCCGCCGAAATTCATCACCGGTTCCTGACCGGGCTTATCCTTGCCACGGTCGCTCATTGCGGCACGGAGACGGCCGCTGAGGCAGTCTACCGGCTGTTCAAGTTGCACCATGATGAAAAATTTCTGCCGGGCCTGAAAATTCTCGGCCTCACGGATCTGCCGGATGCGGTGGCGTCGGCGCAATATCACTATCTCAGCAACTTCCTCGGCACGGTGAAGGTCGAATACATGCCGGAATCCGACCGCAAGTCCTGGATCCGCTATCCGCCGCCGCGTTGGATTTTCGACGGCACCGCGATCTGCGCCGTGCCGGACGCGGTAACCATCGGGATGATGCGGGGATGGCATGCCCGCAACGGCCTGTCGCTCGACAATCCGCGGCTCGGCTTCGTCTGTACCGGCATGACGACGGCCGGGGACGCCGGGTTGGAAGGATATTTTTACGAGTACGACCACGACCTGGAGCAAGAGCAGCGCTTGCGGTTTGCACCCGATGAAATCGCGCCGCCTTTCGACGCCGCCGCCGCGCCGACCGTCGATGTCTCGGCCTGGCCGGCCGAGCGGCTGGCCAAGGCGGAACGCAACTATTCGGTGGATCACAGCCGCAGCATGCTGCGGGTGCTGATCGGCCTGCTGGGCGAGGACGCCCGCGCAATCGCCGGACGGGCCGGCCGTCAGATCGGCCTGCAGTATTACGACGCCACCGCCGCCCTGCTCGGACTGGAAACCCGCACTGCCGAGGACTTCGCCGAATTTCTGTGCCGGATGCTGAACGCCCTTGGCGATCGGGCGGAAATCGAAACCGTTGACGGCGCGATCGACGTCACGACGCAGGACTGCCGGATCCTGCGCGGCGTCACGGATGAGGCGTCCACGCTGTTCGACATCTGGTCCACGATCTGGGAGGGCGCCGCCGCAGCCAGTATCGCCCGGCTGTCCCTTCGCACCGACCGGAATCCGGCGGACGGCGCGTGCCGTTGGCAAATCCGCACCGGCGGCTAGTGGATAAGAGCGGCGCGGCTGCTAATTTCCCTAAACGATGCTGGTCGGCCAGGTCCGCATCAGGTGTTCGCCGACCCCCCCTTCCATCCGCATGGTGTGGATTTCCAGCATGTTGATGAGGTATTGCCGGGTCTCGCGCGGGTCCAGCATTTCCTTCGCCTCGTACATATAGGCGAGTTCCCAGGGCGCGGCGTCGCGTGACAGTTCATCGACCCGGCGGTCGAACTCCTCGGGATCATCTTCCTTCTTCAACCCGAAAACCACGTTGACGGCGGTCTGCGGGTCCATGAAGCCCACATCGGCGGTCGGCCAGACGGCCATTTCGTCCGAGTTCTTGTTGCCGCCCATATTGATATACGCCTGACCGTAGCTCTTGCGCAGGATCACCGAAATCTTCGGCACGGTGCAGAGCGACAGCGCGTTCATCCAGTTTATGATCTTGCCGGGCGCGGCCTTGCGCTCCCCTTCCACGCCGATCAGGAAACCCGGCACGTCGACGAGATTGACGATCGGAATGTTGAAGGAATCGCAGAACACTAGGAAGCTGGTCGCCTTGGCACAGCCGTCCGGATCGGCGGCGCCGCCCTTGTACAACGGATTGTTGCCGAGGAATCCGACCGTGCGACCGTTTAGCCGGGTCAGCGCCGTAATCACCGAGCGCCCGTAGCCCGGCTTCATCTCGAACACCGATCCCTTGTCGGCAATCACCTCGATCACGTGGCGCATGTTGTAGACTTTCTGGCGCGCCTCGGGGACGATATCGAGAATGGTCTTGATCGGCTCGTCCGACCCGGCCGGCACCTCGGCCACGGGCGGCGCTTCCATGTGGTTGCCCGGCAGGTAGGAAAGGAACTGCTTCACGATATCGAGCGCCTCTTCGTCGGTATCGACCGCGACATCGACCAGGCCGCTGGTGCGTGTATGCAGGCGCCAGCCGCCGAGTTCCTCGTTGGTGACAGGCTGATTGATCGCCATCGAAGTGACCCGGCTGCTCGCCACCGCCATCGTCGCGCCTTTCCGCATGACGACGAAATCCGACATGCAGGCGTACCAGGTCGACGAGCCGTAGCAATCGCCGAGCTGGGCGGTCACCCAAGGCGATTCCCGAAGGCGGCGGTACTCATTGGGATCCTGGGCGATGATCAGGCGGCCTTGCGCGCCCATGCGGTCCGGCATGCGCGAGCCGGACGATTCGCCGATAAACACCAGGGGGAATCCGCGCTTGTTGCCGGTGTCCTTGACGTGTTTCATCTTCTTCAGGTTATTGAGCGCGCTCGATGCCCCCATCACCGAGAAATCGTTGGACACCACACCGATCCAACGGCCATCGAGTTTACCGAAGCCGCCGATCTTGCCGTCCGCCGGCGCCTTGTCGCGGACCTCCGGCCGCGCCGCGGTCGCCAGCAATCCGGATTCGATGAAACTGTTTTCGTCGAGCAGGTAATCGAGCCGCTCTCGGGCGTTCAGAAGCCCCTCTTTCCTCATGCGGTCGAGAATCGCCGGCTTGCCCATCTTGCGCGCCGCCGCGCGGTGTTGTTCGAGCTCCTTGAGCAATTCATCGAAAGCCATAGACGCAATTCCCTTTGTTTGTTCGCCGAACCTGGATTTCATCGATTCGATCATGCAGGGTTCGGACGCAGACGTCCTGCATGTCGAATGGACTGCCGACACCAGTCCAATCGGGATACACGATTTCGAACAATGCTGTTTGCCCGCCCCGGCTACAAGATGACAGGCATCGACGGGAATACACGGTGGCATATGCACGTTCGACCGACACGGTTTTACCGTGTATTCGTCAGGGATCAAATCGGGTGATGAGCAGCCCGCGCGATGCTCTTAGACCATTTCCTGTTCAAATTGACTCAGGTGAAATGGTCTCTCTCTTTGCTGTTACGCAAATACGTCGTCGCGAACCGTTTCGGTTCGCTCGGGATTTACTCTAGGAAGGGATGCTGCGCCGAATGCAGTCCGGTGCGATGGGGACGATGCGAAAACGTCCGATTACCTGCGTTTCCGGGACCTTCGGGTCCAGACAAGCGCGGAGCACCGCAAAGTCCTGCCATTTGGATCCCATCCAGGTTCTATCGCCGTCCAGGATCACGTACCGGACATCGTGGCGAACGAACGACCGCGCCAACTCAGCTTCGAACACCGCCCGCGCGGGCGATGCGGTCAACGGTATGGCCAAGCCCTCGTGGAACCACAGGCTGGGTGACACGGACGGTCTTCCCAAGGCGCCGTACAAAACCGCGGCGTCGCCGACCAGCATGAAATTGCCCGGCCGCGCGGAAATCGCCTCGATCAGCGCCTTGTAATTCTCCGGCTTCCGCTCGTTTCCATAAAAATCGAGCCAGCGCGGCGTGATCCATTGCAATCCGGCAAGCCGCGGATGAATCGTCTCGGCGGGAACCGACGTGGACAGATCCGTATCGTGAAATTCGTTCATCAGGCGCTTCGAGATGGGCAGCACCGAATACAGCGCCGCGAGCGCGCTCAGGGTCAGGAGCAGCGCGCGAAACGAATAGAGATTTTGCGTCGATTCCGGAAACTTCGCCCGGCGTTTCTTTGAGAGCAAATAATAGCAAAGGGCGACTTCGGCCGGATAGTAGGCCAGCGCGATAATCGGGGCATTCATCGTAATCGCGGCGAGCGACGCCGACAGTATAAGCAGACCAATCGTTACCGCGGCCACCGGCATGACCACGAGGCCGCGGGCACCATTTATGCCCATCCGGAGTGCCAGGTGCAGGCCGATAAGAATGGGCAGCGCGCTGGCGACGGACAGACTCCACACGACAAGCAATCGTGTTGTCGTAACGGTCGCCCGCGCGGACGCCTGCGCCAGCGGCATCTCGAAATGCCAAAAGAAGTACTTCTCGAAACCGCTGGTCAAATAAATCGTAAGGAGAAGAGCCGACAGCGCCAATGCGCTCCCCGCCAATGCCGCGATGAAGGCGTGGCGGTAGTGGTCGGGACGGCGCATCAGCATATAGATCGCGACGGCGATAATGAACACGATCGCCGGCCCGGACGGAATTTGCTTCGAATGAAAGGCGAGCACGCCGACAAATGGCATGAGAAACCAGGCGACCGCCCGGGACACCGGCGATTCGGCCAGCGCACCCCACAAAAAGAGGCCCAGGGTGACAAAGGTTAGAATCATCGCGTGCTGATCCATGTACGGCGTGCCGATTGGCGGGTACATGAAAAATGACGACACAACCGCGAAATAGAATGCCAAGATGTTCCAGTGAAACAGTCTATTGAACAACGCGTAGACAAAAATCGCGTAAAGGACGTTGGTAACCGCGGCGTGCAGAACGTAACTCGTCCAACTTACATCCAAAAGTTTGAACCACGCCGCCTGCAACAGGATCGGCACGGTTCCGGAAGGCGTATTGAAGTCCACCCACGGGACCTGCCCTGACAAAACCCGCCAACCGCCGTCGAAGATAATCGACTGATCCAACGGCATGATCCCGACACTGCCGGTCCAAAACGTAAAGGCGGCGGCGACCACAGCGATCGCAGACACCTGCACGACGTGCTGGACACGCTGCCGGAGGCGCCGAAGGTCGGGCCTGAATCCAATCGATGAATTAATATGTGCCATACAGTGACATTGCGTACTTGTACGCAGGATTGCGCGCGCGAGTATCGCGGAAAGCCGCTTACTAAGTCATTAACGTCATTGATATTATTAACGAATTAGAGCGTGCTGAATTGGGCCGTTTACCGCACTCCCATACCCCCCGTTTCGCCACGCCGCAAAATGCGGTGACCCGAGCTCGCACGAAATTAGTGCGTGTTATCAATACTTTCTGAAGACGGCTGCGCCGCCCCGTGGTTGGCAGCACACTTCGAAACCCATCCCAGCCAAGGCGCTGTCAATATTCCGTGTCTTAGGGAAGCCGGAACCGTTCCACGATTTCCTCGTTGATGTCGATGCCCAATCCCGGCTTTTCCTCCAGGACGATGTGGCTGTCCTTGAATTCCTTGATCGGCATCTGGCAGAGCTCCCAGCGAAGGGGATTTTTCTGGGTCTTGCTCCAGTCGCTCTGCATGTACTCATAGATCAGGAAATTCGGCGCATAGGTCGCGAGATGCAGCGATACGGTCATGATAATGTTCGACGAACTGCCGTTATGCGGGGCGTAGGCGACACGAAACGCATCGGCCATATCGGCGATCTTGCGCGATTCGGTGATGCCCGCAGAGCGCGCGGCATCGTGCTGCACGATATCGATGGCATCCTTCTTAAAGAACCGCGCGAAGCTGTATTTGTTGAAATCCGCCTCGCCCGTGGCGATCCGGATGCTGAGCTTATCGCGCAGATAGGCATAGCCGTCGATATCGTCCGGCGCCAGCGGTTCCTCGTACCAGTAAATCCCAAGCGCTTCCAAGGCCTTGCCGACCTCTAACGCGGTCTTCAGGTCGCCGCTGTAGCCGCAATTGACGTCCGACATGAGGGTAATATCGTCGCCCGCATGGGCGCGGATTTGTTCGACGAGCTTAATCTCTTCGCGCCAGTTCATCGGATCCTTGCCGATCTTGAACTTCATCGCGTTGAAACCGTTCTCCTTATGCTTGTCGATTTCATCGCGCAAAATTTCGATACTGCGCAATCGCAATGACGACGCATAGCACCAGATGCGGGGATTGGTCCGCCCGCCGAGCAGACGCCAAACCGGCACCCCCAGCGATTTGCCGAAGATGTCCCACAACGCGGTATCGATGCCGGCCATCGCTTCCTGGTAGAATCCTTTGACGTGGCCACGATTCATCATGATCGACCACATCAAATCCCAGATGCTTTCAATATCGCGCGGGTCGAGGCCGATGAGCGCCGGTTTGATGTAATGAACGATGTCGCGCAAGGCGGTGCCGGACAGGCGCGTCATACATTCGCCGACGCCGGTGATACCGTCATCGGTGGTAATGCGAACCATGGTGGTGCGGTATTCCTTGAAGACCACACTCTCCACCTCCGCCGCCCGCGGCATGCTGATCGGCGCGACGATTTTTTCTTCCATGGGGACAACAAGGGCAATGGCCTCGATATCCGCAATTTTCATTGGTTTTCTCCCAAAGCTACGCCAAATTGACAATCACGCCAGCCCACCGCCGGATTCTTCCGGCTCAATCCATGATCCGGATTCATCGAAAAAGCCGCCCCGCGGGCGGCTTCATCTTATCTCGTTCGATTAATCGGTGTCGATGGCCGCACGGCATGGCCACAGCGGGCTACGGATTGTCCGGCGATGGTCCGAGTTGATCGATCGTCCGGTTGGTCATCCGCACCTGTCCGACCGCATCATCAAAAAAGCCGTCCATTCGCTCGCGCATTTGCGGCGACAGGCTCAACAGTTTTGATCGCGCATCCTCAGGATTGTCTGTTTCTACCAGGATGCCCCGCTGCAGGGCCAAATCGATGTATTTACCGGCGGTATGGGCGCTCTTAACCGCGGTCATGAATCGCAATGCATCCGTCTTGCGCACCGGTTCGGGCTCATTCCAAATATTAGTTAGCAAATCCCAATAAGCGGCTGAATAAAATTCTTTATCATCGCCAAATAATTTAAGCCAAAACAGACCGATACTATGAGTCATCTTTAGGTACTGCTTGCGTTGCTGATTATTATATTTCAAATCCATTCCAATACTCCTAGAGGCACGCGCGGAACGCATCATACTCGAATACTTGTCCTTTGTATTCAATTTTACACGCAAGAATTCACTCAGCGTTTACAAATCCGAGAATCCATCACCGCACTCAACGATTCCACCCCGATTATCCCGCATATTTAAAGGGTTACAAGTTTACAAAATGTTACATTCAGAAATATGGTATATTTTGACATCATATTTAACATTATTTATACATATATAAATATGCCTGTACGAATATCTTCAAGTCGGCAATTCAACGGAGAGGCACGGCACAGGCGCAAGACAAGAGTTCACACGAGACGGACTGCAAAAAGGGAGAAGACCAATGAGGAAGCTTACCATGCGAGCCCGAAAGTCCTTAATCGTCGCCGCCAGTGCTCTGGGCATCGTCCTCGGGATCGGCGGGCTGAGCACACCGGCCGCCGCGGATAGTTATCGCGTCCTGGCCGGGTTTAACGGCTATCACGTCTTCCACCGGCCCTATTACGGCCATCGGGCGCGCGGCCATTATCAACGCCGGCATTTCCGGCGGCATCACCGGGGCTGGGGCGGCTACCATCGCGGCTGGAGCCGCCGCGCACACCGCGTCCGCCGCCATTCCGGACATCATTGGTACACCCGCGGCATTGGCCGACACTCCGACCGCGCCGTGGTGCGGCAGAACCGGTCGCCGCGACAGGGCCGCAACCGAGGACATCGTTAAGAAGGGGGCCACCACCCTGGGGCGGGCCGAGCGCGATCACACTTTCCGCACTGACCCGCCCCACCGACGAAGATCAATAAACGTATTCGAACTATCAGGGTCCAGAACCACAAAAACTCGGCGCGGGGCCGATCAAGAACACAGAGGCGTCGCCCGGGTCCGGATAAGGGGAAAGAACATGAACATCCGTAAAATCGCCATCGTATCGCTTCTCGCCGTCTCGCTCGGCGCCTGTCAAACCACGGGCCAGCGGCAAACCGGCGGTGCGCTAATCGGCGCGGGGCTGGGCGGGCTGCTCGGCTCCCAATTCGGCAGCGGGTCCGGCAAACTCGCCGCAACCGCGCTCGGGGCGGTCGGCGGGCTGCTGCTCGGCAGCGAGATCGGCCGGTCGATGGATCAAGCCGACCGGGCCCACTATCGGAACGCCGCCTCAAAGGCGCAATCGGCGCCGATTGGCGAGACAATCACCTGGAGCAATCCGAAAAGCGGCAATTCGGGCACCGTGACCCCGACGCGCGAGGGCATGCATACCGGAACCGGCGCCTATTGCCGTGAGTATCAGCAACAAATCATCGTCGGCGGCCGCACCGAAAGCGGTTATGGGCAGGCATGCCGCCAGCCCGACGGCAGTTGGAAAGTCAGCTAGCGGACCGACCCCCGATCGGTCCGGACCCTCGGCGGGGCTTCGGCCCCGCCTTTTTTTTTGCCCAGGCTTTCGCGGTGACCGCCGCCGGGTATACTTCCTGGAAACGACAACCAGGGAAACACCGATGGCCGATCTCGGACCCAATGAAGCACTCATTGGCCAATCCGGTTCACGCGCGCGCCTGACGACGCCGGCGCTATTGATCGATCTCGACGCGCTCGAACGGAACATCAAGGCGATGGCGGCCTATTGCGGCGAACACGGCGTCGCCCTGCGGCCCCATGCGAAAACCCACAAATCGGTACAGATCGCGCAACTGCAAGTGAATGCGGGCGCCCTCGGTGT
>JAOTYV010000302.1 GCA_029861675.1 Alphaproteobacteria bacterium
GCGTGCTCGCGTCGGATTACAGTCTCCAGCGTGGCCTGGAGCGCGCCGTCTATCGTCGTGCGGTGTACCGGCGCGGCCGGTTCTTCGGATATCAGCCTTCGCGCCAGATGCGGCGCCCGGAACGGCAATGGCCGACGTGCCTGGGGGAGAGGCTCGCCGCGCGCTTCGGACGCCTGCTGCGCTGTTAGCGCGCCGCCGCGTTGCATCAAGCGGAGGATCCGGTCCCGCGCGATCTTGGCGCGGCCGGGAAAGCGGTCTGGCCGAAGCCGCGTCGGCGATTGCGGCAGGGCGACGAGCAGGGCGGCTTCGCCCGGCGTGAGCCGCGCCGGTTCCTTGCCGAAATACGCAAGAGACGCCGCCCGCACGCCCTCGAGATTGCCGCCGAAGGGCGCCAGCGTCAGGTACATGGCAAGGATATCGTCCTTGGCGTGGCGTCCTTCGAGTTGCAGCGCGCGCAGCATTTCGGCGACCTTGCCGGCCAGTGTCCGCGGCCGCGGCTCGAGCAGGCGCGCGGTCTGCATGGTGATCGTCGACGCGCCCGAAACGACGCGCCCGTTGACGGCCATTTGGCCGAGCGCTCGCGCTGCCGCCAGCGGGTCCACGCCGGGATGCATCCGGAAGCGCCGGTCCTCGTAAGTCAAGACCATCCGGAGGTATAGCGGGTCGACCTGATCGGGCCGGGCGTGTAGCCGCCACGTTCCGTCACCGGTGGTGAACGCGCGCAGCAGCCGGTTTTCGGAATCCAACACCATCGATGAGGACTCCGCGAGTCGCGACAGGTCGGGTGGAAACGTCCAGTCGAGCATCAATCCGGCGACGCCGATAAACAGCACGAACCCCGCCGCGCCGAACATGCGGCGGAGACGCGCTATCGGGTGGTTACCGTTCATTCGGCTGTCCTGTCCCGCTACTGCCGCGGCACGACCGTGACGGTGGACATTTCACCCCGCGCGAAATAGCGCGTCTTGTACATGTCCTCGACAAAAACGGCTGGCAGCCGGAAAGTGCCGGGCGTGACCGCCCGCACCACGTATGCCAGGCTGAATGCGCCCTTGCGCCGGCGAAGGTCGAGCGCCGCGACGTAGCGGTCGTCGCGCTTTTCCGTGTGCCGGGGCCGGGCGAGCTTCGGCAGCCAAGCCATCTCTTTGTTTTTGCGGCCGCCGGTCAGGCGCTCGTTCTCGATCTCGAATCCCGCCGGAAGCAGGTCGACGATAAGCGCCTGGTGGTTCAGCCGGTTGGTCGCCTCGCCGTTGATCACCGCGACCAGCACGTCGCTTTGCCGGACTTCATCCAGGTCCACCGGATCGCCGTCCAGGGTGTAGAAGCTGCGCGTGATAACGAAGCCGCGTTCTTCGGATTCCATTTCCTCGACCGGAACGCCGCTGACGGTAACGTTTTGCCAGAGCGCTTGGTCGCCGCGGTTTCCGACGCTCACGCCTTTCGCCAACTGGCCGTCGCTTGGCGCGAGATAGAATGGCTTGGTCCGTGAACCGGTGTCGCGGCCGTCGAGCGTCAATTGCATGGGATCGCCGCTTTGCAGCGCCGCGGTTACCAGCACCAGCCAAGCTTTCTCCTGGGTGCTCAGATAGTGCCGGTCATTCTTAATGTCCCTCAGCGCGCTCACCAGTTTCGGCAATTCCTTGGCGTAGCTTCCGGTAAGCGATGCGAGATAGGTGATTGCCGCGGCATCCCGCAGCGCCGAACCGTAATCCCAGTAATACCGATACCGGCCGAACCTGACGCGGCGGATACTGCTCGCCTCGGGTGCGGCGGCGAAGGCGGATACGGCGCGTTTCTCGTCGCCGAATGTTGCGAGCGCGGCGCCGATTTGCGCCCGGCCCAGTGCGGTCGGCACATCGTTCAGGTAGACGTCGTGGAAATACCGCACAGCGGAGAGTTGCGCCGCGTTCGCCTGGGCCAGCACATAGAATGCATAGGCGTTGGCCGGCAGATGCGATTTTTGGAACCGGGCGCCCGAAACGCTGCCCGCCAGCCATTGCAAGCCGCGCTTGTAGGCGAATTCCGGCACCAGGTACCGTTTCTTTTTCGCCTGTGTCAGGAAGTCCATGACGTAGGCGCTGAGCCAGTCCGCCCGCTTTCCGCGCGAGCTCCACATGCCGAAGGAACCGTCGCTGCGTTGCATCGCCAACACCCGGCCGATGGCTTTCTGCACCCGCGCCCGAATTTCGATTTTATTCTCCGCGAGTCCGATCGCCTCGGCGAGCTCGCTCAAATAGAGCAGCGGCAGGGCGCGGCTGGTGGTCTGCTCGGCGCAGCCATACGGGTAGCGGTCGAGCGATTTCAGGAGGCCCGCAACATTGAAGTCGGGATGCTTGCTGAAACTGGCCAGCACGGAGCCGGTCCCGGGCACGAAGTCGGTCAGCAGGTCGTCCTTGAAAGTCGCGCTTTCGCCCGGCGCCAGCCGTGTCGCAACATTGCGGGTCACTGCGGTTTGCGCCGGCCGCACGGCGATATCCCATGCCCGTGCAATGGCAAATCCCTGCGGACCTTCGATCGTCAACGCGACCTTGGCGACGCCGACCTGTTTGCCGTCCAGCGAATATCGAATGATTTTGCGGGCATCGCGGCCGAGCTCAACATTGCTGTTGGCGATTCCGGCCACGGCCGCCGCGCCGGTGGCGGCGAGTTTGACCCGGTAGGCGCCGGGCGCGCCGTCCACATTGCGCAGGCTCAACGTCATGCCGCCCTTGTCTCCCGGTGCGAGAAACCGTGGCAGGGTCAACTGGCTGACCAGCGCGTCGCGGACGATCAGCGGAGCGTCGGCGTGCCCTACCTTGCCCTTGCCATAGGCCACGGCCATCAAGCGGAGGCGGCCATTGAAATCGGGTATCGCCAGCGGAATGCGGGCGCGACCGGCCTTGTCGAGCCGGACCCGGCCGGAAAACAGCGCGACGATTTTGATGCTGCTCGCTTCGAGTCCGCCGAGATGACGGCCCGCGGCGGCGGCATCGCCGCCTTGACGAAGGCGGCCGACCGGGGCGCCGACGCCTTTGATAAGGCGCCCGTAATCGTCCCGCAATTCGACGGCCAGGCGGCGTTTCCCGAAATAGTGCCGGTCCGGGGACGGCGTCTTGAAGCGGGTCAGTTGCAGAACTCCCTCGTCGACCGCGGCCAGGGTCACGAAGGCGGGCTGGCCGGGAGGAATGCCGCGCACCGAGATGCCCGCCTCGATGGTTTGGCGTGGCTTGATTTTCTCCGGCGTGTCGATTTCGACCGCAAGGATACGGTCGCTGAAATCGCGGCCCAGCCAGGCGACGCCGACCGCGCGGGCCGGTTCATGCGCCTTTTGCTTGTTGGCGGGCCGGAATATCGTTGCGGTGACATAGGTGCCCGCGTCCCAGTCGCGCCCAACCGGCAGTTCGACCGTCTTGCCTTCTTCCGGAATTTCGAAGCTCTTGGCCGTGTATAATCGGCTGCCGACCACGGTCAGCAGGACCTGCCCGGCGAAAGGCGGACGGATATGGACCTTCGCGCGGTCGCCCGGCCGGTAGCCTTCCTTGTCGAGGGCGATTTCCAGCTTGTCCGGAATATTGGCGCTCTGCGGGCTGCTGAACCAGCCGACCTGGAACCGTACGCTGGTTGCCGCGCCGGTTTTCCGGTCGTGAACCTCCAGCCGGTAGCGGCCCCATTTGAGGTTGAAGGCGAGCGATGCCGGCTTGTTTTCACGCGCGGACACGCTGCCCGATTTCAGGGATGTTTCGTTAAGCAGGACCTTGTAGTTCCAGCGGGAGCCCAGATAGTACCAGCGGTAACGATGCTCCTCGCCAAACAACTCGTAGGTGAGGCCATCGACCGTCGTGGCCGCGCCGTCGCGGTCCAGGGCAATGACGTCGAAGCCCGCTTCGTTGCCTTGGCCGACCCAGCGCTCGCCGAAACGGGGTTTGATGCCGATGGTGAAGGGCATGGAGCGTACCGGCAGGCTGACCGTCCGGCTGACCGCGCGGCCGCCCGCTTCGGCGACCGACGCCCGCACCACGGCGCGAAGCGGCCGCGTGGTTTGCGGTTTTCCCGGCAGCCGCAAGGCGAGCTGCGCCTTGCCCTGCTCATCCGTCTTGACGGTTTTGAGTGGCGCCCGTTTCGGTCGCCATGTCTCCTGCACCAGGCCGAACTTGTACCCCTTGTGCCGGGGGTAGGGGTTCATGTCCTGCTGCAGCACCATCTCGCCCTCGACCCGCAGACCCGATGCCGGCGCGCCGTAAAGAAAGCGCGCCTTGACGTCGACGGCGTTTTCGACTGCCGGCGTGCTAAATTTTTCGAGCGGCGTGAGCGCGACTTCCATGCGTTCCGGCGCGAAATCCTCGACCAGGAATCCGGCGGTTCCGACCGGCCCGGCCTTGGGGTCGGCATAGGCGCGCACGGTCCAGCGGCCGGTCCGCGCGGCGGCGGAAAGGGCAAGCGCGAGAGTGTGGCCACCGGCTTGGTCGCCGTCCGCAAGCCGGAACCGGCGATGCTCGGTGCCGTCAGGCCGGAAAACCTTGAGGACGAGCGGCGGGTTTTCGAGCGCATTGGCCTTGTCGTCGCGGGCCAAAGCGGTGATGTGCACCGTCGCGCCGGGGCGGTAGACTCCGCGGTCGGTGTAGAGATACGCGTCGATCGGTCCCGGCGCCGCGCGGCCACCGACGCCGCGGTCGGTCAGGTCGAACGCCGGACGGGTGAGGTCGTGAAAGTTGAAATCGCCACCGTTACCCGCCGCCATCACCGCGGCCGGCCGGGAGCCGCCGCTGCCGCGCACCAGACCGGGGGCGAAGCGCGCCCGTCCGTCGCGGTCGGTCTTGACTGAGTCCAACACCGAATTGTTGCGGGCGACGAGACGCAGGGTCATGCCGCCGAGCGGCCGGGCCGATTCCAGCGAACGCACGAACACGTGCAGCCCTTCGGCGCCGCGATAGGTGCTGATGCCGATGTCGGAGACGACGACCCATTGCGTGGCTTGGTTGTGACGATAGCCGCGCGGTCGTTGAGTGCCCGGAATCGTGCCGGTGACGACATAGATACCCGGTTTTGGATCCTTGAGGATTTCGCCGATCGGAAGTGCGGTTTTGACCTGGCGGTTGCGCTGCATCGCGATGTCGACGCTACCCTGCCAGATCAATTCGCCGGATTGCGAAGCGATCTGCCTGGCGTCGTGTTTGCTGATAAGCCTGCTGACGCGGCCCTGGTTGATTTCCCCGATCAGGTTGCGGTCATTGATCCGCAAGACTTTAAGGGCGGCTTTCTCGACGTTGACCGACTGAAGCGGAAGCTCGCGCCGGCCGGCGCGCGGCAGGATGTAGGTTGCGCCGCTGAAGGTCAGGCTGGGCTTTCGGTCCGGGACGGAGACCGTGAATTGTTCGGTTTCTTCGGTCTTGTATTCCCCGCTGCCGGGCAGTCCCTTTAGCGTGGTGACCTCGTAAATCGTGCCGTGCGCTGCGCCCTCGACGCAGAGCCGCTGGCCGCGGGCTATAAACTCGCCGGAGATTTTCGGCTCGAAGCGGATGTAATCCTCGTATCGGACGTCGCCCTGCCGCTGCAACGGGCGGGAGAACTTCAGGCAAATCCGCGGCGTCTCGCTGTCGGACTCGACGCTCAACTCG
>JAOTYV010000052.1 GCA_029861675.1 Alphaproteobacteria bacterium
GCCAAGGCCGACCTTAACGCTCGCGACTGCCATGGCCGCACCGCGCTCATGGTGGCGGCGCACCGGCGCGATCTAAAGGCAGCCGATCTCTTGATGAAGGCCGGCGCCGATGTAAATGCGCTGGATGTCGAAAGCTACGATGTTCTGACCATTGCGTCCGTACTGAACGATCTCGCCATGGTGCGGCTCGCCATCGCATCGGGCGCGGATGCCGGGCTGATAACGAGTCCGTATGAAGGCACGGCGCTCATCGCGGCGGCACATCTCGGCCATGCGGGAGTGGTGCGCGCATTGATCGCGGCGAAGGCGCCGCTCGATCATGTCAACAATTTGGGTTGGACGGCGCTTATCGAATCGATTGTGCTGGGCGACGGCGGGCCGAATCATGTGGCGACCCTGCGCGCGCTGGTCGATGGGGGAGCGGATGTGAATTTGGCCGACGCAACCGGCGTGAAGCCGCTTACCTTGGCCAGCCAGCGCGGCCATGCCGCACAGGCCCGTATCCTAGAGAAGGCCGGCGCCAAGCCTTGAGGCTGACTATTGCGCGCCGCCCTCGAACTCTTCACGCGCCAATTCAAGCGTAAGCCATTGCTCCTCCGCCTCCGCCAGCGCGGCTTCGGCGCGTTCGAGGTCCGCCGCTACCGACTTGAAAGCGTCGGGATCGCGGGCGAATAGTTCCGGATCGGCGAGCAGCGCCCGCTGCGCCGCGACGTCCGCCTCCAGAGCCTCGATGCGGGTGGGTAGCGTTTGCAGCGCGTGTTGATCCTTGAAGGAGAGCTTGCGCTTTGCCGCCGCGGCATCCGTTCGGGGCCGTTTTACAGAGGATTTCCGGTTTCGCGGCTTCGCGGCAACGGGCGACGCGAGATCGCCGCCGCGCTGGGCCAGCATGTCCGTGTAGCCGCCGGCATACTCGACCCATCGGCCATCGCCTTCGAAGGCGATCAATGAGGTCACGACGCGATCGAGAAAATCCCGGTCGTGGCTGACCAGCAGCACGGTTCCGGGATGATCGGCGAGCATCTCCTGCAGCAAGTCGAGCGTTTCGATGTCGAGGTCGTTGGTCGGTTCGTCCAACACCAGCAGGTTCGAGGGCCGGGAGAGCGCGCGTGCCAGCATGAGCCGGCCGCGCTCGCCGCCCGATAACGCGCCGATCGGTGTGCGCGCCTGTTCGGGCGAAAACAGGAAATCCTTCATATAGCCGATGACATGCTTGGTCTTGCCGCCGACGGATACCGTGTCGCCGGTGCCGCCGGTCAGCGCGTCGACCAGCCGGGTGGCCGGATCCAGACTCTCCCGTCTTTGATCGATGCTCACCATGTCGAGGTTTGTGCCGTGCCGGACCGTCCCGGAATCGGGGCGCAGTTCACCGGTCAGCAATTTCAGCAATGTCGTCTTACCGGCGCCGTTGGGCCCGACGATGCCGAGCCGGTCGCCGCGCTGGATACGAAGAGAAAAGTCGTGGACGATAATTTTCCCGTCAAAGGACTTGGACACGTTTTCCGCTTCGATTGCCCGCCGGCCGGACAGCGCCGCTTGACCCGCGCTCAAATCGACGGTGCCGACGGCTTGACGTTTCGATCGACGGTCGGCGCGCAGTTGGTAAAGCGCGCGCAGCCGGCCTTGATTGCGCTTGCGGCGCGCTTTTACGCCCTGGCGTAGCCATGCGGTTTCGGCGGCGATCTTGCGGTCGAGCTTGTGCTGTTCCACCGCTTCCTGCTCGACGATGCCGTCGCGCCATTCCTCGAAGGCGCCGAAGCCGTCATCCAGACGCCGGGTCTTTCCCGCCGACAGCCAAACGGTCGTTCGCGACAGCGTCTCCAGGAAGCGACGGTCATGGCTTATCAGCACCAGGGCCGCGCCGCTGGACTTCAATTCGCCTTCCAGCCATTCGATTGCGGGCAGGTCCAGGTGGTTGGTGGGCTCGTCCAGCAGCAGGATATCCGGTGCCGGTGCCAGGGCGCGGGCGAGATCCGCGCGCCGCGCTTCGCCGCCCGAGAGCCGGGATACGTCCTCCGACCCATCGAGGCCGAGTTGTCCCAGCAGCGCTTGCGCCCGATGGGTGTCTCCGTCCGGGCCGAGTCCCGCTTCGACATAGGCGAGTGCGGTCGTAAATCCGGTAAAATCCGGCTCTTGCGGCAGATAGCGGACCGTCGAACCCGGTTGAACGAAGACCTCGCCGGAATCGGGCTCGATAAGCCCGGCGGCGATCTTGAGCAGCGTCGACTTGCCCGAGCCATTGCGTCCGACCAGGCAGACCCGGTCCCGTTCGGACACCGATAGCTCCGCCCCTTCGAGCAGTGGCGTGCCGCCGAAGGTGAGATGGATGTCCCGCAGGTGGAGCAGTGGTGGCGCCATGACGCAGGCATATACAGGGTGGTATCGACCGCGGGCAAGCGGAATGCCCCGGCAAAGCGGCCGATTCCCGTTCTTCGTGCCCGAGTTGACAACCCCTTACGCCCTCGCCAGAGTCCCGGCGCGCGGCAAGGGCGGATGGTATGGGATACAAGGAACTCGACGAGGAATTCGCGGCACGGCAGAAGACCGCGCTCGGCATGGGCGGGCCGGAGAGGCTCGAACGCCGCCGCAACGCCGGGCTGCTGAATGCGCGCGAGCGGATCGACTATCTGTTCGACACGGGCAGCTTCCTGGAATCCGGCCTGTTTGCGAAATCGGCGGTCCCGGCGGACCGCGAGACGACCCCCGGCGACGGCAAGCTTGCCGGATACGGGACAATCGCCGGCCGCGAAGCGGTGGTCGTCGCCAATGATTTCACGGTCAAGGGCGCGTCGTCGGCCGCCACCAACATGAAGAAGATCGGGCAGATGCAGCGTACCGCGACGGAGCGCGGCCTGCCGCTGGTTTTTCTCGGTGAATCCTCCGGTGCGCGCATTCCCGACAATATGGGCGCCTACGGCATGGGCAATCTGCTGGCCAATAGCGGCACGCAATACCGCCGGCTGCGCGAATCGCCCTGGGCGTCGGCCGTGCTCGGCATGGCCTATGGCTCGTCCACCTGGTACACGGTGATGTCCGATTTCAGCGTCATGCGAAAGGGCGCGGTGATGGCGGTTTCCAGCGAGATGCTCGTCTCCATGGCGATCGGCGAGAAGATCGACGGACAGTCGCTCGGCGGTTGGCGGATGCATGCGGACGTCACGGGACTGATCGACCAGTTCGTCGATACCGACGAAGAGGCGATCGACGCCGTCAAGACGTTCCTGGAATACATGCCCTTGCATTGCAATGAGATGCCGCCGGAAAAGCCGGTGCCGGCGGGTTCCGACACGGCGATTGCATCGGTCCGCGATCTGGTGCCGGAAAGCCGTACACAGGTCTACGACATGCGCAAGGTGATCCAGGCGACCGCGGACGCCGATAGCTACTTCGAGCTGAAGCCGCGGTTCGGCCGAACGGCGGTAACCGCGTTGACCCGGGTCGGCGGCCGCAGCGTCGGCTTCATCGGTAATAATCCGCTGTTCAAGGCCGGCGCGATGGATGCGCAGGCCTGCGACAAGATCGTCAGCTTCATGGTGTTGTGCGACTCCTTCAACATTCCGATCGTCTTCTTCGTCGACAACCCGGGCTTCGTCATCGGCATCGAGGCGGAACGGCAGCGGGCGCCCGGCAAGATCATCAATTTCATGAACGCGCTGCAACTCGTCACCGTGCCGAAGCTGACCGTGATGATCCGCAAGAATTACGGCCAGGCCTATATCAACATGGGTGGCAACAAGAATGCCGACGATGTGTGCGCCTGGCATACCGCCGAGGTGAGCTTCATGGACCCGGCGTTTGCGGTAAATGTGGTGCATGGCAAGCCGGGCGAACGGCTCGAACAGACAAATCCCGCGAAGTTCGAGGAGGCGTTCGAAGCGATCCAGCAGGAAAACAGTGTCTGGGACCTTGCGGCATCCTACGCGGTGCAGCAGGTCATCAAACCGGAGGAAACCCGGGACTGGCTGCTGCGCATGCTGCAGGTTCACCAAAGGCGGCTGAGCGGCGGCATCGGACAACATCTTCTTCACAACTGGCCAACGAGTTACTGACCGATCATGTTCGAGAAAATCCTTATTGCGAACCGCGGCGCCGTCGCGGCCCGGGTCTTGCGCAGCCTGCGCGAGATGGGCATTCGTTCCGCCGCGGTTTATTCCGAGGCGGATGCCGGCGCGCCCTATCTGGACGAGGCGGACGAGACCCATCTCATCGGCCCCGGCCATCCGCGTCACAGCTATCTCAACCAGGAAGCGCTGATCGAGGCGCTGACCAAGTCCGGCGCCGACGGCGTTCATCCCGGGTATGGTTTTCTGGCCGAGAATCCCGATTTCGCGGAGCGCGTTTCGGCAACCGGGGCGGCCTTCATCGGTCCCTCCGCCAAATGGATTTCGGCGATGGGCCATAAGACGCGCGCGCGCGATCTGGTCGCCGAGCACGGCATGACGGTCGGTGGTGGCTCCAAGCTGCTGGGCGCGGAGGAAGACCCGGTCCCGGAGGCGCAACGCGTCGGGTTCCCGATCCTGATCAAGCCCGCGGCCGGCGGCGGCGGTATCGGAATGCTGCCGGCGAAGGACGAAGCGGAGCTGGTCGAGGCGGTCAAGCGCGCCCGGTCGATGGCCGAGCGCGGCTTCGGCAACGGCGATGTCTATCTGGAACGCCTGATCGAACGGCCGCGTCACATAGAATTTCAAATGCTGGGCGACAAGAATGGTACGGTGCGGCATTTGTTCGAGCGCGATTGTTCGGTACAGCGCCGGCATCAAAAGGTTATCGAGGAAGCGCCGGCGCCCGGCATTTTGCGCGCGGTCATCCAGAAATTGGCAGACGAAATTGCGGAAACGTTAAGTTCACTCGGCTACGACAATATCGGTACGGTCGAGATGTTGATGGCGCCCGACGGCGGCTTCAGTTTCCTCGAGGTCAACACCCGCTTGCAGGTCGAGCATGGCGTGACCGAGGAGGTCACCGGGATCGATCTTGTCGCCGCGCAAATTCGGTCCGCCGCGGGCGAGGCCGTTGGCGACATCCTGCCGGATGAAATTGCCTTGAATGGCGCCGCGATTCAGGCGCGCGTTTATGCCGAGGACCCCAAAACGTTTTTCCCGTCGCCGGGCACGCTCGAGGTTTTCCGGCCGCCGCAGGATGCATCTGTTCGCGTCGACACCGGATATGCCGAGGGACGGGAGGTGACGCCGTTTTACGATCCCATGCTGGCGAAGGTCATTGTCCGGGCCGAGACGCGGGACAAGGCGATCGAACGACTGTGCGACGCGTTGACCGATTTCGAAGTGCGTGGTGTAAAGACCAATATTCCCGCACTTCTGCAATTGCTGAAGTCCGACGAATTCAAGGCGGGCGATGTTCACACCGGACTGATCCAGTCAGTAATTTCCCGATAGACGCAACAACGAAAGGCCAGGACCCTAACGATGGCAAAGGAAGAAATTCAGTCGGAAGTGACCGGCACGGTCTGGAAGATCGAGTCCAAAGTCGGCGACAAGGTATCCGACGGCGATACGCTGATGATCCTTGAGTCGATGAAGATGGAAATTCCGGTTATCTCCACCGAAGACGGCACGATCACCGAAATCCTGGTCAAGGAGGAGGATCCGGTTGCCGAGGGACAAGCCGTCGTCGTCATCGACGTTGGCTGATCCGGCGGCTGGGTAGCGGATAACAGCGATGAGCTGGAAACGCTCGCTCGACGAACTCGAAAAGCGCCGCCACTGGGCGGAAGCGCAAGGCGGTGCGGCGAATGTCAAACGCCAACACGCACAGGGGCGCCTGACCGTCCGCGAGCGGATCGGCGGTTTGGTCGACGGCGGCTCGTTCCAGGAAATCGGTAAATTGACCGGCGCCGAAGACTACGATGGCGATACCCTGAAGCACGTTACGCCGGCGCCCTATGTCATGGGTCTCGCGGAAATCAACGGTCGTCCGGTCGCCATTGGCGGCGAGGATTTTACTGTTCGCGGCGGCACCACCGCCCGGCTCGACAAGCGCAAGGGCGGCCAGAGCGGTTTCGTCGAGGATCTCGCCCACCAATACCGGATCCCATTGGTCAATCTGATCGACGGGGCGGGCGGCAGCGTCACCTCGGCGAAAAACCGCGGCCATACGGTGTTCCCAGGGGTGGACAGTTTCGACCGCTCGATCGATTTGATGGGCGAGGTTCCCGTCGTTTGCGCGGTTCTGGGGTCCGCTGCCGGCGGGCCGGCCGGGCGCGCCATCCTGTCCCATTGGTCGGTCATGGTGAAGGATACCAGCCAGATTTTCGCGGCTGGCCCTGCGGTGGTTCAGCGCTCGCTCGGTCAGAAGCTGACCAAGGAAGAACTCGGCGGGCCGGCGGTGGCGGTCGATAAGGCCGGCAGCATCGATAATCTGGCGGACTCGGAAGAGCACTGCTTCGCGCTGATCCAGCAATTCCTCAGCTACATGCCGCAAAACGTCTGGGAATTGCCGCCGACCGTGGCGTGCGACGACCCGGTTGACCGGTGCGAGGATGCGTTGGGGGCGATCGTGCCCGAGGAACGCCGCCGCGCCTATGACATGCGGCGGCTGATCGATCTGATCGTCGATACCGGGTCCCGTTTCGATGTCCAGCCGCGTTTCGGCAAGGCGCTGATTACCTGTCTTGCCCGGTTGGATGGGCGGGTTGTCGGCATCATCGCCAACAATCCCATGGTCTATGGCGGCGCGATGGACGGTCCGGCGGCGCGCAAGCAGGTTCGCTTCATCGAGATGTGCGAAAATTTCCACATTCCCCTGGTCTTCCTGGTCGATGTGCCCGGTTTCATGGTCGGGCTTCAGGCGGAGGAAGCGGGCGTGCTGCGCGATGGCATGCGCGCCGTTTACGTCGCTTCACAGGCGACGGTGCCGGTCATTACCCTGGTCATCCGTAAGTGCTACGGCATGGCGGGGATGGCGACCTGCCACAAGCGGGGTCTGGAGTACCGTCTTGCGTGGCCGTCGGCGGAATGGGGGTCGCTGCCGATCGAGGGTGGCGTCGCCGTCGCCTACCGGCGCGAGATTGCCGAGGCGCCGGATCCCAAGCTGCGCGAGCAGGAACTCGAGGAGGAGCTGCGGGCGTATAGCTCGCCGATGCGCGCGGCCGCGGCATTCGGCGTCGAAGACATGCTCGATCCGCGCGAAACCCGGCCGTATCTGTGCCGGCTCGTCAAACTGGCGCAATCGCGCCTGAACACCGACTTAGGGCCGAAACCGAAAATCGGCGTGCGGCCCTAACTTTTCGAAGGTCGTGTCGCCTCAGGCAACCGCCGCCGGTTTGTCGGTGGTCGCCGATTGCACGATGGCCTCGAATACGGCCACGCCGTGGATTGCCTGATCGTTCGGCAGGGGATAGGGCGCGCCGCCGCCTGCCGCGTCGGCGAAGGCTTCCAGCTCGGCTTTTTCCTTGTCGAACTTCGGAAAATCGATGCGTTCGACACCGCCGACGACGGGGCGGTGGGTGAAGGTGAGTTCATCGCGGATTTCGATCGACCCGCTCGAGCCGAAGACCTCGATGCGCTGCGTCGGCACGGTGGCCGAAAGTGTGCCGAGATAGCCGGTCATGCCGCTCTCGAATTCGAACAGCATCGGCGTGGTGTCGTCGATATCGACGGTCAAGGCGCGGCGTTTGCTGATCGCCCGGACCATTTTGATCGGACCGAACAGGTCGATCACCGCATCGACCATGTGAATACCCATGCCCCCCATGCCGCCGGCCGGGCTTTCGCTGCGATCCGAACGCCAGCCATCGGCCGGGTAGCTCATGGCCCCGGAGCCGGAGAAATTGGTCTCCACGTGCAGAAGTGTGCCGAGCGCGTCCGCGGCAAGCCGTGATCGCAGTTCGGCTATCGACGGCAAGAACCGCCGGTTATGCCCAAGCGCAAGAACGACACCGGCCGCATCGGCGGCGGCCACCGCCTGCTCCGCGCTCGACTTCGTCAAGGTAAACGGCTTTTCGACGAAGACATGCTTGCCGGCCTTGGCGGCGGCGATGATCTGTTCCGCGTGTTGCTGATGCGGCGTGGCCAGGACGATTGCGTCGATGGCATCGTTCTTAAGCAAGGCATCATAGTCGCCGCTCAACGGGAAGCCTTGCCGCTCCGCGTAGTCTTGCGCCTTCGGCACGGTTCGGGTGACGCCGGCCTTGAATTGGATTTTTTTGCTGTGCCCCTGAACCGAATCGACCAATACTTGACCCCATCGGCCAAGACCGACGATCGCTGCATTCAACATGAGTTTTTCCGTATTTAGGTTTGACCAAGCCGTCACTATCGCGCGCGGTGTTGCGGTCGGCAAGGATATGGCGGGTAACGCGACCTTGGCGCGGCAGGGAAGGCTTAGGGGTATCCCAGGCGCTGTGCTGCGCCGGTCAACTGGCTTCCGAAAGCTGCGCCAAGCGGTCCTGGAGCCTGCTCAACAGGCCGTCGATGCCGTGTTTGCGCAGAATAGACTCAAATTCGGAACGCTGGGTGACAGCCATGCTGATCCCTTCGACGTAAATGTCGATGATCTTCAGCCGTTCGCCGACCCGGCGCACACGCCAATTGGCGTTGAACCCATCGCCGCCCTCGCGTTCAATCCGTGTATGGACGATGACATCGCGTCGTCCCGCCTCGGTGGTTCTGATGACCCTGAAACTTTCACCGGAATAGCCGCCCAGCCGCACCGAATAGGTTTTCAGCACCCATTGGCTGAATAACTTTCTGTACTTGGATTGTTGGGTCTCATTCATCTTGCGCCAGTAGCCGCCGACGACGAATCGGCCGATCTTGTCCATCGCAAAATCATCGCGCAGCAAGTCACGGAACTTGTCTTCCCGTTGCTGCAACGAGCCGTTCGGTGTCGACAAGACCTGGATCGCCTGTTCGGCCAAATTTTTGATAAAATGGGCCGGATCGGCGGAAATACTCCGAGAATTGGCTGCGGCTACGTGCGTCGCGCTCGCTGCGATAAGCAAAACAGACGCGAATACATGAACCGATACGTCGCGAGCGTACATCCTTTGATACCACCCAAAAATGATACTTCCAACGCGTTGAGACGTTCTTCGTTTTTATCTCCCTGATTAGAAATATAGCGGCATTTGTCTTCGGATTTAAGTCAATTACGCTGAAATTTTGGGCTATCTCACAAGCAATTGAAATCAAATTGTGAATTTTTTCGGCAGCCAATATTATCGGGCCTCGGCGGCTACCCCATCGGATTAGTCCTTTCCGGCAAGCCGAAGCGGCGATGCATCGGCGGCGCGGATCGTATCTTCGCGGCTCCGGGTGATTTCCACACCGACGCTCGCAGCTTCTTCGATCGCTTCGAGTTTTTCGATGCGCACGGTGACCTGCAATGCGCGCGGGTCGCCAAGGCACAGCGCCGCGACCTGATCGGCCAATGTTTCGGCTAATTTCACATGGCCACGCGCAGCCAGAGCGCGGATCTCATCGATAATTTTTTCATAACACATCACGTCGTCATATTTATCCGCGGTCGGGTCGGGAAGCTCGGATACCCGGAGATCGAGGTTAAGCCGAATGCGCTGCTGACGATTTTCCTCGTGGCTCCAGACGCCGATCTGCCACGGCAGAACCAAATCGCGCACCAGAATTCGGTAGGACCGCCGGCTGTGCGGTCCGGGATCATCGCCGGGCGCCGCGCCGCCGCGTTGCTGAGGGGTAAATTTCAACTGCCGCGCCTCCCTGCGCCTGGTTGTCTTCGGTGGCCGCGCCCAATTCAGCTCCGGATGCGGCGTCGCGAAGGCTTGCGGTCCGAAGAGACAGGTAGCATATCCTTATTCGGACTTCCTCGGTAAAGTGCCGCGCGGCGGCTCACGAGTCGACGGAATTCCCGAGGTAGGCATGCGGCTGACCGACCGATTCGATTGGGGACAACGAAGCTATATTATGGGCATCGTCAACGTGACCCCGGATTCGTTCTCGGGTGACGGCCTTTTGGCGGGGTCGGATTGGGTCGATAGGGCGGTTGCGCTTGCCGGCGACTTCATCGCCGCCGGCGCGGACATTCTGGATATTGGCGGCGAAAGCACGCGTCCCGGCTCGCGGGCCGTATCGGCTGAGGAGGAGGCGGCACGGGTTTGTCCGGTGCTGGAGGCGCTTTCGGCGGCGTATCCGGCCACCGTGTTGTCGGTGGATACCTCGAAAGCGGCGGTGGCAGAGGTTGCTCTGCGTGCCGGTGCCGCCATCATCAACGATATTTGGGCGCTAAAAGCCGATCCGGAAATCGCCGGGTTCGCCGCCGCGAGCGGTGCGCCGGTCGTGCTGATGCATAACCGCAGCCGACCCCGCGATATCGAACGCGATGCGAAGCTCGGGGGACGGTATCTGGGCGCTCATTATGAGCACTTGATTGAGGACATGTCGGCGGAAATGCGGGTGTTGGCGGCCGACGCGGTTGCTGCCGGCGTGGATCCCGCGCAAATCATTCTCGATCCGGGTATCGGTTTCGGTAAGACGGTGACGCAAAACCTCGCGCTCATCAATCACCTCGATCAATTCAAATCCTTGGGATATCCGCTGCTCGTGGGGCCAAGCCGGAAATCGTTTATCGGCCATGTGCTGGATCTCGGGCCCGACGAACGGGAGGAAGGCACCGCCGCCGCGATGGCGATAAGCGTTATCCGCGGCGCGGATATCGTACGCGCACACGACGTGGCGACGGTGGTTCGCATCGCCCGCATGGCCGATGCGATCCTGCGGGCGCCGGCGGATGGCGGGGACTCCGGCCGGGGCCGTGCGTGATGGTCGAAGTCTACATCGCGCTCGGCAGCAATCTTGGGGACCGGCGGGAAAATCTGCAGCGCGCCACGGCTTCCCTATCCGACTATCTGGAAGTCCAGACATGTTCCACCATCATTGAAACCGCGGCTCAGTACCTCGAGGCACAGCCCGATTTTCTCAATATGGTGCTGATGGGCCAGACCGCCTTGGCGGCGGCGGAATTGCTGCAGGGCGTTCAATCGCTGGAGCGCCGGATCGGCCGCGTGCCATCGCCGCGATTCGGTCCGCGGGCGATCGATATCGATATATTGTATTACGGCGACGAAATTATCGACCGGCCGGAACTCCAAGTGCCGCACCCGCGTTTGCACGAGCGTTTGTTTGTACTTCAGCCGTTGTTGGAAATAGCGCCGGATTTCCGCCATCCGCAGATCGAAAAAACGACTCGTGAAATGATCGAGGCCCTCAATTCAAGACTTCGGGAAGTTACCGTGGCGAAATGTCGCGATTAAGGGAAAAATAATAACCTTGCATTACTAATATAAAGTGCTCAATTATTACAATGTTGCATTTATCCTAAAAGATATGGGTCGTGATTATGTTGGCTATGAAATGTGTAATTGACGAGAACCGAATTCAGCGCATGCGGTCGCGCGAAGCCGTGTGGTTCCGGGGGTTGCGCCGGTCGGCGCAGGTGACTTCGATCGAACTCGCGGAGCAGATTGGCGCTGAAGTTGAATTGGTCGAGGCTTTGGAAAGCGGGGAAAAGGAAGTTCCCGCCGCGCTTTACCCGGATTTTGCCGTGGTATTCGGCGTTTCCGTACAAGAATTTGCCAAAACCTGTCTCATGTATGAAAAGCCGAGCGCCTATGAGGCGTTGTTCGGTGCTCTGCCTGAAGAAATTCGCGCCGCCGCCTAGCCGGCGTCGCCGGACGGTTTTTACTCGTTTCAAAGAATAAGCGCGCCTCTCGAATCGTCGGAGGCGCGCTTATTCTTTTGCAAAAGGCCGCGCGGCCGGCAGTGAGCGCCGATTCGGCTTAACGCCGTAAATGCGTCTCGAAAAATTCGAGAACCGGGTCAACCGACGCGCGCGTCAGCCGGTCGGCGTAATCGATATAGCAAATTTCAATATCTCCGCCCGCGTCGCGATAATTTCGGGCGAACCGTTCCGGCTCATTGAGGTCGGCGTCGGAGTCGAGGTCGCGGTAATCATGCACGATGTCGGGCCGTCCTTGGACCCACAACGCCGGCGGCGTTTGGACGGCTTCGCCGCGCTCGAGGGCCAGCATCGGGTTGCCTTCGGCCATCGTATCCTCGGTTTTCCAGTACAAATCATGCCGCTCCGGAATGTCTCCGACCCAGCTCGGCGGGGAAGCTTCCGCGAGCGCCCGCTTCGCATGCCGGTAGCGGGACAACGGGTTGATGACCGGCCATAACATGGCGATGCAGCATACGGTCGCGTCTTGTGCATCGAGTGCGATTTCCGCGTATCGGGGGTCATGCGGCCGCATTCCGGCCAGCATGGCGAGATGGCCGCCGCTGGATTGTCCGCAAAGGGCGACCCGTTCGCCATCAAGGCGATATTCGTCCGCATGTGCCTTCAGCCACCGGACCGCATAATTTATGTCGATCAGCGAGCTGGGATAGGCGTCCGCGGCGTGGCGGAAATCCAGCGAAGCGGCGGCGAAACCGGCCTTGGCCAGGATTTCGTCCCGATCGTAGCATTCCGACATATTGCCCTTGGTCCAGGCGCCGCCGTGCAGATCGAGCACAACGGGGAAAGGGCCGTCGCCCGGCGGGGTAAACAACCGTAGCGTCATCGCCCTGTCGCCGTGGCGCGTGTATTCGATGTCCTGCGTCGTAATTTCCAACGTATCGGTCTGCATTGAACGTCTCCTCAGCAAGATTCAGTCCGATGATGCCCCCAACTGAGCGCGGCGTCACCCCCATAGAGCGCCTTCGAGCACAATCCGGGGGGAAATGGCCGGAGAGTGTGGTGTGCGGCTGTGAGCGCTCGGAGCGGATTTTCAGACCCGCTAAGGGCGTCGTGTACCCCTTACTGTTGAATTGTTCCCAAATCGAAACCGGGCTAGATTAAGGGCACTACTCAAGCATAATTTTGCGATGATTTCTCGAATCGTCGAATAGATCGGGGAGTCGTGGAATCTATCGCAGTAACAATGCGCTCAAGGGAGAAGCATACGAATGATTAAATCCGGAATTTCCGTTTTCGTGGCCGGCGGCGCCGCCCTGATGCTTGCGTCGGTGGCGGCCCCGACGAGTTCACTCGCCGCAATGAAAAGTTGCGACGGGCCCAAGGTCACATGGAAGTATTCGCTGTGGGGCAAACGGCGGGCGGTGACCGAAGGATCCGAGTACGTTTCCAAAGCGGTCAAAGACGCTACCTGCGGCAATTTCAACATCAAGCTCTACTATGGTGAGCAGCTCTCAAAGGCGAAGGAAAACCTTGATGGGCTCAAGGTCGGCGCGATCGAAGCCGCCTTCGTTTGCTCGGCCTATCATCCCGGCAAGGTCCGCGCCATGGGTGTGCTGGATCTGCCGTTCCTGCCGTTCACCAGCTGGAAGCAAATGCGCAAGGTGTATGACACGCTGTGGGAGACGAAAGAGCTCCAGGCTTCCTTAGCCAAGTGGAACTCGATTCGCTACATCCAGAACCTGCTGCCGTCTTATGAGTATATGGGCCGCGGTGCGGCGCCGAAATCGGTTGCCGACTTTAAGGGCAAACGGTTGAGGGCGCTGGGTGGCATGGGCAAGGCCGCTGCGGCCGTCGGCGCGGTGCCGACGACGATGCCGGCTTCCGAGACCTATACCGCCCTGCAGCGCGGCACGGTCGACGCGATCGGATTCCCGTTCACCTATACCTTCGCCGCATACAAGTTGGACGAGATTTCCGACTGGTACACGACCAATCTGGCAGCGGGCAACGTCAACTGCATCATGGCGTTGAACAAGGACGCCCATGCCAAGCTTCCGAAGGCCTATAAGCAGGTCCTGGAAGATGTGAAGGACGGGGCATACAAGGCGATGATCGCCGCCTATGCCGCCAAGGATAAGATCAATCTTCCGAAATGGTCGAAGTCGAAGATGAAGGCCGTGAAGTTCAGCGAGAAAGATCTCGATGCGTTTCGCAAGATCGGCGGCAAGCCGGTCTGGGATGCCTGGGTCAAGGAGAACGAAGGCAAGCTGCCCGCGCGCAAATTGCTGGACCTCGTCTTGAAGACGGCCAAGGACGCCGGAATGTAATGTGACGACGTTTCGCTAGTCGACTGGGAAGGGCGCCTTGGTTGAGTTCAAGGCGCCCTTTTCATTTGTCGTTACCGGATCGGAGGGTCAGAGATACTGCTCGTCGATCGCCAATACCGACTCCGCCCCCTGCGTGATCGCGGTCGCCAGCGCCATGGCGCGCGGCAAAATGTGATCGCCATAAAACGCCGCGGTGGCGAGCTTCGCTTCGTAGAAGCCGGCGTCGCCATTCGCACTTTTCCCGGCTTCCGCGGCGACCAGCGCTGATTTTGCCATCATGCCGCCGCCGGCGACGATGCCGAAAAGGGTGAGATAGGCGTTCGCGCCCGCAAGTGCCCGGTCCGGTCCGTCTTTCTGCGCCAGGATCCAGTCCGTCGCGCTTTCCAGGGCCGCGATACCGTCGTCCAGGCGCCCCGCCAAGCTGCCAGCCGGACCGACGGAAGCGCCCGCCATCGCCTGCCGGGTTTCCCGGAGTTCCGCGATATAGGCGCGCGCGCCGTCGCCGCCATCGCGCAGCACCTTGCGGGTGACCAGGTCGATGGCTTGGATTCCGTTGGTGCCCTCGTAGATCGGTGCGATCCGGGCGTCACGGTAGTGCTGCGCCGCGCCGGTTTCTTCGATGAAGCCCATACCGCCATGAATTTGGACACCGATCGAGGCGAGTTCGACGCCTGTATCCGTGCACCACGCCTTGGTGACCGGCGTAATCAGGTCGATCCGCGCTTGCGCAAGGCGGCGGGTGTCATCGTCGGGATGGTGTTTTGCCCGATCGAGCGTCGCGGCGGCGTCGTAGGCCAAAGCGCGCATCGCCTCGATTTGCGCCTTCATGGTCATCAGCATGCGGCGGATATCGGGATGGTGAATAATCGCGCCGAATTGGACGCGTTCCCGGGCATAGTCGCGCGCCTGCTGATAGGCGCGCTCGGCGATGGCCAGGCCTGAAATGCCGATATTCATGCGGGCATTGTTCATCATCGTGAACATGCATCGCAGGCCTTCATTCTCCTTGCCGACCAGATAGCCGATGGCGCCATCGTTTTCGCCATAGGCCATGACACAGGTCGGGCTGGCGTGGATGCCGAGCTTGTGTTCCAGCGAGATGCACCGCAAATCGTTGCGCTGTCCGAGGCTGCCGTCGGCATCGACCATGAATTTCGGGACGAGGAACAGCGATATCCCGCGGTTGCCTTCCGGGGCGTCCGGGGTACGCGCGAGCACCATGTGAATGATGTTTTCCGTCAGGTCGTGCTCGCCATAGGTGATGAAGATCTTTTGGCCTTTGATGCGATAGTGGTCACCGTCGGGCTCCGCCCTGCACCGCAATGCGCCCAAATCGGAGCCGGCTTGCGGCTCGGTCAGGTTCATCGTGCCGGTCCATTCGCCGGAGACCATTTTGGGCAGGTACCGGGATTTCTGTTCCGCGGAACCATGTTCCCCCAGCAGCTCCACCGCGCCCATCGTCAGGATCGGACAGAGCGCCCACGCCGTGTTGGCCGCGATCCACATTTCCATGAGCCCGGCCGTCACCAGCCAGGGCAGTCCCTGACCACCGTGATCCGGATCGAAGGGAACGCTGGCCCAGCCGCCATCGACAAACGCCCTGTACGCGTCGGCGAAACCGTCCGCGGTGCGGACCACACCGTTTTCGTAGGTTGCCCCCTGCTGATCACCCACCGCGTTGAGCGGGGCGATCACTTCGCGCGCCAGCTTTTCTCCCTCGTCGAACACGGCCGCTACCAGATCGCCATTGACCTCTTCGGCGGCCGGGAGGTCGGTGAGCTGTGACAACAGGCCGAGTTCGTCCAGCACGAACCGCATGTCTCGAAGGGGGGCGTTATAGGTGCTCATGATGAGTCGCTCGGTTTCAATTGCTGACGGGGTCCGGCCACGCATGCCGGTTTGGGCTATCCTGGTTTTTCTCGGTTAACAATTTAACAATTCAGCGGGGCTCAAATTTAACTTTTCTTTATAATATCTTGCCGGGATTCATGATGCCATTTGGATCGATAGCGGCCTTGATTCGACGCATCAATGATAGATCGAGTTCGGGCGTGTAATGATGGAATTCCTCCCGTTTCAACAGCCCGATGCCATGCTCGGCGCTGATCGAGCCGCCCATTTCGGTGACGATATCGTGCACGATCCGATTGACTTCCGCCCAGCGGTCCATAAACGCCCGGCCGTCGGCCCCAACCGGATAGGAGAAGTTGAAATGCAGGTTGCCGTCGCCGACATGGCCAAACGGACAGGGCCGAACGCCGGGAATCAGCGCTTCGACAGCACCGATCGCCTGCCGGACGAATGCCGGTATTTTGCTGACCGGGACCGAGACGTCGTGCTTGATACTGAAGCCTTCCCGCACTTGCGCTTCGGGTATGGATTCGCGGATTTTCCAGATCTCGGCGCGCTGGGATTCGGACTGCGCGACCGCGGCGTCGAGCACCAATCCATCCTCGAATGCGGTCTCGAGCATCGATTCCATATTTGCCCCCATGCCGCCATTGGCGCGGGCGCCGGAAAATTCGATCAGGGTGTATAGCTCGTATTGATCCTGCAACGGATCGACAACATCGGGGATGTGTTCCAGGACGTAGTCGATCGGCCGGCGCGGGATCATTTCAAAACTGGTGACCGCGTCACCGCTTGCCTCGCGCGCCCGGGTAAGCAGTTCGATAACCGCGTCGAGGTCGCGTACCGCCGCGAAGCAGGTATGAACATCCTTCGGCTTGGGAAACAATTTGAGCACCGCGGCGGTAATCACGCCGAGCGTTCCTTCGCCGCCGACGAACAGCTGTTTCAAATCGTATCCGGTGTTGTCCTTGCGCAGCCGCCGCAGCCCGTTCCAGATTTCACCGGACGGGAGGACGACCTCGAGCCCAAGCACGAGATCTCGCGTGTTGCCGTAGCGAACCACGTTGACGCCGCCCGCATTCGTCGAGAGGTTGCCGCCGATTGTGCACGACCCTTCGGCGGCCAGGCTCAGGGGAAACAGCCGGTCCGCGTCGGAAGCCGCCTCCTGGATGTCGGCCAGGATGCAGCCGGCCTCCACGGTAATCGTGTAGTTCAGCGGATCGATGTCGCGAACTGCCTTCATGCGCCCGAGATTGAGCAGAATTTCCCGGCCATTCTCATTTGGGACGGCGCCGCCGCACAGGCCCGTGTTGCCGCCTTGCGGCACAACGGCGATGCCGTGTGCACTGCAGATTTCGACGACCTTGGCGACCTGCTCGGTGGTTTCCGGGCGCACCATGAGGGCACAGGCGCCGACGTAGTAGCCGCGCGATTCCTTGAGCCAGGGCTCCAACTCGGCCTTGTCCTCGATCCATCCCTTGGCGCCCACGACGGCCTTGATTTGATCGAGCGCGGCGGCATCGGGTGGGTTGGCGGAAGCGTCGGGCGCCATGTCTACGTCCTATCTTTGCTAAATCACGATCACGGTTTTTCGGGGCCCAGTTTAACCGGTTGCGGGGTGTAGAGTCCTCGCAATCTTATGGGGCAGACTGGAAAAATTCGGCCCGGCCGTGCACGTGCACACAGCCGGGCCGAAGGCTCTTTGTGTCTGAAGTCTATTTTCCGAACGAGGAGTCGCCGTCTTCGCCGGAATATTGCGTGCCGAACTCAAAGGGGAATTTAAGGTTTCCCGTACCCGTGCCGCCGGTGCCGGACCCCAGGGCGTAAGCCGCCTCGTCGGTAGCGGCCTTTTGTCCCGGCTTGACGAAGGTATGGCCGAACCGGTTGTCCAGGGTGACACCCTTGAGGATCGTTTCCACTTGGGCTTGGTTCAATGCCTGACCGGACTTTGCGCACATATAGCCGAACAACACCTTTTTAGGACGCCCGTTCGGATCCCGTGCCGACACATCCCACTCGGAATTGAATCCGGCACAATTCTGGTTCGTGCGTTGCAGACGGTACAATTGATAATCGATGGTGCCGTGCCAGGCCCGCGCAGACTTCGAAACCCCCATAACCTTCGACTGGCCGGCATTGCGATGCCAGGTATCGAGCATTTTTTCCATCCAATAGTGATAGTCGAGGATGGTTTGGTCGCCGATTACCCGGTCGTAGACCGCTTCCAGAACAATTCCGTCGGTCTCCACCAAGGCATACTCCAAATGCTCGAAAGCGCCGGTATACCAAACACGCTTGGCCGAGGCTTTGCTGAGCGCAGAATTCTTGAAAGTAATGAGCGCCTCGCCCGCCGGCGCCCAACGCGTCACCGGCCATTTCGCCGTGAAGAATCCGGCTTGGCTGGCGAGAGGCAATAAGGCGACGAGTGCCGAGCAAGACAAAATTGCAATGATCTTACGGAACATGGCTTTTCCATCTCCTAGAATTGCGCGCCGATTTCGAAAACCGGGCAATGGTCCATCCGCGGGTCATAGATGCGGAAGAGCTAATGGTACTCCTTAATTGAAAAGGGGCGCATAAAGCCAATTTCAAGATCGCGTGAAAAAATTATGAACGGATGCCGTGTCCGCGTCCCATCCTTGTCGACGCGCGGTTGCCGTTCTGGAGAAAGGAGCGGGCGTCGCGTGGATTATCCGCAAGATTGCGGCCGGCCCGAAGGCATTGTAGGGACTGTTTTCTAGTTTCCGAAACCTGCGCCGCTTTCGACGTGGTGCGTGCCGAATTCAAAAGGAAATGCATGGTTGCCGGTCGCCGATCCTGCCGCGCCGGAAGCGATCGCGACGGCGGCCTGGTCAACGGACGCCGTTTGGCCCGGTTTGACGAATCGATGACCGAAGCGCTTGTCGATGGTGACACCCTTTAGAATGTTCTCGACCCGATTTTCGGTTAGCGTCTCGCCGGCCTTGGCACACATATAGCCGAAAAAGAGTTTGCCGGGTCGGCCGTAAGAATCGCGCCCCGAATGATCCCATTCCGAATTGAAGCCGGCGCAATGTTGGTTAGCGCCCTGAAGTCGGTACAATTTATAGTCGATGTGCCCGTGCCAAGCCTGTGCGCGACCCGATTTGCCCCAGCTCTTCGACTGGCCGCGATTGCGGTTCCAGGTGTCGATCATGCTTTCCATCCAGTGCGGATAGTCGAGAATGGTCTGATCGCCGATGATCGTGTCGTAAACCGCTTCGACGACCAGATCCCTTGTCTCGAGCCGGGCATACTCAAAGTGCTCGAAAGCGCCGGTGTACCAAACGCGCTGGGCCGCGGCCTTGGCGAGTTGGGAATCCTTGAAGGAAATAAGCGCTTCGCCTGCGGGCGCCTTGGTCGCGACCGGCCAACTTGCCGAAAAGAAACCGGCTTGACCCGCATGGGGCGACAGGCCGATCGCCGCGGCGAAAGATAGAATTGCAATAAATCTACGGGACATGGCTTAGTCCTCTCCTCATAATTGGTTTCGGATGCGATAAACGAGGCGCCACCCCTTCCTGATGCCATTGGGATTAGGATTGGTTAGAGTCTATCCGCATTCGAGAGACAGGCGTCAAAAGCCTTCGTCAAAATCGCGTGACCTGGCTGTGAAAGAGAGCATTGAAATGCCGCCGAAACGAAACCCGTTGCGCCTGAATAAGCTGCAATTGAAAACGCTTACGATTCTGCAGGCCTATGGCGACTCCGATCACGGTGTGGCCGATGACACGAATGGCGAGATTACGGTGACCGTCCCGGCGCCGCATGGCGATCATTTCCACGTCGGTCAGCATGTGGTTTTCCTGAAAGACGCCACCGGCCTCATCAATCAAGGGGTGTGGACGGCGCTGGAACGAAAGGGGCTGATCAAGCCCTTGGTATTTCCGACGATTTGTACGATTACGCCCGACGGCATTGCCTATGACACCGGCTTGCAGGGCACCATCCTGCACGGATCGGGGCATTAATATGTTTCCACAGATCCCCCTGCGGGACCTTCCGGTCGCCGCTGCAAACGACATCATCACCGCGACTTTCGATTTGGCGGGGCGGCACGTGGTCGATATTGGGTGCGGAAAGGGCGGGCCGACGATCCATATGGCCCGCCAGGGCGCGACGGTGCTGGGGGTCGACCCGGATGCCAGCCGGATCGCGGCCGCGCGGGAGGCTGCCGCCAAGGCGTCGGTCGAGGTCACTTTCGAAGTAGGAATTGCCCAATCGCTGCCGGTGGCGGATGGCGCGCTCGATATCGCGGTGTTCACCAACAGCTTACATCACGTGCCGGTCGACGCCATCGCGGATGCTTTGCGCGAAGCCGCGCGCGCATTGAAGCCGGGCGGAGCCCTGATGGCGCTGGAACCGGTGCCGGCCGGGCCCGAATTCGAAATCCAGAAACTCTGGAACGACGAGACGGCGGTGCGCCAGCGCGCCTATCAGGAACTCGGCCGCGCCGGCGACTACGGTTTGATGGCGCAAGAAGAAGTTTTCTACGGCAATGCGGGCCGCTATCGGGATTTTGCCGATTTTAAAGCCCAATTGACGTCGCGAAACGAGAAGCATGCCGCGGCGTTCGCGCAGCACGGGCCGGTCATTCGCGAACGGTTCGAGGCCCATGCGCGGAGTGACGGCGAAGACATTGTTTTTGAGAAGGCGACGCGGATCAACGTGCTGGTGAAGGCAGGCTAGGGTCTGTGGACATTTAATGGATTCACACAGACTCTGAAATGTGATTCAAGCTTCCTTTTGAGGGGAGTTTGCATGAACACGGATCGATTTGTCATTAGCGACGATACTTGGGCGCG
>JAOTYV010000303.1 GCA_029861675.1 Alphaproteobacteria bacterium
CTCGCCTTCATCGGCGGCAACGACCAATTCTTTCTCAATATCGCCATGGCCATGGGAAAAGCGATCATGGATCCGGTGCGCGATATCGACGCATCGAGCATCGTCACGGCCATGTCGCGCAATGGAACGGACTTCGGAATCCGCGTCAGCGGCACCGGCGACACCTGGTTCACGGCGCCCGTCGAGATGCCCGAAGGACTCTATTTCCCCGGATTCACGGAAAACGACGCCAATCCCGACATGGGCGATTCCACGATCGTCGAAACCGTCGGGCTCGGCGGGTTCGCCATGGGGGCGGCGCCGGCAGTCGCCGGGTTCGTCGGGGCGGGTGCGCCATCCGAGGCGGGAAACTTTACCCGCACCATGGCTGAGATCACCGCGGGCGAGAACCCGGAATGGACCATTCCGGCGCTGGATTATCGCGGCGTGCCAACCGGAATCGACATTCGCCTTGTCGTGGAGACGGGCCTGGCCCCGACCATCAATACGGGAATTGCGCACAAGGAGCCGGGTATCGGTCAGGTCGGCGCCGGGGTGGTTCGCGCACCAATCGTGTGCTTCGAGAAGGCGCTGGTCGCGTTCGCCGAACGTATCGGTGTGTCATGAACACTTCCGTCGTCAACGCGGTCCGCATGGGATTCTACCTGGATTCCGTTGCCCTGATGCGACTGTCACGAACCATAGCGAATAGGGAAAGCATCGAGGACGCCGCCTTGATGATGGGAACGCCGGCCAACCGGCAGATCATGGCCGACGCGGGCCTCTTGAGCGACACCGAGATCGCGGCGCGGGGCGGCGATTTGGTCATCGGCGTACGTGGCAAGACGCTCGAAGCGGCGGAAGCCGCGCTCGCGGAGGCCTTGGCGCAACTCGATCAACCGATGCGCGGCAGCGGCGACGCAAACGCCTGGCGCCCCAAAACATTGCGTTCCGCCGTCAAGGCCGCGCCCGACGCTACCTTAGCGCTGATTTCGGTGCCCGGAGATTTCGCCATCGCCGAGGCGCGGAAGGCCGTTCGCCGCGGCCTGCATGTCATGATCTTCAGCGACAATGTGAGCCTCGCCGCCGAGGCCGAACTGAAACGCGAAGCCCGCGACTTGGGCCGCCTGGTCATGGGGCCGGATTGCGGGACCGCCATTATCAATGGAACCCCCCTCGCCTTCGCCAACGCGGTGCCGCGGGGCGATATCGGCATCGTCGGCGCGTCGGGAACCGGCACGCAGGAAGTCAGCTGCCTGATCGCCCGCCACGGCGGCGGCATTTCGCATGCGATCGGCGTCGGCAGCCGCGATCTGCAAACGGTGGTTGGCGGCATTTCCACGCTGATGGCGATCGATGCGTTGGACGCCGATCCGGCGACCAATTCCATCGTGCTCGTTTCCAAACCACCGCCCGAGGCGGTGGCGGCCCGGGTTCTGGATCGCCTTGCGACCGGCGGCACGCCCGCAACCGTCTGCTTCATCGGCGCCGAGGAGCTGCCGATGCCGCCGAACGTGGCTCAGGTCTTCACCTTGAAGGATGCTGCGGCGGCGGCGCTCGGCTTGGATGCGGGTTGGTTGGCCGAGACGCCGCCCCCGGCGTTAACACCATCGACCGGGGGAGCGCGCGTCCATGGCCTTTTCTCCGGCGGCACCTTGTGCGCCGAGGCGCAGGCCGTATTTCGCGGTGCAGGCGTGGCCGTTTCGTCCAACGTGCCGATCCCCGGCGCGTCGATGGTCGGGAGGGAAAGCGACGGCCACCTCATGCTCGACCTGGGCGACGACGAATACACGCAAGGCAGACCCCATCCGATGATCGATCCTTCGGTTCGCGACACGGCGATCGTCGAGACGCTCGATGATGCCCGTGTCGGCGTCATCCTCGTCGACGTCGTTATCGGCTATGGATCGCATGACGACCCTGCCGGTCACCTCGCCAAATTACTGACAGCACGCCGCCCGAACGGGCCCGCCGTGATCGCTTCGGTCACCGGCACCGAAGACGACCCGCAATCCCGCTCGACGCAGCTGGCAAAACTCGAAACCGTGGGCGTGCACGTAGCGCCGACCAATGCCGATGCGGCGGTATGGGCGCTCGCCGCCGTACGATCGGACGAATGAGGATCGCGGCATGGCGGCGTTATCAGACATACCCGACCGAATTCTCGTAGCCATCGGCGGTAACGCCATCCATCCGGAGGACATCGAAGGCACATCTCAGGAACAACAGGCGATTGCCGCGAACACAGCCCGGGCGCTGCTGCCGCTCGCCATGCTCGACAACGAACTCGTGATCACGCACGGCAACGGCCCGGTCGTGGGCAAGATCCTCATGCGCCAAGCTCTGACCCGTAATCGCATCGCTCCAATGCCGCTGGATATCTGTGTCGCCCATTCCCAGGGCGGCATCGCCTATCTGCTGATGCAGGCAATGGAAAACGCCCTGCGGGAAGCCGATAACCCGCGCCACGTCGCCTGTCTCCTGACGCAGGTGGAAGTGGATGAAAACGATCCCGCCCTGCGAGACCCGAGCAAGCCGATCGGCGTTTTTTATAACGCCGAGGATGCGGCGAATATCGGCAAGGAACTGGGGTGGATCATGAAAGAGGATTCAGGACGCGGCTGGCGGCACGTCGTCCCATCGCCGAAGCCCAAGCACATCTGCGACATTTCGCTCGTCCAAGTCCTGGCGCGGCGGGGCACCGTCGTCATTGCGGCTGGCGGCGGCGGCATTCCGGTCATTCGCGGGCCAAAGGGAATCCGCCGCGGCGTACAGGCCGTTATCGACAAGGACCTTACCTCGGCGCACATGGCCAATATTCTCGGTATTGAACTGCTGATGATTCTGACCGCGGTATCGAAGGTCGCAATCAATTTCGGAACCCCCGATCAGAAGGACCTCGATCACCTCGGCATGCGCGAGCTCCGAGCCTTTCAGGCTGACGGGCATTTCCCGCCCGGCAGCATGGGTCCCAAGATCGACGCCGCCCTGCGATTCCTGGAAGGTGGTGGCGAACGCGTCATCATCGCCCATCTGAACGAAGCGATGGCCGCGCTGCGCGGCGAAACCGGCACACACATCGTGGCCGACGATGCGTAGTCCCACGTTCGAATCTCACTTCCCGGTTCGGCTGGCCGGCTGCATCGCGTCGAGGGTATTGCGCGGCGCCACGACCGGTCGGGTCGCGGCCCTATTCGACTCAAGTTTCTACGTCGAAACCGCGGCGGGGCTCATTTGTATCGGCAACGCGGCTCTCGAGCCCGGACCGCTGACTCTCGTAACCGACGCGCCCGCCGCGACGAAGTGGGCGGCCAGCGGGCTGTCACGCGACGCGATGGTGCGGATCGATCGTCAGGCGATCGTCGCCGGAAATCGGCACCGCTATGCGTTGACCGACACCATCGAGTGGTCGCCGGCTCCGATTTCCGGCGCGCTGAACCCGGATAGGATCGAGTCGGGCATCCGGATGTTTCGGCGGATCGCCGCGGGCCGGATCCCGGCCGAAGGGCTCGGGCAATTCCTCAGAAGCGACTTTCGTCCCCGCTGCGATGACTTTGTTTGCCGGGCGGCGGCAGGCCCCGTCACCGCGCTACGACATTGGCTCAATTCGGCATGCCGCGAACCCGACAATCGCGCCATGCAGGGTTTGAGGCGCGTTCATCCGTTGATCGGCCTCGGACCCGGATTGACGCCATCCGGCGATGATTTGATTGGCGGAGTCATGGTCGCCCTGCACTCGCTACGCGAGGCTGCGATTTGCCGACGTCTATGGTCGTCCGTGCGGGATGATGCCGCGCAGGCGAGCAACGCCATTTCTCTTTCCCATCTTTCGGCGGCGGCCGAAGGCAAAGGCGGCGCCGCGTTGCATCGCACCTTGGCAGCCATTGTGCGCGCCGACGCCGAAAGCATGCGCGACGGCGTTTCCGGGATCGGCCGGATGGGCCATACGTCGGGGTGGGATGCGGCGGCGGGGGCGATCATGGCCTTCGACTGCTGGCTTGCCGGCCGCCTTTCCGTTCGTAACTAAGAGTTGGAAACGTTCGATGCTCGAAACGGCACGATCCTATCGCGGCATGGTCACGGCACCCCATCATCTCGCGGCGCGCGCCGGCCTTCGCGTTCTCGAAGACGGCGGCAACGCCATCGAGGCCATGGTCGCGGCGGCGGCCGCGATCACCGTGGTGTATCCGCACATGAACGCCTTGGGCGGCGACAATTTCTGGCTAATTCATGCGCCGGAAGCGGATGTCGTCGGCATCGATGCCTGCGGCGGTGCCGCCACGGCGGCCAATGTCGACTTCTACCGCGACCGGGGATTCGAGGCGATTCCGTCGCGCGGCGGTTTAGCCACGTTGACCGTTGCGGGCGCCGTGTCGGGTTGGCAGGAAGCGCTTCGGATCAGCCGCGAAGGTTGGGGCGGCGCGATGCCATTGGAGCGTCTCTTGGAGGACGCCATTCATTTCGCGGCGGACGGTGTCGCCGTCACGCACTCCCTCGCCGATAACATCCGGTCGAAGCGCGCCGAACTTGCGAACGTGTCCGGTTTCGCGGAAAATTTTCTCGTCAGCGGTGAGCCGCCTGCGGTCGGCGCCCGCTTTCGGCAACCGCGGATCGCCACGTCCCTTGCGCGTTTGGCGACCGCCGGGCTCGATGATTTTTACCGGGGCGACCTGGCACGCGCGATTGCCGCCGATTTGGAGCGGGCCGGCGCGCCGTTACGTCTCGAAGATCTGAATCGCCATCGGGCGCGTATCGTAACGCCGCTGTCCCTTCAGGTTGCCGGTCACACCGTCTACAACATGCCGCCGCCGACCCAGGGATTGGCGTCGCTGATGCTCCTCGGCATTTACGCGCGGCTCGGCGTTCGGGAAGCGGAGACCTTCGCGTACGTCCATACGCTCGTGGAGGCCACGAAACGGGCGTTTCGAATACGCGACCGGTATGTCACCGATCCCGAATACATGACGGTCGATCCGGGCGAATTCCTGGCGTCAGACGTTCTCGACGACCTGGCCGCCGATATCGACCCGGCCGAGGCGCTCCCATGGCCGCAGGCCGCGTCGACGGGCGATACGGTCTGGCTCGGCGCCATTGACGGCGACGGAAGGGCCGTGAGTTTCATCCAAAGCATCTACTGGGAGTTCGGGTCTGGCGTCGTCCTGGACGAATCGGGCATTACCTGGCAGAACCGCGGCACGAGCTTCTCTCTAAATCCCGCCCACCACAACGCGCTGCAGCCATTCCGGCGGCCTTTCCATACCATTCAGCCTGCCTTAGCACGGCTCAGCGACGGGCGGGCCATGGTGTATGGCACGATGGGCGGCGAGGGGCAGCCGCAGACTCAGGCCATGATCTTCTCGCGTCACGTGCTGCATGACCAGGACCTGCAGCAGGCCGTAAACGCACCGCGCTGGCTGCTCGGCCGCACCTGGGGCGCCGAGACGACCGACCTGCGTATCGAAAATCGGTTCGATCCGGCGATGATCGCCGCGCTGCGGAAAAGCGGGCACGACGTGCACGAGATCGGCCCCTTCGATGCCGTTATGGGCCATGCCGGCGCACTGGTCGATCATCCCAACGGCCTTAT